>NZ_JBVVPY010000008.1:0-304829 GCF_055811335.1 Mesorhizobium sp. WSM4847 | reverse complement strand
CCGGTCCTCCCGGCGAAGGAGAAAACTGTCACCCATGCAATCAGTCCATTCTGTTACCTATCTATCCGGTTCGGACACCGGCATCTTCTCCCCGTATAGTGACGGGGAGAAGGGGCTGACCGCAACCTCGGCATCCTTTCCGCAACGCTGGAGATTGGCGAAATCGTTCGCGAAGGCGTTTTCTCCCCGTCACTATACGGGGAGAAATGCCCGGCAGGGCAATGAGGGGCAGCGCCGACATCGACGGTGGTCATTCTACGTGAGCTGGGAGGCCCTCTTTTGCCTGCAGTGATTGCCCTGTTCGGTCCAGCATCGCTTTTGCGCATGGACGCCATGCAGAATCAGCGATTTAAAAAAAGGTCAGCAGAGCTTACCTTTTTGGCGTGGAGGAACGAGTCTTACTGCCCTGCAAAGGAGACCATCATGTCCACGATTTCAGCCAGACGCGGATTTTTCAGAAGCGCCGTGAACGCTCTCATCGAAGCGCGCCAGCGCGAAGCGAGCCGCTATGTGAGCGGGGTTCTGCTTGGCTTTGACGACGAAACGCTGAAAGCGAACGGCTACGATCGCGAAGAACTGAAGAAGGCGGCAAGGTCGCGCTATGTCTGAGCGAATTTGCGGCGTGCAATTGAAGGCGCTGCGCGTCACCGCTTGAGGTGGATCGTCACCCAGCCTTCGCGATGCAACGTCCTGACATGGCGGAACTGCTCGCCGACATAGGCGGAGATCACCGCGTCGCGCTGCCGGTCGAGGATGCCCGACAGCACGATCGAGCCGCCCAAACCGACATGCCTGGCCATTTCGGGCGCCAGCCGCATCAGCGGCCGCGCCAGTATATTGGCGACGATGAGGCCAAAAGGGCCGCGCGCGGCAAAAATCGGATGGTGGAAGCCCGGCGCCGTCACCGTCTCCACCAGCGCCTTGACGTGATTGAGCCGCGCGTTGGCGGCGGCGACTTTTGTGGCGACCGGATCGATGTCGGTCGCCAGCACCGGAATATGGGCGAGCTTGGCCAGCGCGATGGCCAGCACCGCGCTGCCGGTGCCGAGGTCGAGCGCGTTGCGCGGGCGTTCGCGCCGCACGACCTGTTCCAGCATTTCGAGGCAGCCGGCGGTGGTGCCGTGATGGCCGGTTCCAAAGGCGAGGCCCGCTTCGATCTCGATGGCGAGTTCGCCGCTGTGGCGCTTCCTGCGGTCATGCGCGCCGTGGACGAAGAAACGGCCGGCGCGCACCGGCTTCAGTCCCTCCAGCGAACGCGTCACCCAGTCGATATCAGGCACGGGCTCGCGCGCAATCGGCCTCGACAGGGCCAGCCCGGCAAGGATCTCCTTCAAGCGCGCCTCGACGGCATCGACATCGCCGTCGGCATAGAGTGACACTTCGTGGATGTCGCGGTCCTCGTCGACTTCGACCAAGCCAATCGGCAGGCCCTCATCTTCGAATGCCGCTTCGAACGCCGCGAAGATACGGTCGGCCTCGATCTTTCCAGTGCTGAAATAAAGCCGCGTTTGGGTCATCAAACGATTTTCTTCGTGAGCATGATCTTGTCCGAAAACCGGTTCCCACTTTTCGCTGGCGCGGACCGTCGGTTCGGGACCATGCACTAACCTGCCGCCAGCCGCTTGAGCTTGGCGATGGCGGCGTCCGGGCTTTCGCCATAGGCGATGGTGCCGGCGAAATCGCCCCTGGCGTTGAGCAGCAGCACCGAAGCAGTGTGGTCCATCGTGTAGTCGCCGTTGCCGGTATCGACCTTTTTCGAATAGATGCCGAAGGATTTGGCCATGGCGCGGACCTTGTCCGGGTCGCCGGTGATGCCGAGGATGCGATCGGAGAAGTTGCTGATATAGGCGTTCATGATTTCGGGCGTGTCGCGCTCCGGGTCGACCGTCACGAAATAGGCGCGCAGGTTCTTGCCATCGTCGCCCATCGTCTTCAGCCAGCCGGCCAGTTCGAACAGCGTGGTCGGGCAGACTTCCGGGCAGTGGGTGAAGCCGAAGAAGACGACGCTGGGCTGGCCGCGAAAGGCAGCCTCGCTGATCGGAGCGCCCTTCTGGTCGACCAGCGTGAACGGCGCGCCGAACGGCTCGCCGCCATAATGCCCACGGTACCACTCGAAGGTGAGCCAGCCGATGCCCGCCGCCATCAGGACGAGAATGCCGACCAGTATTGAACGCATCATCAATTGGCTGTCCGTCGCGATTTTCATTGGCGCCGTGTCGGCGCCTTTGGAGCTTGTTGGGCGAACACTCTTAGCGGTTTGATCTCGCTCGCGCAAAGATGTCGCGTTGCCGCAACCGGCTTTCTCTTAAAAAAATGATCCGCTTGCAAAGTGCTGCCGCCCGTCCCACCTGAGGTCGGCAAAACTCGAACGGCAGGAGGCTTTCTTGCAAGGACTGATTGGGCAAGGACTGATTGGGCGAAAACTGATCGGCGGCGCTTTGGCCGCGTGCCTTGTCGTCGGTGCTGGTGCGGCTGTCGCCCAGGAGGTCGGCAAGGTCGGCGTCGACTGGCTCGGCAACGACATCATCGTCGAGGCGATTAAGGACCCGAAGGTCGAAGGCGTGACCTGCCATGTCTCTTATTTCGACCGTGGCGTGATCGACCGCCTGCAAAAGGGCAACTGGTTCGAGGACCCATCCGATTCCTCGATCGCCTGCCGCCAAACCGGGCCGATCACCATCGGCGACATCGACATGAGCGAGGCCGGCGAGGAGGTGTTCAAGCAAGGCATCAGCCTGATCTGGAAGAAACAGGTGGTGAACCGCATCTACGACAAGACCAACGAGACCCTGATCTATCTGTCGCATTCGCGCCAGGTGCAGGACGGTTCGGCGAAAATGTCGGTCACCACGGTGCCGCTCTATGGCCAGAACGTGGTGTGGACCAACGGCAAGCCGAAATAGGCTCTGGAAACAGGTGACGACGATTGGTCCCCGCTTGCGGGACCAATCGCTCGGGCGTAAAGCCGCCGGCATGGACCGTCCCGAAAATCTTGTCCTGAAAGACCCCGAGCCGCGCATTCATCCGACCGCGGAATTGAAGGCATGCAAGCTTGGGCGCTACGCCTCGATCGGCGAGCGGGTCATCCTGCGCGAAGTCATAGTCGGTGACTTCTCCTATTTCGAGCGCCATGCCGAGGCGATCTACACGACAACAGGCAAGTTCTGTTCGATCGCCGCCAACAGCCGTATCAACGCGCTCGAGCATCCGATTGAGCGGTTGACCCAGCACAAGGTCAGCTACCGGCCAAACGAGTATTTTCGCTGGCTGGGCGTCGACGCGGCGTTCCGCGAACGGCGGCGGGCGACGTCCGTCACCATCGGCCACGACGTCTGGATCGGCCATGGCGCGGTAATCATGCCTGATGTGACCATCGGCAATGGCGCGATCGTCGGCGCCAATGCGGTGGTGACGCGCGATGTACCTGCCTATGCGATCGTCGCCGGCGTTCCGGCCAAGCCGCTGCGCCAGCGTTTTGCCGAGAAAACCGCTGCGCGGATTGAAAGCCTCGGCTGGTGGGACTGGTCGGTCGAAAAACTCGCCAGGGCCATTCCCGACATGCAGGCGCTTTCCATCGAGGCCTTTCTCGACCGCTGGGAGCACGAAATCCCCTGATCCTTGCGGGTCTCTAAACGGCTACGTCGGTGAAAGGAGGGAACCCGGAGCGGATGCTGGTTGTTTCTCCTGCCATGATGGAGAAGCTTTTCACCAGGATCGCCACCTACGTTGCCCATCTTGCCGGTCTGCCGGCGACATTCGCCGTCTGTTTTCTGATCATCGTTGTCTGGGCGGCAAGCGGACCGATGTTCGGGTTTTCCGATACATGGCAGCTCATCATCAACACCGGCACGACGATCGTCACCTTCCTGATGGTGTTCCTCATCCAGAACACCCAGAACCGCGACGGCACGGCGATTCAAACGAAACTCGACGAGTTGATCCGGGTCGGCAAAGCTCACAATACCTTTATCGGCATCGAGCACCTGACCGAATCCGAGGTCGAGGAGATTCGCAAAAAATGTGAACAGGCGGCGAAACGGCATGATACGGCGGGCATGAAAGCCACTGCACAAAAGCGCGGCTCGAAGACGCATGCGGCGTGAGCGTCAGCTTTCCATGAACGCCGCGAAAGCGTCCTTGTGGTCCGGGTGCCAGCGCGACAGAGCAGGGCGATTTTCGATGATGTCGCCGATCGCCCAGGCCATGCGCTTTTCGTCCATAGGCCGCGTCGCCTCGTTGTCGGGGCACAGGATGTAGAAGTCGCCACGCACCAGCGCGGCCAGCATGAAGTCGATCACCTGCTCGCCGGTCCAGGCGCCGGCGGGCTTTTCGGTTGCACCCTCGGTCAGGCCGGTAAAAGTGAACCCCGGAATGAGCAGATGCGCAGCAATCTTTCCGCCGGGCTCGTTGCGCAGCGCATGCGCCAAGCCTTCGGTAAAGCTCTTCACGCCCGATTTGGAGACGTTGTAGGCAAGGTTGCCGGGCGGCGTGGTGATGCCTTGCTTGGAGCCGGTGTTGACGATCAGGCCCGGTTTTCCTGCAGCCAGCATGCGTGGCACGAAGGCCTCGACGCCATGGACGACGCCCCAGAAATTGATGTCCAGCAGCCGCTTCCAGGCGTCGCGGTTCTCCCAGGGTTTGCCGGGATTGTTGCCGACGCCGGCATTGTTCATCAACAGCGACACGCCGCCGAAGGCATCGAATGCCTTTTCGGCCAGCCGGTCGACTTCGTCGGCTTTCGAGACGTCGGTGGCGACCGCGAGTACCGCGCTGTCGCCGGCAATCGTTGCAACGGCGCCGGCAGCCTCGTCGAGCCGCGCGCCGCCGATGTCGGCAAGCACGATTTTCAGGCCCATTGCCGCCAGCCGCCTGGCCGCGGCAAGGCCGATGCCGCTGGCGCCGCCGGTGATGACGGCAACGTTGCCGGAGCCAAGGGCAGGCAAAGCGCTCTGGATTTCGGCGTCGGTGGTCATCGATCGTGTCCTCGTTCAGGTTGCGCCGAACTTAACGCGGCGACAGGCTCGCGCAAGCCCGTTTGGGCGTCCTTGGGTTGACCACATCGGCAGGCGCTGCGCATGCTGTCCGCGTAAGAAGGAGATTACCGATTGACCGACTGGATCGAGATCCTGAAAGAACAGACCGCCACCGGCGACCAGATGAGCCGTGAGGTGCCGCAAATGCTTGCCAATCCCGACATCAGCGAAGCGCAAGTGAGAACGCTGTTTTCGGCGCTCGAAAAGCAGGCGGAGTTCGTCGAGAAGCTGCGCATGGCGCTGGAAAAATTCGGCCATGATTTTTCGGTGATCAAGGCGGCCGAGCGGCTGGAGGAGCGCTATGCCGACCTTGCGGCCTCGGTGGCGGAAAAGCTGAAGGCGATGCGGGGATAGGGCGGACCTATTTTTCGATCTGCCTTTCGAAACGCTTGTCCGGCACGAACCAGATCATGGCAACCAGCACATAGAGCGCGACGCTGATCCATTGATTGACTGACGTCAGTGGAATGGCGGCGATGTAGAGGACCACCGAGATCTTTTCCTTGCGATCGGTGCCTGCCGCTCTGGCGAAGGCAGTGTCGTTGCCATGCAGCCGGTGCAGGAGGACGACCAGAATGAAGTAGGCGGCCGCGCAAAGCGCCAGGACAACACCGTAAACGGCCACAGGCACCGGCGCGAAATGGTTTTCACCCATGAAGGCCGTGGTCACGGGCATCAGCGACAGCCAGAACAGCAGATGCAAATTCGCCCACAGCACGCGGCCATCGACCCGCTGCACGGTGTGGAACATGTTGTGCAGATTGTTCCAGTAGATGCCGACATAGATGAAGGACAGCACGTAGCTGAGAAAGGTGGGCCATAGCGGTGCCAGCGCGGAAAAATCCGCGCTATGCGGCACCTTCAATTCCAGCACCATGATGGTAATGATGATGGCCATGACGCCATCGGAAAATGCCTCGACCCGTCCCTTGCCCATGGATTCTCCCCTGCTGCGCCTGACTCATCCTAGGCGATCGACGTGGCTGGAGGGAAGGCTGGCCATCATCAATCGCTGTCGCGCGCGATCAGTTCCAGCGGCCAGACCTCACGGATGATCCGCGCGCCTTCGGGGCCGGCGAAGGCCGGGATCGACGCCAGCAACATTTCGGCAAGCCGCCGTCCCATCGGCTCCAGGCGAGGGCGGAAGGCGGTCAGTGCCGGTGAAAAATAGCGGCAGAGCGGCGTGTCGACGATGACGATCACCGCAATGTCGTGGCCCGGCTTGATGCCCATCTCGGCCAGCGCCTTGCAGCCGCCGAGTGCCATCGCGTCATTGTTGAAGATGATGGCGGTCGGCGGGTCCTTGGAGCGCATGACCTGCGGCGTCACCGCGTCGCCGCCGGCTTCATTGATGAAGCCTTTCGCGATCAGCCCGGGGTCGACCTCGATGCCGTGCCGCCGCAAGGCCTTGCGATAGCCGGCCAGGAACAGATAGCCGAAATTGAGGTTGAGGGACGGGCGAATGGCGGCGATGCGGCGATGGCCGCGCGCCACCAGGCGGTCGACCGCGTCGGCCCCGGCTTTTTCGAAATCGAGGTCGAGCGACGGATAGGTCTTGCCGCCGGAGCGGCTGCGGCCGAGCGTCGCGAACGGGAATCCGACCCTGGTCAGGTAATCGATGCGCTCGTCCTCGCGACGCGTATAGGCCAGCACCACGGCGTCGGCCCGGCGCGTCTCGACCACCCGGCGCAGGCGCTCCTGCTGGTAGTCGCCCGGCGCGCCCATCACCACGATCAGATCGAGCCCGCTTTCGGCGAGTTTCGCCTGCAGCCCGGTCAGGAATGGAATGAAGAACGGCTCGCCATATTGCTGGTCGCCCGGGTGCGGCTGCAGCATGAAGGCGATCGAGTGGGTGGCGCCGCGACGCAGGCTGCGGCCGGACTGGTTCGGCGAATAGTTCAGCTTTGCCGCCGCATCGAGCACGCGCTGGCGGGTGTCGGCATTGACGTCGGCACGGCCGTTGAGCGCGCGCGACACGGTGCCGATCGAAATGTTCAGGTGACGCGCAAGGTCGTGGATGCTGGACGCCAAAGGACAGTTCTCCCCCTTGCCTGGCTATCATCGGCCGCTCTTCAGGCCAAGGTGATCTAGGTGATTTTCGCGAGCGGCCAATTGACATTCTACGCCTTCCGGTGTGTTCTCGTAAACGTTTACGGAAAAACGTTTACGGTCATGCCGTGAATGCCGTGACGATCGGTCTGGAGGGGCCGAGCGGAGGAGGAGCGCTGGATGATGAATGTCGTCCTGGTCGGCTGCGGAGCGATGAGCAAGCACTGGCTCGATGCGGCGAGGCAGATCGACGGGTTGGCTATTGTCGGCCTTGTCGACCTCGACGCCGACAGGGCGAAGGCAAGGGCGCGCGAATACGAGCTTGCCGGCGCCATTGCCGGGACCAATCTTGACGCCGTGCTCGACCAGACCAAGCCCGACGCTGTGTTCGACGTCGTGGTTCCGGCGGCTCGGCGCGATGTCGCGCTTTCGGCCTTTGCGCATCACTGTCACCTCCTGACGGAGAAGCCGCTGGCTGACAGCCCGGAGAACGCGCGCGCCATCGTCGAGGCAGCCCGACGCGCCAGGCGCGTGCACGCCGTCGTCCAGAACCGCCGCTATGTCGCCAACGTCAGGCGCATCAGGCGTTTTCTCGATTCCGGCGCCATCGGTGCGCCAACCAGCATCCACGCCGAATTCTTCGTCGCGCCGCATTTCGGCGGGTTTCGCGAGGAGATGCGCCATGTCCTGCTGCTCGACATGGCGATCCATACTTTCGACGCCGCCCGCTACATGGTCGGCGGCGCGCCGGCCAGCGTCTACTGCCAGGAATGGGAGCCGGTCAATTCCTGGTACCGGCAGGGATCGTCGGCCACCGCAATCTTCGAGCTCGGCCGCGGCAAGCTGTTCACCTATGCCGGCTCCTGGTGCGCCGACGGGTTCCGCACCAGTTGGGAGAGCACATGGCGCATCGTCGCCGAGCACGGCAGCCTGGTCTGGGACGGTGAGGATGGGCTGAGGGCGGAAGTCGCGCGGCCTATCCGTGAAGGCCTGTTCGATCGCACAGAGCCGCTCGCCGTGCCGCCGCTCGATCCCAATGACCGCATCGGCGGCCATCTCGGCATCATCCAGGATTTTGTTCGCGCCGTCGAAACCGGCAGCGAGCCGGAGACGCGCGGCGCCGACAACATCAAGAGCCTGGCCATGGTCTTTGCCGCGATCGAAAGCGCCGAAACCGGGCGCCGGGTCGCGATCGCACAGGAAGGGTGACGATGCCAAACCCGCTTCTCGACATCAGGATCGGCACCATGGTGCGGGCCAATCTCGATGACCCGGCCGCCTATATCAAGGCGATCCTGCCGCTCGGCTTCGAAAGCATCCAGCCCTTCTTCTGGCAGACGCTGGGCGGCAAGGATATTCCACGGCTGGCCGGCCAGATCCGCGAGGCGATCGGCGACGCCGACGTCGTCGTCTCCTCGCTCGGCGTCTTCGGCAATCCGCTGGAAAGCGGCGATGTCGATCGCGGCGTGCTTGATGCCTGGGAAACGGCCATCGACCATGCGCATCTGTTCGGCACCGCGATGGTCAGCGGCTTCACCGGCCGCCTCCGCGGCAAGCCGCTGCCCGACAGCCTGCCGCGCTTCCGCGAGGTCTGGGGACCACTGGCCCGGCGCGCCGCCGACAAGGGCGTGCGCATCGCCTTCGAGAATTGCGCGATGGACGGCAACTGGGCCGATGGAGACTGGAACATCGCCCATAATCCGGACGCCTGGGAGCTGATGTTCAATGAATTGCCCGATGACAATCTCGGCCTGGAATGGGAGCCCTGCCACCAGCTCGTCTACCTGATCGATCCGATCCCGCAGATCCGCAAATGGGCGCCGCGCATTTTTCATGTCCACGGCAAGGACGCGACGGTGCGCTGGGACGTGATCCGCGAGCATGGCGTGTTCGGCCGGCTGCCGTTCGTGCAAATGCGCACGCCTGGCTTCGGCGACAGCGACTGGACGCGGGTGATCAGCGAATTGCGGCTGGCCGGATACAGGGGCGCCATCGACATCGAAGGCTGGCACGACCCGGTCTATCGCGGCGACCTTGAGATTACAGGGCAAGTTCGGGCGCTGGACTACCTCAAGCAATGCCGGGGAGGTGCGACGTATCTGCCGAACCCGGCGTGAGGCTAATGCATGTCGCGCAAAAGCATGCCCTCGGGCCTGACCCAAGGGTGTGCAGCGGTTTTGCGACAACGACATGCATCAAACAGGGAGCCGGCCAGCGAAGCATTGCGGCGAGAAGCCGAAGCATTCGTCGAAGACCCCTCGGCTTGCGAGGGAACAAAGGGAGGATAAGTGCATGAGCATCACGATGAGAAGGACAGTTCTGCGCTCGACCGTCATGGCGGCCGCCACGGCGCTCGCCGCCGCAATCTCCACCTTGCCTGCCCAGGCGCTCGATGCCCAGTGGTGCAAGGACGTCCACATCCGCTTCTTCGTCGGCGGCGCCGAGGGCGATGCCTTCGGCACCATCGTCTACAATGGCGCCAAGCAGGCCGAGGCCGATCTTGGGCCGAAGGTCGACTACATCTTCTCCCAGTGGGATGTCGAGAAGATGGTGCAGCAATTGCGCGAGGCCGTCGCGGTCAAGCCCGGCGGCATCGCCATGATGGGCCACCCAGGCGATGCTTCGATCATGCCGCTGGCCGAACAGGCGCACAAGGACGGCATCAGGATGATGTACCAGAACGTGCCGGTGCCGAAGGTCACGGCAGCGTTCGGCGGCGGCTATGTCGGCGCCCAGCAGGAAGAGCAGGGCCGCGCGCTCGGCGCCGAGGCGTTCAAGCTGGCCGGGCTCAAGGCCGGCGACAAGGCGATCATGATCGGCCCGTTCGAGAACGAGAGCCGCGGCGCGCGCGAGCGCGGCACGGTCGCCGCCCTGAAAGAGGCGGGCGTCGAGGTCATCCAGCTCTCCTCGCCGCCGAGCGGCGAATGGGCTTCCGACCCTAATCTGGCCATTCCGGTGATTACCGCAGCACTCCTAAACAATCCCGATGTCAAGGCGGTTGGCTATCCCGGCGGACAGATGCTGGGCAACGTCCCGACCTACATGCAGGCGGCGGGCAGGAAGGCTGGCGATATCTTCAATTTCGGCTTCGACACCAGCCCGCAGATCGTCGAGGGCTTCAAGGGCGGCTGGGTCCAGCTGACGGCCGACCAGCA
This sequence comes from Mesorhizobium sp. WSM4847, assembly GCF_055811335.1. Taxonomy (NCBI): domain Bacteria; kingdom Pseudomonadati; phylum Pseudomonadota; class Alphaproteobacteria; order Hyphomicrobiales; family Phyllobacteriaceae; genus Mesorhizobium; species Mesorhizobium sp. WSM4847. The sequence continues at coordinate 294,592 of NZ_JBVVPY010000008.1, read as the reverse complement.
GCCGTTCCTGCAGGGTTATCTGCCGATCCTCAGCCTCTGCCAGCAGGTGGTGCTGGGCCTGGCGCCAATGAATGTCGACACCGGCGCCGGCTTCGTCACGCCTGACAATTACGAGATCGTCGCCGAACTCGCCAAGCAGGCGCTGCGCTGACCTTTTGACACGGCTGCCGGTCTTCCGACCGCAGCCGGAACCAAGTGAGGATCGCCATGGCAGAACGCCTTATAGAGCTGCGCGACATCAGCAAGTCCTACGGTCAGGTCTATGCGCTGGGTGGGGTCAATCTCAGCGTCGACCGCGGCGAGGTGGTCGGCCTGATCGGCGACAACGGCGCCGGCAAGTCGACGCTGATCAAGATCCTCTCCGGCGTGGTCAAACCGACCAGCGGCGAGATCCTCATCCGCGGCCAGCCGGTGACCGGCTGGAGCGCCGCGCGCTCGCGCGACGCCGGCATCGAGACGGTATTCCAGGACCGGGCGCTGGCCGTGCAGCAGACGATCGTGCGCAACATCTTCATGGGCCGCGAACTCACCGGCTTTCTCGGCTGGCTGAAGGTCAACAAGGAAATCGAGGAGGCGAGCCGGCTGATGCGCGAGATCGGCTTCACCTCGAAAGTGTTCACGCCGCAATCGATCGTCGGCCAGCTTTCCGGCGGCGAACGCCAGGGCGTGGCGATCGCCCGGGCAATCTACAAGCAGGCCGACCTGATCATCCTCGACGAGCCGACGACGGCGCTGTCGCTGACCGAGACCGCCAAGGTCTTCCATTTCGTGCGCCAGGTGCGGGCGAGCGGACGGTCGATCCTGTTCATCGGCCACAACATCCACCACGTCTTCGACATCGCCGATCGTTTCGTCGTGCTGGACCGCGGCAAGGTGGCGCTCACCGCCGACCGCAGCCAGGTCAAGTCGGCCGAAGACCTCATCAACTTCATGGAAGACGTCGCGCATCCGGGTGGATTGCCGGGACTGCACGACGCCGGCGACCCGGAGCAGAGAGCACGATGAGCAAGACGATGGAGCCCGATCTGCAAGAGCCGTCCGCAGGCATCTCCCGTCCCGGCAATCCCCGGAAAGAGTGGAAACACCCATCCGATCACTGGATGCGCGGCTTCATCCTCGACAACCGCGCCGCACTTGGCACGCTTGCGGTGTTCGTGGTGATGATGACGGTGTTCATGATCGCCAACCCGACCGTCTTCACCACCTGGTATCTCTACAGTTCCGTGCTCACCACGCTGCCGGTTGCGCTGTTCGTGGTGGTGCCGCTGGTCTTCGTCGTCACCTGCGGCGAGATCGACCTGTCGTTTCCGGCGACGATGGGTTTTGCCTCATGGGTGTTCGCGCTGGTCGTGCAGGCCGGCTACGACCCGTTTCTCGGTATTGCCGCCGCCATTGCAACGGGCACGTTGCTCGGCTTCCTTGTCGGGTCGCTGGTCGTCTATGGCGGGCTGTCGTCGCTGATCGCCACGCTCGGCATGAACTTCCTGCTGCGCGGCCTGATCCAGATCATCAACGAAGGCAGGTCGACGGCGCTGACCAGCCTTGCCGACAGCTGGGCCTACAAGATCTTCTCCAGCCAGCTTTACGGCATCCCGGTGCAGATCTTCTGGGCCATTGGCTTTGTCGTGCTGTCGGCGCTGCTCTACAACAGGCATCGTTTCGGCGCGCAGGTGAAGGTGGTCGGCGACAATCCCGACAGCGCCCAGCAGATGGGCATCGACGTCAAGCGCGTGCGGGTGAAAGTATTCGTCTTCGTCGGCATCGGGGCGGCGATCGCCGGCACCTTCTCGGTGATGATCAACTTCACCTGGTGGCCGACGGCTGGCGACGGCTATTTGCTGCCGGTGCTGGCATCGGTGTTCGTTGGCGGCACGCCGACCTGGGGCGGCGTCGGCACCGTGGTCGGCGGCGCCATCGGCGCCGTCACCGTGTCATTCATCCAGACCGGCGTCGTCGCGGCAGGCCTGAGCGGCTTCTATGTCCAGTTCTTCAACGGGCTGATCATCATCCTGTCGCTGCTCGGCCACAAATGGAACCAGGCGCGGTATCGGTGAGAGGGACGCTCAAACCCCGGTAACAAACCCGTCCAGCACGCGTTTCTGGCCGGCCTTGTCGAAGTCGATGGTCAGCTTGTTGCCGTCGATGGCCGAAATGTTGCCGTTGCCGAATTTCTGGTGGAAGACGCGGTCGCCGACATTGAAGGGGGATGGCGTGTCGGCGACGGATTTGGCGACCAGCTCGCCGTCGATGGTGCGGCCCTTGATCGAGGTGCGGCCGGCGCCATAGCCACTGTCGGTCTCGCCATAGCCGATGCGCTCGACCTGGTGGCCGGAGCGCGAGCCCCAGTTGCGGTCGGTCGCCTCGGTGCGGTTCTGCTGCGCGCGCTGCCAGCCCGGCGTTGCATAGGCGCTGGAGAAGGCGCCGGATTTTTCTGCGCCGACATTGTCGAAGCGCGAAGCGCCGTAAGGATTCTGCCGTCCTGCCGCCTGGCCGCCCCGTCCGGAGGCGAAGGAGCCGCCGCCATAGGCATTGCCGTAGCCGCCATAGGAGTTGCCGCTCTCGGCGACCTCGACATGGGCTTCCGGCAATTCATCGAGGAAGCGCGACGGGATCGTCGATTGCCACAGGCCGTGGATGCGGCGGTTGGAGACGAACCACAAATGCAGGTTCTTCTTGGCGCGGGTCAGCCCGACATAGGCCAGCCGCCGCTCTTCCTCCAGCCCGGAGCGGCCGCCCTCGTCGAGCGCGCGCTGATGCGGGAACAGTCCTTCCTCCCAGCCGGGCAGAAAAACCGTCTCGAATTCGAGGCCCTTGGCCGAATGCAGCGTCATGATGTTGACGGCGTCGAGCTCGGCGTTCTGCTCGGCGTCCATCACCAGCGCTACATGTTCGAGGAAGGAGCGCAGCGATTCGTACTCCTCCATGGAGCGGATCAGTTCCTTGAGGTTTTCCAGCCGGCCGGGCGCTTCTACCGAGCGGTCGTTCTTCCACATGTCGGTGTAGCCGCTCTCCTCCAGGATGGTCTCGGCCAGCTCGGTGTGCGGCGTGGTCTCCAGCGCCTTCTGCCAGCGCTCGAAATTGGCGGCGACTTCGCGCAGCGCTGCGCGCGGCTTTGGCTTCAGCTCGTCGCTCTCAGCGAGTTTTTCTGCAGCCTCCAGCATCGGGATGCGCAGCGCCCTGGCGGTGTCGTGGATCTGGCGGATGGTGGCTTCGCCCAGCCCGCGCTTCGGCACGTTGACAATGCGCTCGAAGGCGAGGTCGTCTGCGCCTTGCGCGACGACGCGGAAGAAGGCGAGGGCGTCGCGGATTTCGAGGCGCTCGTAAAAGCGCGGGCCGCCGATGACGCGGTAGTTGAGGCCAAGGGTGACGAAGCGGTCCTCGAACTCGCGCATCTGGAAGGACGCGCGGACAAGAATGGCCATATCGTTGAGATTGTGCTTCTGCCGCTGGTAGGCCTCGATGGTTTCGCCAACGGCGCGGGCCTCTTCCTCGGAATCCCAGGCGGCATGGACATGCACCTTCTCGTCGTCCTCGGCGATCTTTTCGGTGAACAGCGTCTTGCCGAAGCGGCTTTCATTGTGGGCGATGAGGTGGGAGGCGGTGCCGAGGATGTGCGCGGTGGAGCGGTAGTTGCGTTCCAGCCGGATGATCGTGGCGCCGGGGAAATCCTTGTCGAAGCGCAGGATGTTGTCGACTTCGGCCCCGCGCCAGCCATAGATCGACTGGTCGTCGTCGCCGACGCAGCAAATGTTGACTTTATTTTCGCTCACGGGCTGTTCCGCGCCTGCCGGCGCGGGCCCGACCCCCCTTTTTTGCGCGCCTTCGGCGTCGCGGGAGGGGCCTCGCAAGGGCTCGGACGCCCGGTCGGGCTTGCGGCCTTCGGCCGTTTGCAAACCTGTTGATGTTGAAGCTCGTCCGGCATCCGGCCGCTGCGCCAGCAGCCGCAGCCACATGTATTGGGCGGTGTTGGTGTCCTGGTACTCGTCGACGAGGATGTAGCGGAAGCGCTTGTGGTATTCCTTCAGCACGTCCGGATTGGCGCGGAAGATACGGATCGGGTGGCACAGGAGATCGCCGAAGTCGCAGGCGTTCAGCGTCTTCAGCCGCTCCTGATAAGCCTTGTAGAGTTCGCGCCCCTTGCCGTTGGCGAAGGCGCGGGCGTCGCCCTCGGCAATCTCGGCGGGGCCAAGCCCCTTGTTCTTCCAGCCGTCGATCATCTGGGCGAACTGCTTGGCCGGCCAGCGTTTGTCGTCCAGTCCTTCGGCCTGGATGAGCTGCTTGATCAGGCGCACGACGTCGTCGGTGTCGAGAATGGTGAAGTCGGATCTGAGCCCGGCAAGTTCGGCGTGGCGGCGCAGCAGCTTCACTCCAATCGAGTGGAAGGTGCCGAGCCACGGCATGCCCTCGACATTGCCTTCGCCGATCAGCAGGCCGATGCGCTGCTTCATCTCGCGCGCCGCCTTGTTGGTGAAGGTGACGGCGAGGATCTGCGACGGGAAGGCCTTGCCGGTGGCGAGGATGTGAGCGATGCGGGTGGTCAGCACGCGCGTCTTGCCTGTGCCGGCGCCGGCCAGCACCAGCACCGGACCCTCGGTGGTTTCCACCGCCAGCCGCTGCTCGGGGTTGAGCCCGTTCAGATAATCGGGCGCATTGGCATGGCCGCTGCGGGCAGCCATGGCGCGCGCAGCAATGCCCGACGGGGCCACGGGCCGCGCGTTCGGTTCATCAAAAAAGGGCATATCTTCCGAAAAGCCGGACATCTCCCCCGAATGTAGTGATTCGGCAGCGAAAGGCCAGAAGTGTCTCCGTTTTGTTCTCTGTCCAGCCGGGGGAGTTGCAAATCCTATGGCACGCCAGCCATAGCGCCGGCCTGCTCGACAGGCACGGCGGGTCGGAGCAAGTGGGACAGCGCACCAGTCGAACGGTGTCATCCTGGACCAGCCGCCGGTCTGGCGGACCTGTGCTCGCGTCAGCAGCGCCTCACCGATCCGTGACTGGACCGTGCGGGCTTCTACCCTATCTTGCGCGGCGGACATGTTCCCGAAGCCGAGGAGAGCGCCATGACAAAACCGAGCCCTGCCAACCCCGCCGTCAACAGACCCGCCATTACCCAGGCTATGATCGACGCGTATGACGAATACACGCATCTGACGCTCGACCGGCGGCGCTTCATGGAACAATTGACCAGGCTTGCCGGATCAGGTGCGGCGGCCGCCGCAATCGCGCCGCTGCTGGCGGCGAATTCAGCCCGGGCGGCGATAGTTGCCGAGGACGATTCACGCGTGACGGGCGAGGACATCAGCTATCCCGGCAGCGGTGGCGAGATGAAAGGCTATCTGGTCAAGCCGGCTGGCCAGTCCGGCAAGCTCGGCACCGTCATCGTCGTGCATGAGAACAGGGGGCTCAACCCGCATATACGCGATGTGGCGCGGCGCGTGGCGCTGGAAGGCTTCGTGGCGCTCGCCCCGGATTTCCTGTCGCCGCTCGGCGGCACGCCGGCCGACGAAGACAAGGCGCGCGAGCAGTTTTCCAAGCTCGATCCGGCGCAAACCACTGCCAATGCGGTCGCAACGGTCGCTTTCCTTAGGGGCAGCGAGGATGGCAACGGCAAGGTCGGCGCGGTCGGCTTCTGCTGGGGCGGCGCCACGGTGAACACACTGGCTGCCAATGCGCCGGATCTGGCTGCCGCTGTCGCCTATTACGGCATGCAGCCGAAGGCCGAGGATGTGCCGAAGATCAAGGCGGCGCTGCTGCTGCATTATGCCGGGCTCGACACCCGCATCAATGCCGGTATCGACGCCTTCAGGAAGGAGCTCGATGCAGCCGAAGTCGAGTACACGATCCATGTCTATGAAGGCGCCAATCATGCCTTCAACAATAACACGTCGGCGGCTCGCTACGACAAGAACGCGGCGGACCTCGCCTGGGGCCGGACGATCGCCTTTCTCAAGGAGAAGCTTGCCTGATCAGGCATTTGCCGGTTTGTGAAAAGCGACGCCGGCCACCACCAGCGCGATGCCGATGCAATCGGTTGGGCTGGGTATCTGGCGGAGCACAATGACGCCGATCAGCGTGGCGGTGACCGGCAGCAACGACAGCATCAGCGCGAAGCTCGGTCGCGGCAGCCGCGACATGGCAAGCTGGTCGCAGATATAGGGGATGACCGAGGAGCAGATGCCGACGCCGATGGCGGCGATGAGCAGTGGCGGCGCCGAGAAAGCCGGCAGCGCATCGGTGAAGCCGATCGGCAGCACGATGAGGAAGGCGACCGCCATGGCAGCGCCCAGGCCGGCGATGCCCTCGCCAGCGCCGGCGCGGGAAACGCGATGGCCAAGCACGATGTAGCCGACGAACAGCGCGCCGTTGAGGAAGGCCCAGAACAGGCCAATCGGGTCGCTTGACCATTTGACGTCGATCAGCAGCAAGGTGCCGGTGACGGCGACGGCAAGCGCTGCGAGGTTGCGCGGGCTTCTGACGCCGACCAGCGCAACGCCGATGGTGCCGACGAATTCGATCGCCGCGACCAGCGAGATCGGCAAGCGGTCGAGTGCCAGGTAGAAGGAGCAATTCATCACGCCGAGGCAGGCGCCAAAACCGAGAAGCAGCAGCAATGTCGGCCTGTCGGCGCGGGCGAAGGCCGTCCACGGCCGGGTTAGCGGCGCGAAGACAAGGGCGGCCGTGACGATGCGCAGCCAGGCCATGCCGAGCACGCCGACATGCGGGAAAAGCAGCACGGCGAAAGCCGGCCCGAGATAATGAAACACAGCGCTGACACCGAACCAGACATGCGGCGGCAGCGATGTCGCCAGCCTGCCAAAGACAGGGCCGGCGAGGGCAGGGATAGCAGCTGGGGCTTGCGCTTGATCGTCCATAGGATCATTATCGCAGGCAATTTTACCTGTTTATATGGGTAACGGCCAGGCCAAAGAGATAATTTGTTCTCCTAAACAAATGAGTTTTTCCTGAAACGCCTTCGAAACGAAAATGTTGATCTGGATGCGGCGGATCTGAAAATCCTGCGCCTGCTGGAAAAGGATGCGCGCACCAGCACCGCTGAACTGGCGCGCTCGGTCGGCCTGTCGGCGCCGAGCGTGGCCGAACGCATCAAGCGGCTGCACGAGAGCGGCGTGATCGAGGCCTACACTGTTCGGATCAACCCGGCCGCGCTCGGCATGAAGCTGTCGGCATGGCTGCGGATCAGGCCGGTGCCCGGGCAGTTGGCTGCGGTCGCCGAGATCATCCGCGACTTGCCGGAAATCGCCCAGTGCGATCGGGTGACCGGCGAGGACTGTTTCATCGCGCTGGCGCATGTCGGTTCGGTGGCCGAACTCGAACGGGTGATCGACCGCATCATTCCGTTTGCGATGACCAACACCGCAATCATCCAGTCGTCGCCGGTGGTGGCGCGTTCGCCGCTGGCGGCAGTGAAGCAGCCGCCGTGATGCTGAAGGGCGAGTGAGCATTTGTCAGCAAGGCACCATTGGCAAAGCTGCCGATCTCCACCGCAAGGGGGAGAGCGGACTTCGCTTCGGCTTTCGCCAACGACCGACGTTGGAAGGCAAGCGGGGCGGGGCAACCGGAAAGTATTTCTTTCCGCACCGGTCAGGCGTGGCCGCGCTTTATCCGCGCTTGCTTCAGGATGGCGCGCCAGCGGATCATGGCGAAAGGGATCGGCTCGTTGTTGTTGGCGATGGTAAAAATTTCGTAGTTGAGGTTCTTCAGCGATCGCCAGAAATCGTAGTCGCTGATGCGTGGATCGGCCGCCAGCTTGTCCGCCTCGACCTTGATATCGGTTTTCATGCAATTTCCCCGAACCGCTTCAGCCCCCGCCGCCAGTATCGCAATGCGGACGGTTTTCGAACACCCGGCTGAGTCGTTCAACGCCTCAATTCGGCTTGTTCACGTTAAAACCTTGGTAAGGTTAACGGCGGTCTGACTGCGGCTCAAGCGTCTTGCGACGAATACCGATCGAACGGCCGGCGCGCTCAGGCATCGGCAGCGCCGCATGGGCGGCGCGCATGACTTCGACCTTGGCCAGGACATCGGCCGGGAAGGGCGCCACCTTCGGTCCGGACATATCGACATGCAGCGACAATGATTCGGACGTGGCAGCGAGCCAGCCGTCGACATGGCGGATTTCCTGGTAGGCTCTCAGCCGCTTGTCGTCATGGTCGAGGAGTTGGAACGAGACATCGACCTTGTGGTCGAGATGTAGCTCCCTGATATAGCAGACATGGACTTCCGCCGTGTAGATGGTCAGCCGGCGCTGCTTCGCATAGTCCGGCCCCATCCCCATCATTTCGAACGCTTCGTCGGAACAGCGGTCGAACAGCACGTTGTAATAGGCCATGTTGAGATGGCCGTTATAGTCGATCCAGTCTTTTTCGATGGCCATGGGAGCAGAGGCGAAGGGGGCGGCGGTGGACATCGAAAACTTCCTTCTGGCTGGACAGGACGTGGTCGGGGAGACTAGAGCGACGTGCGTCCAATTGGACGCACAAAGTACGCTCTAGCACATTGAATCTTCGCATCGTGCTTTCCGAAAATCGATTTCGATTTTCGGGCCGATGCGATAGGCATCCATAAGTCCATAACAAGGGTGGACGCTGGTCCATTCGCGGAGGAATAGATGGCTCTGAGCGACCTCAATCCGGTCGAGCGCAACGAAGAAGGCATCGCCGCGGTGCTCGGCATCCTCAAGCAGCGGCTCGGCGAACGGTTCCAGACCGGCCAGGCGATCCGCACCCAGCACGCGCATACCATCACCTACATTCCAACCCAGGCGCCGGATGGCGTGGCGTTTCCAGAGACGACACCGGAGGTGCAGGAGATCGTGTCGGCCTGCGCCGCGCACCGCGTGCCGGTGATCGCCTTCGGCGTCGGCTCTTCGCTGGAGGGCCACACCAACGCGCCGGGTGGCGGCATTTCTGTCGATACGTCGCGGATGAACCGCATCCTCGCGGTCAACCCGCAGGATCTCGATTGCACGGTTGAGCCCGGTGTGACGCGCGAGGATCTCAACCGGCACCTGCGCGACACCGGCCTGTTCTTTCCGATCGATCCGGGCGCCAATGCGTCGCTCGGCGGCATGGCGGCGACGCGGGCGTCGGGCACCAATGCGGTGCGCTACGGCACGATGCGCGAGAATGTGTTGTCGCTGACGGCGGTAATGGCCGACGGCGAAACGGTGACGACCGGCAAGCGCGCAAAAAAGAGCTCGGCCGGCTACGATCTGACGCGGCTCCTGATCGGCTCCGAAGGCACGCTCGGCATCATCACCCAGCTGACGCTTAAGCTGCAGGGCATTCCGCAGGCGATTTCCGGCGGCGTCTGTCCGTTTCCCAGCGTCGAGGCGGCCTGCAATGCGGTGATCGCGACAATCCAGATGGGCATTCCGGTGGCGCGCATCGAACTGGTCAATGCGCTGCAGATGCGGGCGATGAAGAGCTATTCGAAACTCGACTATCCCGAAAGCCCGTGCCTGTTCGTCGAATTCCATGGCAGTGATGCCGGCGTTGCCGAGCAGGCCGAAACCTTCGGCACGATCGCCGAAGAATATGGCGGCGGACCATTCCTGTGGACCAGTGTCGCCGAGGAGCGGACGAAGCTGTGGAAGGCCAGGCACGACGCCTATTGGTCGTCGCTGACGCTGCGGCCGGGCGCCAAGGGGCTGTCGACCGACGTCTGCGTGCCGATCTCGCGCTTTGCCGAATGCGTCACGCAAACCGAAGCCGACATCGCCGAGATGGGGCTGATCGCGCCGATTGTCGGCCATGCCGGTGACGGCAATTTCCATGTGCTGGTGCTGATGGACGCGGACGATCCGAAGGAAATCAAGCAGACGGAAGAGTTTGTCGCGCGGCTGAACATGCGGGCGATCGGCATGGATGGAACCTGCACCGGCGAGCACGGCATCGGACAAGGCAAGATCGGCTTCCTGCGCCATGAACTCGGCCACAGCGTCGACATCATGCGCACGATCAAGCAGGCGCTTGATCCACAGAACATAATGAACCCTGGGAAGATACTGCCGACCGACTAAAGTCTTTTGCTCTTGGGGCGATCGATTTGCCTCTTTATCGACACGCTGATGCGGGTAGAGTGCGGCTGATTTTCAATCGACTGCTTGGGGGTTGATGCTCGCACGTTTGTTCGTGTTCTTCGGTGGCTTTTTCGTGCTGGTGCTGTGTGCGGCGCTGGTGGTGCCGTATTTTATCGACTGGACGGGCTACCGGGCCGATTTCGAGCGCGAGGCGAGCGCCATTCTGGGCCGCAAGGTCACCGTTCAGGGCGATGCAACGGCGAAATTGCTGCCGTTTCCCTCCGTGACCTTCTCGAATGTCACTGTCGCCGGCGGCCCCGGCGGCCGGCCGGCAATGACCGTCGAGACCTTTTCGATGGATGCCGAACTGGCGCCCTTCCTGAGCGGCGAGGTGCTGATCTTCGACATGCGGCTGGTGCGGCCGAAGGCGACGATCGACATTGCCGCCGACGGCACGGTCGACTGGGCGATACGCCCGTCCTCGCCCTACGATCCCAGCCAGATCTCGATCGAGAAGCTGACGGTGACCGACGGAGAGATCGCGCTGCGCCATGCCGCCGGCGGCCGCAGCCATCGTCTTTCCGAGATCAATTCGACAATCTCTGCCAGATCGCTGGCCGGACCCTGGCGGATGGATGGTTCGCTGCGGCTCGACGGCCTGCGCAGCACGGTCGTCGTCTCCACCGGCAAGGCCAGTGGCGACGGACAGTTGCGGCTCAGGCTCAAGGCCGATCCAGACGCCTATCCGCTGGTCATCGAAGCGGATGGCAATGCCGGCATTGTCGATGGGGCCGCGATCTATTCGGGCCAGTTTAGGGTCACAAGCTCTGACAGGAATGGCGCCGACAAGCGTTTGCCGCAGCTTGACGGCACCGACGGTGAGAAGGCCAGCGCCGGCAAGCCGGAACCGGGGTTCAGATTGAACGGCAAGTTCTCGCTAGACCACCGGAAGCTTGGCGTCGACGAATTCCGCTTCGAGACCGGGCCACTCGACAATCCCTACACCGCCGACGGCAAGGCTGCCGTCGACCTTGGGCCGAACCCTCGCTTTTCAATCGAGGCCGATGGCGCTCAGGTGCAGTTCGATGAAGCCGTCGGCGCCGCGACCGGACTGACGCTGTCCGAGCGCGTCGCGGCGTTGGAGCAGGCGCTGCTCGCCCTGCCCAAGCCGACCATACCGGGCACCGTCGAGGTGAAGCTGCCGGCGGTGGTGGCCGGCGACACGACGGTTCGTGACGTGCGCCTTTCGGCCGAGCCGGCCGATGCCGGCTGGTCGGTGAAGTCGCTGGGCGCGACGCTCCCGGGCCGCGCCAGGCTGGAAGCAAACGGCATGCTCAGTCTCGAGGATCAGTTCGGCTTCAGCGGTTCGCTGCTTCTGGCCGTGGGGCAGCCTTCCGGCTTCGCCGCCTGGCTGTCGAAGGATGTCGACGAGGCGATCCGCCGGCTTCCGGCCGCCGGCTTCAAGGCCAAGGTCGACCTGTCCGGGAACCGCCAGGCCTTCAGCGACCTCGAACTCGTTCTCGGCAAGGCGAAATTTTCCGGCCGCATCGATTCCAGCCAGGGCGAAGACGCCAGGCCGTCGGTGCTGATGCGGCTCGACGGCGGCGAGCTCGACGTCGACGGGCTCGCCGCCTTCGCCTCGATCTTCATCAGTGACAAGGGCGCCAACCGATTTTCCGACCGCGACCTCGATTTCCAGATCAAGGCCGGGCCGGTCAGCGCCGGCGGACTGACCGCCGATACGGTCGATACGGCGCTCAGGCTGCGCGACGGGCTGCTTGAAATCGACCGGCTCTCGGTCGGCGGACTTGCCGGCGCCTCGATCAGCGCCACCGGCCGGATCAAGGATTTCCCAGCGAGCCCGACCGGCAAGCTCGATGCCTCGGTGGTCGCCGTCGATCTCAAGCCGTTGGTCGATGTCGCGGCGAAGCACTATCCCGACAATGCCGTGCTGAAAGGGCTGGCGGGGCGTGTCGCCGCATATCCCGAGCTGTTGCAGAATGCGCGCATCGATCTGGTGACAAGTGCCGCCGCCAATGGCGACGGCACGACGGGACTGGCGGTCAGCGCGCAAGGCAGGGCAGGCGGCTCGGCGTTTTCAGCATCGCTGTCCGGCAAAGGACTGGCCGATCGGCTTCTCGAGGCGCCGGTGTCGTTGACCTTCAACGCCAGGAATACCGACGCCACCGCGCTTCTGGCGCTTTACGGCCTGCCGGCGCTGCCGCTCGGCATGCTTGGCGAGGCGACTACTGATGTTTCGGCGAAAGGCACGCTTGGCGGCGGCATGGCGACGAGCTTCAACCTGACCGGCGACGATTTCAAAGCCGGTTTCGACGGGACGATCGCCAGCGCGCCACAAGGCGCCACCGCCAAGGGCAAGATCAGCCTGGAAGCCGCCGATATCGAGCCGTGGCTGATGACGACAGGCGTCGGACTGCCGGGCCTGGGGACAGGCATGTCGACTTGGCTTGCGGCCGACGCCGACTTCGGCAACGGCCGTCTGGTGCTGTCCAGCCTCAGCGGCGCCATCAACGAGGCTGCGGTTTCCGGCGACCTCAATGTCGGCGTCGCCGACGGGCTGCCGCATCTTGCCGGCGCGCTGGCGCTCGATGATCTGGATCTCGACCCGATGGCGGTGGCAGTGTTTGGCGACCAGGCCTTTCTGGGCTCCGGCAAGGCTTGGCCGGCCGCCCCATTCAGCCAGAAACCCATCCTGCCGTTCACCGCCGAACTCGAGTTGACCACGGCGTCGCTGGTCGCCGGCCCGTTGGCCACGGCCTATGACGCGGCGCTTTCGCTGAAGCTCGACCACGAAGGCATCCGCGTTTCGGACCTCAAGGCAAAGTTCGCCGGCGGCGCGCTTTCCGGACTGTTCGAGCTGAAGAACAATGACGGCACCGGGTTTTTCTCCGGCCAGCTGAAACTTGCCGGCGCCGATCTGGCCACCGTGCTGCCAGAGACTGGCATCAGCGGAGCCGGCGATTTCTCGGCGGCGCTCTCGACCAGTGGCAAATCGGTCGATGCGATGGTTGCGGCGTTGTCCGGTTCCGGCACGGCGGCGCTGAAAGGCTTGACCATTGCCGGCGTCAATCCCGCCGCCTTTGGCGCCTTCATCGCCAAGGCCGACGCCATTGGGCGCGATATCGACGCGGCCAAGACCGCCGGCTTCGCGCCGCAGATCGCCGCGGACGGCAGTTTTCCGGCTGGGGATGCCGACATCGCCTTCACAATCGCTGGTGGCACGCTGAGGGCGCCGCCGGTCAATCTTGAAAATCCGGCGGCGACGCTGTCGGCCGACATCATGGCGGACCTGAAGGCCAGCATGGTCGCTGCCATTGGTTCGATCACTTATCAGCCGGGCGACGAAGCGCTGGTCGGCTCCGATCCGACCGTGAATTTCAGCGTTGACGGGCCGTTCGGCGCCGCGAAGCGGCGGTTCGACAGTGAGCCGCTGGCGCAGTTCCTGACCCAGCGCGCGCTGGAAAAGGAGCAGCAGCGGGTCGAGGCGATGCAGGCAGCGCTGCTTGAAAAGCAGCGGTTGCGGCGCGAGGTGCGTTACTACGCGGCCCTGCAAGCCGAGCGCGACAGGGCAGCCGAAGAATTGCGCAAGCAGCAGGAGGCGGCGCGGCTGAAAGCCGAGGCAGATGCCAGGGCGAAAGCCGAAGCCGAGGCAAAGGCTAAAGCCGAAGCGGAGGCGAAGGCCAAGGCGGATGCGCAGGCGAGGGCTGAAGCCGAGGCTAAAGCCGAAGCCGAGGCGCAGGCGAAGGCTGAAGCCGAGGCCAAGGCTAAGGCGGATGCCGAAGCGAGAGCCAAGGCGGCGCAAAAAGCGGCGGACGAGGCGGCGAAGGCCGAGGAACAGCGACGTCGGAAAGCGGAAGAGGCGAGGCGGGCGGAAGAGGCGAGGCGGATCGCTGCGGAACAAAAGGCAAGGCTCGACGCCGAGCGCAGGGCCGCCGCCGAGCAGGCGCAGAAAATCGAGCGGGCGCGTCAGCCGCCGACCAATGACAACCCGCCGCCATCAGGATCCGCGCCAAAACCCACGCTTGAACCCTCGTCGATCGACAATCTGCTGAAGTCGCTCGGCGGCGGATAGCCCCTAGCTAACCATCCGGGCTAGACCGGTTTCATCCCTCGCTTCGCCCAATCCAGGACGTAGAGCCTGAGCGCCGAGGACAGGTTGGCATCGCGCGGCCGGGCCTCGTCGATTTCGGCGACGAGGGCGGCGAGAGTCAGTTTGCGTGCGGCGGCGATGGCGACGAGATCGTCGAAAAACGGCTTTTCGAGCGAATAGCTGGTGCGATGGCCGCGTATGGTCACCGAGCGTTTCTCGACCGGGCTCACCGGACCTGACTCATTTCACTTCAGGCATCGGACTTGTCCGAAAACCCCGCCGCATTTTTCGGTCTGACTTCAGGGCAATCCGCATCGCCCGAGGTTTCGCGGCGATGGCCGGCGACAAACCTTTCTGCCTTGTCGGCGATCGAACGGTCACGCTCCCGGTCGGCCTTGGAGCGGCCGTACAGCGCCCGGTTCTGTTCGGCCAGGCGCTCCTGCTCGGCTCGTGCCTTCTGCTTGCGGGCCTGGCGGAGGTTGACGATGTCGGCCATGTCGCGCGGCCCGTCGGATCACTTCTTGCGGAAGGCGTCGAGCGATACCACTTCGGCGCCCTTGGCGGCGGCGTCGGCTGCGGCCGGCTTCTTTTCGGCCTCAGCGGTCTTCTTCTTCTCGGGCTTTTTCTCGGCGACGACCGCCAGCGGTTCGGAAGCGGGCTTGCCGGTCAATTCTCCTTCTGCCGAGGTTTCCGTCTTCACGTCGAATTCGAGCTCGAAATTGACGGACGGGTCGTAAAAGCCGCGCACGGCCGAGAACGGGATTTCCAGCTTTTCCGGCACGTCGGAGAAAGACAGCCCGACCTCGAAGCCGGTGTCGGTCACCTTCAGGTCCCAATACTGGAACTGGATGACGATGGTCATCTGTTCGGGATAGCGCTCCCGCAAGCGGGAAGACACGCGCACGCCGGGGGCGCCGGTCAGGAAAGTGATGAAGAAATGATGGTTGCCGGGGAGGCCGGTGCGCGCGACTTCGGCCAGGACCTTGCGCATGACGCCGCGCAGTGCCTCCTGGGCCAGAATGTCGTAGCGAATGTGGTCGTCGGCCATGTCGCTGTCGGGTTCCGTTGAATCGTCCGCATAGCTGTAATCAAGCTTGAGCGCGGCGTAAACCGGATATACATGCCGGCAGCACAGATGCGAGAGGGCATGCCTCAGATTTTATCGCTTAGGCGCCAGCGAGCGCGCTGTGCTTTTGCGCATCGGCCGCCGGCTGCCGCTTGGCGAAGGCGCGCAGGAAGGTGCGCACGCCATGTGTCGCGGATTGCAGCACTTCATCATCGGTCGGCGTGCCGCCGAGCATGAAGGTCGTCTGCAATTCGGCATTGGCGAGGGCCTGGAACTGGCGCGCCGCGACATCGGGGTCCTCGATGTCGAGGAAACCGGCATGGGCGAGGCGGGCGAAACGGGCGGCGATCGCCGGCCATGTCCTGCCCGGTCCCAGTTCGCGCCATTCGGCAAACAGCTCGGGATAGCGCTCGCCCTCGGTCTGGATCAGCTTGCGCAGGAACTTTCCGTCGCGGCTGCAGATACAGTTGCGGGTCATGCGCACGGCGAAGGCGATCAGATCGGCCTCGAGATCCTTCGGCTGGTCGGGAAAGGTTGAAATGGTGGCGAAGATGCCGGCATTGCAGCGCTCGGTGAGGTCGCGGACGATGGCGACGAAGAGTTTCTCCTTGTCGCCATGGTGATTGTAGATCGTCTGGCGCGACACGCCGGCCTCGGCGGCAATCATGTCGATATTGGCGCCGGCGAAGCTTTCGCGGCAGAACACCTCGCCGGCAGCGTCCATGATCGAGGCGCGCTTTGCCTCATGGCCGCGTGGCGGGATGCTGTCAGGAGAAACGTCGTGCTTCATGAAAACTATATATAGGTGATTGACGAATTAGACAAGAGTGTCTAAATTTATGGACTTAGATTTAGAGGAATTCCCCCTGCAGGAATTCCACGGGATGGGACGTCCCAGGATTACACGCCGGTCGGCAAACCAGATTGAAAGAAGCCCGCTATCATGAATCCCCAATTCCTCCGCATCGCGGTTGTGCTCGGCCTGTTGTCGGCCATCGGTCCGTTCGCCATCGACATGTATCTTCCGGCGCTGCCTTCGATCGGCGCAGATCTGCAGGCCAGCACCGCAGCCGTGCAGATGAGCTTGCTGATCTTCTTTCTGTCCATGGGTTTTGGCCAGATCGTCGTCGGACCGATCTCCGACATGGTCGGGCGCAAGCTGCCGCTCTATGGCGGCCTCGCCCTGTTCATGGTCGGCGGCATCGGCTCGGCGCTGGCGCCCTCGGTCGAATGGCTGATCGCCTTCCGTTTCCTGCAAGGGCTCGGCGCCAGTGCAGGCATGGCGGTGCCGCGCGCCATCGTGCGTGACCTGCACACCGGCACCGAAGCTGCCAAGCTGATGTCGCTCCTGATGCTGGTGTTTTCGGTGTCGCCGATCCTGGCGCCGCTGACCGGCAGCGTCATTATCGAGAATTTCGGCTGGCGTGCCGTGTTCTGGACGGTGACCGGTGGGGCGGTGCTCGCCACCATCCTGCTGGCGACCTCGCTGAAGGAGACGCGGCCGGTCGAGGCGCGTGCAGGCAGTTCGTTCGGCACCGCGCTGTCGGCCTATCGCTTCCTGATCGGCGACCGCAACTTCCTTGGCCTGGCGGCCATCGGCGGCTTCGGGCTGGCGAGCTTCTTCGTCTATCTGTCGAGCTCCTCCTTCATCCTGATAGAACACTACGGGCTGTCGCCGTCGGTCTACAGCGTGTTCTTCTCGATCAACGCGGTCGCCTTCATCGGCATGTCGCAATTGACGGGAACGCTGTCCGAAAGGTTCGGGCTGAGGCCGGTGGTGCGCGTCGCGGTGGTCGGCTATGCGACGACGATGGTGGTGCTGTTCGCGGTGATGGCGTCCGGCGTCGATCGGCTCGACGTCATGGCGGCGCTGCTGTTCGTCGGCTACGGGTTCCTCGGCCTGGTGATCCCTGCGACTTCGGTGCTGGCCATGGAGGAGCATGGCGCGATCGCCGGCACGGCCTCGGCACTGATGGGCACCCTGCACTTCGCCATCGGCGCGGTCGCCATGGGCATCGCCGGGGTGTTCTTCGACGGCACGCCGCTGCCTATGGTGGCCGGCATCATGCTTTGCGCGGTGATCTCGTTCACGCTGGCCAAGGTGACGCTCGGCCGCGGACGGCAGGTTGTCGAAGCGCCGGCAGAATAGATGCTTTCCAGTGAGAGCAATGAAAAAGGCCGGGTCAGTCCCGGCCTTTTTCGCGTCTGGGCGCGGCCGCGCGGCCAGCAAGCCTGCTGCCGTCACAGTATCGAGGTGAGATGGGGATCGGAGGGAAAGTTGGAATCGAAGCAGGAGAAGTGGAGGTTTCTGTTGCCAGGTACCTCCGAACCCCGCCTAGAAGTGCGAACCACTAGGGCTTGATTTGAAGCTGTCGCACCGCTTACGCGGCGAGACGTGCTTCCGCATAGTTGTCGTTGGCAACTATAAGTTCAGCCCGATAACGGTGGTACAATGCCGGGCAAAAGTACGATCTTTACACCTTCGTCGATCCTATTTCGCCCCCAGCAAAAGCCGCTCTTCGCAGAGCGGTTTTTGGTGGAGGCGCCGGGTACCGCCCCCGGGTCCGAACGGCTTATTTCATCGCCTGTTTATCGCCATAGTCGGTCGAGCCGACGAAACAGATATAGGGACCGATCGTGAAAAATGAAAGGCCTCAATGATGCTTTGTCCGCTGTCTCAAACAGCATCGCCAAAGGCTTGACTTGTCAACGCTCTCAACCGAAGCTTTGCGGCGGTGAGGAGTTACCGACTAGCGCACATTTTGCGGCAGCGCGCCACAACCCTCATCGACTGGATCTCGTGGCGCCGACGAGGGGAAAATTTGATGGCCGATTATCTCGCAGACGTGAAGAAGTACGACGCCGCGGCGGATGCCGACGCGGTCGCCAAGATCGTGAAGCATTTGGGCATTGCGCTCAGGAATCGTGATTCCTCGCTGGTCTCCTGCACGGATCCCGACGAACTTGGTCGCGTCAAGGCCAGCTGGGTTGCCAAAAAGCTTGGCGTCGACGACGGCAGCAAGGCGGGCGCCGCCATCGAAAAGACCTGCAAGGCGATGGAGGCCGATAACACCAAGAGCCGGGTGACCTTTTATTACCTGGTTGCCAAGGAGCTGGGCAAGCTCGCCAGCCTCTGAGGATCGCATGTCAATTTGCGGATGCTGACGCGGGCAGCTCTTTCTCCCCGTCACTATACGGGGAGAATTGCCCGGCAGGGCAATGAGGGGCGGCGCAAACGAGCGGTAAGAGAAAGCGACTCTGGTGCCGTTTTGACATATTCGGCCGGCAGCCAGTCGGTTATGATTGCCTAACCCGAATCGAGCCCCCGAATCGCCGATGCGCCAATATCTCGACCTCTTGAAGCACGTGCTGGAAAACGGCGCCGATCGCGGTGACCGCACCGGCACCGGAACGCGCTCGGTGTTCGGCTACCAGATGCGCTTCGACCTCGCGCGCGGCTTTCCGGTCACCACCACCAAGAAGCTTCACCTGAAGTCGATCGTGCATGAACTTCTGTGGTTCCTGGCCGGCGACACCAATATCAAATATCTCAACGACCACGGCGTCTCGATCTGGGACGAATGGGCCGACGAGAATGGCGACCTCGGCCCGGTCTACGGCAAGCAATGGCGCTCCTGGCCGGACGGCCATGGCGGCGCCATCGACCAGATTGCCAATCTCTTGAAGGAGATACGCAAGAATCCTAATTCCCGACGGCTGATCGTTTCGGCGTGGAACCCGGCCGAAGTGGAAGCCATGGCGCTGCCACCCTGTCATTGCCTGTTCCAGTTCTATGTCTCGGAAGGCAGGCTCTCCTGCCAGCTCTACCAGCGTTCCGCCGATATCTTTCTCGGCGTGCCGTTCAACATCGCTTCCTATGCGCTGCTCACCATGATGGTGGCGCAGGTCACGGGGCTGAAGCCCGGCGATTTCGTCCATACGCTGGGCGATGCGCATCTTTATGCAAACCATTTCGAGCAGGCGCGCGAACAGTTGCAGCGCACGCCCAAGGCGCTGCCGACGCTATGGATCAATCCGGAGGTGAAGGACTTTTTTGCCTTCCGCTTCGAAGATTTCCGGCTGGAAAACTACCTCGCCGATGCGACGATCAAGGCGCCCATCGCGGTGTGAGCCGCAACATCGGGCTTTTTGCTTTGTCTCAAATTGCTCGCCGGTGCTGTGTCGTCCGCCCGCGAGCGGTGGCGGTGTCATGCAGTGCCGTCGGCGGGCTATTGGGCTAAGTCAGGCAAAAAGCCTTCCCTTGTTATATTCAGGCGGATATATCGACTGGCAGGGTCGCGCCGATCGGATTTCAAGCTCCGGGAGAGTTTCATGCTGGTGCGCAAGGGTTTCGGATTGAAGGCGGCCGCCATTGGCGGTCTTGCGATATTGATCGCCGCCATGCCGGTTGCCCATGCCGATGACAGGCTGATCGTCTTTGCCGCCGCAAGCATGAAGAACGCACTGGATGCAGTGAACACCGCCTGCGCCGCCGATGTCGGCGAGGCGGCGACCATTTCCTATGCGGCAAGCTCCGCATTGGCCAAGCAGATCGAGGGCGGCGCGCCGGCCGACGTCTTCGTCTCGGCCGATCGCGACTGGATGAACTATCTGTCCGACAAGAAGCTGACCAAGCCGGGTTCCGAAGTGAAGTTGCTCGGCAACCAGATCGTGCTGGTGGCGCCGAAGAATTCGACGGTCGAAACCAAGATCGAAAAGGGTTTTGATCTTGCCGGGCTGATCGGTGACGGCAGACTTGCCATGGGCGATTTCAAGGCGGTGCCGGCCGGCAAATATGGCAAGGCGGCGCTAGAATCGCTCGGCGTCTGGTCCTCGATCGAAGGCAAGTTGGCACAGGCCGAGAATGTACGCGCAGCGCTCAAGCTGGTGTCATTAGGCGAAGCAGCACTCGGCATCGTCTACGCCACCGACGCGCATGCCGAGCCCGGCGTCAAGGTGATCGGCACCTTCCCGCAGGATTCGCACCCGCCGATCGTCTACCCGGTTGCCCAGATCGCGGATTCGAAGCACAAGCATGCGTCGGCATTCCTAAAGTGCCTGCAATCCGCCAAGGCAGGCGACCTCTTCAAGGCGCAAGGTTTTACGGTCCTCACGCCGAGCAACTGAGGCACGCCAAAGGATGGATTGGTTGCTGGACCTCACTCCCGACGAATGGAACGCGGTCCGGCTGTCGATCAAGGTGGCGACAGTGGCGATGGTCGCCAGCCTGCCGCCCGGCATATTGATCGCGCTTGTGCTTGCCCGTGGCCAATTCTGGGGCAAGACGCTGCTCAACGGGCTGGTGCATCTGCCGTTGATCCTGCCGCCGGTGGTTATCGGCTATCTGCTGCTGCTTTCCTTCGGCAGGCGCGGCCCGGTCGGGGCGTTTCTGGCCGAGCATTTCGGCATTGTCTTCTCCTTTCGCTGGACAGGTGCCGCATTGGCCTGCGCTGTCATGGGCTTTCCCCTGATGGTGCGGGCGATCCGGCTGTCGATCGAGGCGGTCGACCGCAGAATTGAGGCGGCGGCCGGGACGCTTGGCGCCAATCCGTTGTGGGTATTCGGGACGATCACGCTGCCGCTGATCCTGCCCGGCCTGATTACCGGCGCGATCCTGTCTTTCGCCAAGGCGATGGGCGAATTCGGCGCAACGATCACTTTCGTTTCCAACATCCCCAACCAGACGCAGACGCTGCCGTCGGCGATCTACACGTTCACGCAGGTGCCGGGCGGCGATGCCGGCGCGCTCAGGCTGACGCTGATCTCGATCGTCATCTCGATGGCAGCACTTGTCGCATCGGAGGTGCTGGCGCGGCGCGTCGGCAGGCGGATGGATATCGAATGACCGTTGTGGTCGACATCAGCCATCGGCTTGGCGACTTCGAGGTCGACGCCCGCTTCGAGAGCGCCGGGCGGCTGACCGCACTGTTCGGGCCCTCGGGCTCCGGCAAGACGACGCTGATCAACATGATTGCGGGCCTGATCCGGCCGGACAAGGGGCGGATCGAGGCCGACGGCCGCGTGCTGGTCGATACGGATGCGGGTCGGTTCGTGCCGAAGCACAAGCGCCGCATCGGCATGGTGTTCCAGGACGCGCGGCTGTTTCCGCATATGAGCGTGGCCAGCAATCTGCGCTACGGCCGCTGGTTCACGCCGACGGCCGAACGCTATGCGGACATCAAAGCGGTGGTCGACCTTCTCGGCATCGGTGCTTTGCTCGACCGGCGGCCGGCAAAGCTTTCCGGCGGCGAGAAACAGCGCGTGGCGATCGGCCGGGCGCTGCTCGCCAGCCCGAAACTGTTGCTGATGGACGAGCCGCTGGCTTCGCTTGACGAGGCCCGCAAGGCAGAAATCCTGCCTTACATCGAGCGGCTGCGCGACGAGACGAAAATCCCGATCGTCTATGTCAGCCATTCGGTCTCGGAGGTCGCGCGGCTGGCAAGCGACGTCGTTGTGCTGGCGCAAGGCAAAGTCGCTGCTTGCGGCCCGACCGGGGCGATCATGCAGCGGCTCGACCTGTTGCCGGCGGAGGAGCGCGGCGAGGGCGGCGCGGTGCTGGATACCGCGGTGCTGCGCCACGACAATGTCTTTGGCATGACCGTGCTCGGCTCGGTGGCGGGCGAGATCCGCGTGCCGCTTCTGGCCGTGCCGGTCGGTGCGCCGATGCGCGTTCGCATCCGTGCCCGCGATGTGATGATCGCCACCGAACAGCCGACGGGTCTCAGCGCGCTCAACATCCTGCAGGGCACGATCGTGACGATGGCGCCGGGCGAGGGTCCCGCAGTCGAGATCGGCATCGACTGCCATGGCGCAACCGTGCTTGCCCGGATCACCGAGCAATCGCGACAGACGCTGAAACTCCGGCTTGGTCGAGTGGTCTACGCCGTGGTCAAGACGGTGAGCTTCGACCCGGCGAATATGAGCGCCGGCCTGCCAGTCGAGGCGGATGGATGACCCGCGGATGATCGTCGCTATATCATTTTGGAATAGCGGTATTGCCGGAGAGCTTCTAGGATGGATGACGGGACTGCGGAGGAGCGTATGCCGTCGCTGAGCTTGCGGATAAACCTCGATCCAGAAGGGCGCATCGGGCCGGGCAAGATCGAGCTTCTGGAGCAGATCGCCGCCTTCGGCTCGATCTCGGCGGCGGCGCGCGGCATGGAAATGTCCTACAAACACGCCTGGGATCTGGTCGAGGACATGAACCGGGTGTTCGGCAAGCCGCTGGTCGCGGCGCAGACCGGTGGCAAAAAGGGCGGCGGCGCCCAGTTGACTCCGGCGGGGCTTGCGGTGGTCAGCCGCTTTCGCGCCATCGAACGGGCAGCGGCTTCCGCGGCGGCGGCGCATCTGGAAGCTTTACAGGCGGAGATCGATGCCGGGTGAGGTCGGTGGAACCTGTATTGGCGGAGCCTACTCCTCCGGCTCGCCGGGCTTGCGCAGCAGATAAGTGTCCAGGATCCAGCCTTTTTTCCGGCGCGCCTCGTCGCGGGTCCTGACGATCTCGTCGCCGACGTCGCCAAGGCGGCCGGAAATGAGGATCTCGTCGGGCGTGCCGAGATAAGCGCCCCAGTGGATAAGGAGGTCGTTGTCGTCCAGCGTGTTGAAGGCGCACTTGCCGTCCAGCATGACGACGGTGCTGCCGGCATTGTCGGGCAAGCCTTCCTCGGTGAGCCGGCGGCCGGTGGTGATCTGAACCGCATCGCCGATGCGGTTCAGCGCCATCTTATGGCTTGCGGCGAGCGCCTGGACGGCAGTGATGCCGGGGATCACTTCGAGCTCGAACGCGACATTGCCTCTCATGCGCACCCGCTCCAGGATGCGTAGCGCGCTGTCGTAGAGCGAGGGATCGCCCCAGATCAGGAACGCACCGCAGCCATCTTGCGAAAGCTCGTCGCGGATCAGGCTTTCATAGATCGCGGCGATCGCCTCGTGCCAGTCATCGACGGTCGAGCGATAGGAGGGCGCTGGCTCGGCCCGCACCGGCACGTCGAATTCGACCCGGCGCGAGTTTGGATTGGTGACGAATCGGTCGCAGATCTGGCGGCGCAGTTCTGCGAGATCGTTCTTCCTGGCGCCCTTGTCGGGGATGAACAGCACGTCGGCGCGGTTCAAGCCGTCGACCGCCTGCACGGTCATGTGGTCGGGATTGCCGGCGCCGATGCCGATGACGAGAAGCTTGCGCATGGGCGATCTCCTGCCCCATCGGAACGTCGCTGTCCAGACTGGCCCGGCGGGTGGGCATGGCATGTGCGCAAGCGCGGAAGGGCTTTGAAACCCAACATTGAAACGGCTAGAGCGACGTGCGTCCACTTGGACGCACAAAGTACGCTCTAGCACCTTGAATCGTCGCATCGTGCTTTCCGAAAATCGATTCCGATTTTCGGGCCGATGCGATAGAGGGACGTGCGTCCACCTGGACGCACAAAGTACGCTCTAGCACCTTGAATCGTCGCATCGTGCTTTCCGAAATCGATTCCGATTTTCGGGCCGATGCGATAGAGTCATCGGCATCTCGCCCAGGGAGCTTCCATGTTCCGTTATGTCCTGACCGCCGCGCTGGCGCTTTCGGCCACGCCCGTGTTCGCCAATGATTCGATCGCCGAATTGGGGACGGGCGGCCTGATCCTGTCGCGCAGCGACGCGGTCGCCATGGAAAGCGAGGACCTCTACATCTCGCCGGAAAAGGTGACGGTCGACTATGTCTTCCGCAACAACACCGACAAGGATGTCGATGCGATCGTCGCCTTTCCGATGCCTGACATCGAAGGCGATCCGAACGAGATGCCGGCAATTCCCGACGGCCAGAGCGATAATTTCCTCGGCTTCGAGGTGACCATAGACGGCGTGGCGGCAAAGCCGCAGCTCGAGCAGAAGGCATTTGCGCTCGGCATCGACATCAGTGCCGATCTCGAGTCGCAGAACGTGCCGTTCTACCCGTTCGGCGATGCGGCCAGGGCGGCATTGGCGAAGCTGCCGCAAGCGGTTGCCGACGACTGGGTAGACCGCGGCCTCATCATCGAGGACACCGCCGACGACGGGTCTGGCATGAAAACCGTCTATGTGCCGTTCTGGCAATTGCGCTCGACTTATTGGTGGCGCTCGACCTTTCCAGCCAACAAGGCAGTCCGCGTCGCCCATCGCTACAAGCCCAGCGTCGGCGGCACCTCCTCGGTCAGCTTCTTCTATGACGGCCAGTTCCAGGGCCAATACGCCGCCTACAAGACCCGTTACTGCATGGACGGCACGTTCGAGAATGCGATTCGCAAGGCGGCGAAGGGCACTCCCGACGGCACGCCGAGATATTTCGAAAACCGCATCGCCTATGTCCTGACCACTGGCGGCAACTGGGCGACTGGCTCGATCGGCAAGTTCAAGCTGACCGTCGACAAGGGCGATCCGAAGAACCTGGTCTCGTTCTGTGGCGAAAACGTCAGCAAAGTCGGGCCGACGCGTTTCGAGATGACGGCAGAGAATTTCTACCCTGAGCACGACATCGACATAATGCTGCTGGTACCTTCGGGCGGGAGCGGCGGCTGATGGACGTCGCGATCTATGTCGCCATCGCCGAAAACGGTGTGATCGGGCGCGATGGCGGTTTGCCGTGGCGGCTTTCCAGCGATCTCAAGCGGTTCAAGGCCGACACGATGGGCAAACCTGTCATCATGGGTCGCAAGACCTATGAAGGCATCGGCCGGCCTCTGCCGGGCAGGCTCAATATCGTGGTGACCCGCGACAAGGCCTGGCGCGCCGAGGGCGTCGAAGTCGTGCATTCGCTCGACGAGGCGATCCGCCTGGCGAAGGTGCGCGGGCGCTGCATGGCCGGCGCCGACGAAATCTGCGTCATCGGCGGCGGCGAGATCTATGCCCAGGCGCTGCCGCTGGCCGACCGCTTGCATGTCACCCATGTCCTTGCCGCAGTCGACGGCGACGCGCATTTCCCGCCGATCGACCCGGATTTGTGGCGCATCGGCCGCTCGCAGGACGTTCCGGCCGGTGAAAAGGATAGTCATGCGACACGCTATTCGGTTTACGAGCGACGCCGCGACGTGCATTGAGAGACGGTAAAGGGTCGCGACGGTCCAAAACGGACGGTGACGACGACCGATCGCGTTGAAAGCGCGCCGTCGCATCCCTATAGAAGAACAACACCGGATTTTGCGTCGTCAGGCCGGCGCATGAGGGAGCGAAAGGACATTTATGCCCTGGAATGACAAAAGCGGCGGAGGCGGCGGCCCATGGGGCGGCGGCAACAATCCAGGACCCTGGGGGCAGGGACCAAAGGGGCCTAGCGGTCCGCAGGGCTCGCCTCCCGATCTCGAAGACATCATCCGGCGCGGCCAGGACAGGTTGCGGCGTGCTTTGCCGGGTGGCACTGGCGCCAGCCCAGCCGTGTTCGGATTGATCGCGGCAGCGCTTATAGCGCTGTGGGCGTTCAAGGCGGTCTATACCGTGCAGCCCGACGAGGTTGCGGTCGAACTCAGATTCGGCGTGCCAAAGGCAGAGTTCTCCCAGCCCGGCCTGCATTTCCATTGGTGGCCCATCGAGACGGTCGAGACGGCCGTGATTGCCGAACAACTCGTCAACATCGGCGGCGGCACGGCCTCCGGCAACGGTTCAGGGCTGATGCTTTCGGGCGACCAGAACATCGTCAACGTCCAGTTCTCGGTGGCCTATCAGGTCTCCGATCCGAGGGCCTATCTGTTCGACGTGTCCGATCCCGACGGCATGCTGCGCCAGGTCGCCGAAAGCGCCATGCGTGAAGCAGTCGGCCGGCGGCCGGCGCAGGACATCTTCCGCGATGATCGCGAGGGCATTGCAGCGTCCGTGCGCGAAATCATCCAGACGACGCTGGACGGCTACAAGGCCGGCCTGAACGTCAACGCGATTTCGATCGAGGATGCCGCACCGCCGCGCGAAGTGGCCGACGCCTTCGACGAGGTGCAGCGCGCCGAACAGGACGAGGACAAGTTCGTCGAGCAGGCCAACCAGTATTCCAACCAGAAGCTCGGCCAGGCGCGCGGCGAGGCCGCACAGATCCGCGAGGAGGCGGCCGGCTACAAGAACCGGGTCGTGCAGGAGGCCGAAGGCGAGGCGCAGCGCTTCATCTCGGTCTATGACGAATACGCCAAGGCGCCGGATGTGACGCGCCAGCGGCTTTATCTGGAAACGATGGAGAGGGTTCTGAAGGATTCCAGCAAGGTCATTATCGAGCAAGGCAGCGGACCAGGGGTCGTTCCCTATCTGCCGCTGCCGGCATTGCAGCAGAAGGCGCCGGCGCCGGCGCCGGTGCTGGGAGGAAACCAGTGATGGCCAACCGTCTTCCCATCATCGCCGTCATCGCCGCGGTCGTCCTGTTCCTGCTCTATTCGTCGGTCTTCGTTGTCAATGCGCGCCAGCAGGCACTGGTGCTCAGGTTCGGCGAGATCGTCGACGTCAAGAGCCAGCCGGGCATCTATTTCAAGGCGCCGTTCGCCTTCTTCGATGCCGACAGCGTGCAGTTGATCGAAAACAGGGTGCTGCGCTTCGACCTCGACAACATCCGCGTCCAGGTTTCGGGCGGCAAGTTTTATGAGGTCGACGCCTTCATCGCCTATCGGATCTCGGATCCGCGCGTGTTTCGCTCCGCGGTTTCCGGCCAGATCGAGCTGGCCGAGGCACGCTTGAGGACGCGTCTCGACGCCGCCTTGCGCCGTGTCTACGGTCTGCGCGACTTCGAGGCGGCGCTCTCGGAAGAGCGAGCCGTGATGATGCGCGAAGTGCGCGATCAGCTGAGGCCCGACGCCACGTCGCTCGGCCTGCAGATCGAGGATGTCCGCATTCGCCGGACCGATTTGACGGCGGAAGTCTCGCAACAGACATATGACCGCATGAAGGCTGAGCGTCTGGCCGAAGCCGAGCGGCTGCGGGCGCGCGGCAACGAGGCGGCGCAGCGCATCAGGGCGCGCGCCGACCGCGAAGTGGTGGAGATCGTCGCCGAGGCACGGAGAGAGTCTGAAATCCTGCGCGGTGAAGGTGAAGCTCAACGCAGCGCCACCTTCGCGAACGCCTACCAGCGCGATCCAGCCTTCTTCGACTTTTACCGGTCGATGAATGCCTACGGTACGGCGCTGAACAGTACCGGGACGACGATGGTGCTGTCGCCGAATTCGGACTTCTTCCGCTTCTTCCGCAATCCCGCCGGCGCGGACACGCCGGCAGCGCCGGCTGCACCGGCAGCGCCTGGGCCAGCAGCTGGGCCCCGTGCACCCGCTGCACCGACAGCGCAGCCAGGCACCGGCCAGTAACGGCCGGTGCAGGACTTTCTGGCGGCAATAGGCCTGGTTCTCGCGCATGACCCCGAAAATCGGAATCGATTTTCGGAAAGGATCATGCGCCAAATCAAAGTGCTACAGCGTCCTTTGCGCGTCCAAAGGACGCGCGGCGCTGTAGTGTCGAGGGCCTGGTCTTTGGCGGCTTTCCCGGTCTCGCCAAGAAATTTGCCGGCGAAGTTCTGTCGATGCCGGAAAATACGCTGCGGGTCGCCGGGCTGATTGCAATCGCCGTTGGTGTCGGCCTGGTCTGGCTGGTGCGTGGTGGATGACGATGATTTCGGGATAACGGAGGATTTATCCTCTGCCGATAGCCATAGCCGCAAACGTGCCGTATTTCTTGCCAACATGGCTCGACGCAGCGTTTTCGGCGAGCGCTTTTCTTCTCAGAGACACCGGGAGACTTCTCGATGACATCCAACAGCTTTTTGCGCGCGGCGAGGCGGACATTCACCGCGGGTGCTGCAGCACTTCTTATCGGCGTCGCTACCGTCCCGTCGCTGGTGACGCCCGCGGCCGCCGACGACGGCCCGGCTTCGGTCGCCGATCTGGCGCAGGGCCTGCTCGGCGCCGTGGTCAATATATCGACCTCGCAGAGGGTGAAGGGCACGGAAGGCCCGGGCGCGGTGCCGATGCCGCAGCTTCCAGAGGGCTCGCCCTTCCAGGACTTCTTCGACGATTTCTTCAAGAACCGTCCCGGCGAACAGGGCAACCCCTCGCAAAAGGTGCAGTCGCTGGGCTCAGGCTTCGTGGTCGACGCCGAGCAGGGCATCGTGGTGACGAATAACCACGTGATCGCCGATGCCGACGACATCGAGGTGAATTTCTCCGACGGCGTGACGCTGAAGGCGACGCTGGTCGGCACCGACACCAAGACCGACGTGGCGGTGCTGAAGGTCGATCCGAAAGGGCACAAGCTGACGGCGGTGAAATTCGGCGATTCCAGCAAGATGCGCGTCGGTGACTGGGTGATGGCGATCGGCAATCCGTTCGGCCTCGGCGGCACCGTGACGGTCGGCATCGTCTCGGCCCGCAACCGCGACATCAATTCCGGCCCCTATGACGATTTCATCCAGACTGATGCCGCGATCAACCGCGGCAATTCCGGCGGGCCGCTGTTCAACAGCGCCGGCGAGGTGATCGGCATCAACACGGCGATCATCTCGCCGTCCGGCGGCTCGATCGGCATCGGCTTTTCCATTCCCTCGCAGCTGGCGTTGGGCGTCGTCGACCAGCTCCGCCAGTTCGGCGAGACGCGGCGCGGCTGGCTCGGTGTGCGCATCCAGCCGGTGACGGACGACATTGCCGAGAGCCTCGGCATGGCGACCGCCAAGGGCGCACTGGTCGCCGGCGTCATCAAGGGCGGGCCTGTCGACAACGGCACCATCCTGGCGGGCGACGTCATCATCAAGTTCGACGGCAGGGACGTCAATGAAATGCGCGACCTGCCGCGCGTCGTCGCCGAGAGCACGGTCGGCAAGGCTGTCGACGTGGTCATCGTGCGCAAGGGCGTCGAGCAGACCGTGAAGGTGACGCTTGGCCGGCTCGAAGATGGCGAAAAGCTTGCCAGCGGCGAGAACGGCAATACCGACAAGGACACTGGCGACGAGGCGCCTGCCGTCCCGACGGCCTCCGTGCTCGGCATGACCGTTGGCGACCTCAACGACGAGACGCGGACGAAATTCGGCATTGCCGCCGAAGTCTCCGGCGTGGTCATCACTGAAGTCGCCAAGGATTCGGCCGCTGCCGAACGCGGCATTCAGGCCGGCGAGGTGATCACCGAGATCGCGCAGGAATCGGTCGCCACGCCCAAGGATGTCATGGACCGGATTGCTGCGTTGAAGGAGCAGGGACGCAAGAATGCGCTGCTGATGCTGGCGTCGAAGAGCGGCGAATTGCGGTTTGTGACGATCCGGATGGACTGAGTCCCGGAGGCACGTGCTGATGGTGTGTCGCTGAACCAGTGGATCGCGTCGGCGGTGGCGCAAAAGGTTGGAGCCATGAAGACAGCGGCCGATTTCCTGCGCCGACGGGCTGGTAATGCATCGGGCGACGATTTCGCGAAAGTGCTCGATCGGGTCGGCGTCAAACCGCCGCAACCCGGCGACGAGCTTCCGTTTGAAAAGCGCTGATCAGGGCCGGCGCTGATCAGCGCCGATTTGCTCGCCAATCCGTGGCTGTCAGCCTGTAGAACACATGCCGCTTGAGCCTGGCGTGGCTGTCCGGAATGCCGGGGTGGTCGAAATCCCTGGCCGGGTCGGCGGTCATGCCCAGGCGTTCCATGACGGCGGTGGACCGGCTGTTATCCCTGACGGCGAAAGAAACGATTTCCTCGAGGCCAAGCGTTTCGAAGCCATAGGCGAGCCAGGCTTCGGCTGCCTCGGTGACATAGCCATGGCCCCAGAATTCGGGCGCCAGCCGCCAGCCGATCTCGACGGTGCCGGCCGGCAGGAACGGCAAATGATCGGTGTCGAGGAGGCCGACGAAGCCGATGCATTGGCGCGTTTCAACTATCTCGGCGGCAGCGAAACCGTAGCCATCCTCGGCAATCCAGGCGCGGAACTCGTCCATCTTGGCGTCGGCCTGCGCGCGGTCGCGGCGAAACGGAAAGAACTCCATGACGCGCTCGTCGGAGTTGATGCGGTAGAAGAGGTCGCGGTCGCGATCCTCCCAGTTGCGCAGGATCAGGCGCTCGGTGCGGATTGGCGTCACTCCACAAACTCCTCCCGCCGGTAGCCCTGCAGATAGAGAAGCGCGGTCAGGTCGCCATGGTCGATGCGGAATTTTGCCTCCGCCGCCACGACCTGCTTGGCATGAAGCGCCACACCGGTGCCGGCAAGGCGGATCATGTCGAGGTCGTTGGCGCCATCGCCGACAGCAATGGCGTCGGCGGTCGTCAGCCCGAGGCGCGCCGAAATCTCGAGCAGCGCATCGGCCTTGGCGGCGCGCCCCAGGATCGGCTCGGCGACCAGCCCGGTGAAGCGGCCATCCTGCTCGATCAGGCGGTTGGCGCGATTCTCCTGAAAGCCGAGCATGCCGCCGATGCGTGAGGTGAAGACGTTGAAGCCACCCGACACGAGTGCAGTCCAAGCGCCGTTGGCCCGCATGGTCTGGACAAGCGCGCGGCCACCGGAAGCCAGCGTCAGGCGATTGGCGATGATGCGGTCGACCACGGCAGTGTCGAGGCCTTTCAGCAGCGCCACCCGCTCGCGCAAGGCCGGCTCGAAAGCGATCTCGCCATTCATCGATCGCGCCGTGATGGCGGCGACGTAATCCTTGACGCCGATCTCGTCGGCGAGTTCGTCGATGCACTCCTGGTCGATGACAGTCGAATCCATATCGGCGATAAGGATTTTCTTTCGCCTGCCCTCGGGCCGCTGAACGATCACGTCAACCGGTTCGGGTGCAAGCACGGCGCGCAGGCTGGCGGTCGTTTCAGCGGCTTCGGCCGTCTCGGGCAGGGCGATTTCACAAGCGATGCCTTCGGCCAGCCAGCGAACAGTGCTTGCGCCGACCGACCGCGACGCCATATTCGCAAGCGCCGGCGACAATGCGCGACCGGCGGGATGGGATACAAGCGTGGCGATCAGCGGCATAAAAAATTCCGGCGGGCAGGCGGGCGAGGGCCGCGTTAAGAACGCGATCCTGATAGCCGGGCCGACCGCCAGCGGCAAGTCCGCCCTTGCGCTCGCCCTCGCCGAGCGCAACGGCGGCGTCATCGTCAACACCGATTCGATGCAGGTCTATTCGGTGCTCGACGTGCTGACGGCGCGGCCGACTGCTGCCGAACTCGCTCGCGTCCCGCATTTCCTCTACGGACATGTCCATCCCTCCACCGTCTATTCCACTGGCGCCTGGCTGCGCGACGTGATGAATCTCATCGACGACGGCGCGTTCGTCGAACGTCCGGTCGGCACGTTCTTCGAACGGCCGGTGATTTTCGTCGGCGGCACCGGGCTTTATTTCCGGGCGCTTGCGGAGGGCATTTCGGAAATGCCCGACATTCCGCAGTCGATCCGTGATCGCTGGCGCTACGAACTCCAGGAGCAGGGCGCAGCCAAGCTGCACCGTATCCTGCTGCGCAGGGATTCTGCAGCCGGCATGATGCTGAAGCCGACCGACGGCCAGCGCATCGTGCGGGCGCTGGAGGTGCTCGACGCATCGGGCCGTTCCATCCTGGAATGGCAGGCGGCGCGCGGCCGTCCACTGATCGACAGAGCCAGCACGCGCTTCCTTGTGATCGAGCCGGACCGAGCGGAGCTGGTGGAGCGGATCGAGGCGCGGTTCGACCGCATGCTGGAGAAGGGCGCCCTCGACGAGGTCACGCAGATCACCGATCTTGGCCTCGATCCCGACTTGCCTGCGATGAAAGCCATCGGCGTTCGCGAACTCCAGGCCGCAATGGCCGGCGAGCTGAGTTTTCCCGAAGCGATCGAGCGCGCGAAGATCGCGACGCGACAGTATGCCAAGCGCCAGGCGACCTGGTTCAGGCATCAGTTGGGTCCGGAATGGCTGAGATTGCGCCCTGGTGATCGTGTGGAATCCACGATCTTGGATACCTTTTCGAGTGCAACCTGAAAAGTTGACTTTAAGGGAAGACCTCCCGTTGAAGTTGTCCTAATTAACCCTCCGTAAGGCCGTCGATGCCATAACGTCTTTAGGGTTTTGCAACGGGGAGCAGATGCGTTTTCACAAGGCGGAATCAGCCTTTTTCGTCTTCATCTTCGTAATCCTGGCCGCCGGCCTGGTGACGCTTCACGCCTATGGGCTTCTGCAGGCGCTCGCGGCGGAGATCACTACGCCTGCCGCGATTGAGAAGACCACTTATCTCAACAAGCTGTTGTTTGGGACCGGCGTCCTTTTGGCGACTGCCCTGTTCTTCGGGATTTTCTTCATCTACCCGCTGATCCGCAAGCAGGCGACGGAAGAAGGCAAGCTGCGCGCCATGACGGTTTCGCTCAGCGCCCGTTCGGAAACGCTGGAGCATGCGGCGCTGACCGACGGCCTGACCGGCATGCAGAACCGGCGTTATTTCGACGATGCACTGAAGGAATATCTCGAGGAATTCCGTCGCATCGACAAGCCGGTCGGGCTGATGATCCTTGATCTCGACCATTTCAAGCAGGTCAACGACACCCACGGCCATGATGTCGGTGACCAGGTGTTGCGGGCGGTCGCCAGTTGTCTCAAGGACATGACACGCTATCACGACGTGGTGGCGCGCCTGGGTGGTGAGGAGTTCGCGGTGGTCACGCCCAACATGGATGCCGAACTGCTGTCCAGGTTCGCCGAGCGCATCCGCAAGGCGATCGCCAACATGTCGATACTATCGGGCAATGTCCGGCTGAAGATCACCACCAGCGTCGGCCTTGCCATCTGGGACCGCAAGGAAACCGCCGAAGAGTTCTATCGCCGCGCCGACCGCCAGCTCTACGAAGCCAAGAGGCAAGGCCGCAACCGCGTCTGCGCCTGAAATCCCGGAGAAGAATTCATGAGGCCGGCCGACTGACGCAGCTTTCTCGACTTCCGGTGCTCATGAACTCAAATGTCCACTCCGCGCCGGGTTCTCGAAAGCCACCTCATTCGATCCGGCCTGATGAATTCCCTTCCGGGATTTGGCCCTGGTTTCCCAGGGTGACATAGTTTTAACTTTGGAAGCGCCTTAGCCTCACAGGCTAAAGCCGTCCGGCTCAATCGTTCTGCGAGCGCAGGCCGAAGGTTGCGGGTTTCAGGCCATAACGCATGTCGAAATCGTCGTCCGGCTGGGCGCGTGCGACAGTCGGGGCGGGCGGCTTGCGATAGTCGGGATCGCCGGCCTGCCGGCTCGAATCCACGACTTCGGCGAAGACCATCGCCTGCTGCGGTTTTGGAACGTTGCGAAGCCTTTCGACGATCGCCACCAGATCGACATCATGGCCAAGCTCGGACGGCAAGGCTTCCTCGCGCTTGGCTGTGCCCGGGATCAGGCCATCGGACAGTTTTTCGAATTTCATTCGCATGGTCGTCGCCACGCCTTCACCAAAGGCGATGGCTTCGCGCTGGCCCATCGAAGACAGGAACGCCAGTGTCGAGGCCGAGGAATCGGCGATCGCCGAGCGGATGATCGCCTGGTCCTGCTCGTTGGCGAGCCGCATCGCAAAAAAGGTCGAGCACTGCGACAGGATGGTGGGGTCGAGTTCGCCCGGGCGCTGTGTGACGATGCCGAGATAACAACCATATTTGCGGCCTTCCTTGGCGATGCGCGACAGCGCGTGCCGGGTCGGCGCGAAACCAAGGCGCGGATCGGCCGGCATGTAGCGGTGCGCTTCCTCGCACAGCAAAAGCAGCCGCAGCCGGCCTTCGCTCCACAGCGCCAGGTCGAAGGCCAGACGCGCCAGCACCGAGCAGACGGAATTGACCACTTCCGAAGGCATGCCTGCCATCTCGAAGCAGGTCACCGGGCGGCCGTGATGCGGCACGCGGAAGATGTTGCCGATCGTCTCGTGGATGGTGTCCTCGATCAGCCGCGAGTTGAACATGAAGCGGTAGCGCGGATCGGAGGCTGCCGATTCGATGCGCGTCTTCAGCGATTTGAGGGTGGGGCGGTCGTTCTTGCTTTCCAGCAGTCCCATGCGCTCGTCGATCTGCTTGATGAGATCGACAATGCGATAGGGCACCGGCGTGTCCGCGGTCAGCGCATCGCTGCCGCGCCTGAGATACGTGCCCGAATTCGGGTTGCGATAAAGGTTTTTGGCCGCGGGAATAAGATCGCGCAAGGCGTCCACCTCTTCCGGCACGATCTCTCGACCGCGAAACAGCACTTCGGCAAACTCCTCGAGCCTGAACATCCAGAAGGGCAGGTCCAGCGTCGCCGAATCGACCCTGACGCAGTGCTCTGGCAAGGACGCGGCGAACTCGTTGTGCGGATCGAGGATGAGAACGCGCAGGTCGGGTCGAGCGGCGATCGACTTGCGCAAAAGCAGCGAGACGGCGGTGGATTTGCCGACGCCGGTGGTGCCGACAATGGCGAAATGGCGCGCCAGCGTGTCGTCGATAGCGATGTTGGCGTCGATCTCCTCATCCTGTGACAGCGTGCCGATGGTGATCGAGTGACGCCCGGCCAGGTCATAGACCGCCTGCAGGTCGCGGCTGCGGATGCGGTGGGCAATGGCGCCGATATGTGGATAGGTGGTGATACCGCGGTCGAAAACCGGTTTGGCGCCGGGCTCGGCGCCGTCGCGCACCTCGCCGATCAGCTCGATACTGACCTCGATCGGGTTCTGGCCCTCATCGTGCCAGGCGCGATCCGACTTGCCGACCGCGTAGACCAGCCCGACGGTTCGCGTGTTGCCAAGGTTGATGGAGATCATCTTGCCGACGCTCCAATGGCCGGTGACCGTGCCTAGGATATCGGCGGCATGGGCGCTGATGGTGGCGCGCGCGCCGTCGCACTGGACGACATTGCCCAGAACGCGCTTGTCGCTCTGCTCCGCCTTGCGGCGCTCCTGCAATGTCGGCTCTCCAACGGAGGCGTCGCGGTCGACGAACATGGACAGGCTGTTCCCCATTTCCCTTTTCCATTTTCCCCAAGGCGATCGACCTTACGCCGACGCGGTTAAGGGGGGGTGAGGTCGGATGGTGTAGGGACGATTAAGCCGGTCGCGAAAATTGAACCGACCGGCGGCGAGTCCCGGCGACAGCCTCGAACCTCTATCCTGTGTGATGGACCTGCTGCAGCCCGTAGACCGGCGTCGCGATGCCCTCGTGCCGCGCTTTCAACTGCAGCGACAGGAACTGCGAATAGTGGCGTGACTGGTGCAGATTGCCGCCGTGGAACCAGAGCGCTTCCTGTTGCGTCGGCTTCCACATGTTGCGCTGCTCGCCCTCCCAGGGACCGGGATCCTTGGTGGTGTTCGAGCCGAGCCCCCAGCATTTCCCGACTTTGTCGGCGACCTCTTTCGAGATCAGCTCTGCCCCCCAGCCGTTCATCGAACCGTAGCCGGTGGCATAGACGACGACATCGGCCGGCAGCTCGGTGCCGTCGCTGAGCAGGACCGAATGTTCCTTGATCTCGGTCACGTCGACGCCGCTCTTCAGCTTGATGGCGCCGTCGATGATCAGCTGGGAGGCGCCGATATCGATATAGTAGCCGGAACCGCGCCTGAGATATTTCATGAACAGGCCCGAACCGTCGTCGCCCCAGTCGAGCATGAAGCCAGCTCTTTCCAGGCCCTCGTAGAAGGCGGCATCACGCTCCTTCATCTTCTCGTAGAGCGGGATCTGGAATTCGTGCAGGATCTTGTAGGGCAGCGAGGCGAAGAGGAGATCGGCCTTGGCCGTGGTCATGCCGTTTTGCACGGCCTGCTCCGAATAGAGGGCTCCGAGCCCGATATCCATCAGCGTGTCGGATCTGACGATGTGCGTGGTCGATCGCTGCACCATGGTGACGTCGACGCCGGCTTCCCAGAGTGCGGCGCAGATATCATGCGCGGAATTGTTCGACCCGATGACGACGACTTTCTTGCCAGCGTAGCTGTCTGGACCGGGATGTTTCGAGGAATGGTGCTGATCGCCCTTGAAATTCTCCATGCCTTTGAACTGCGGGATGTTGGGCCGGCCCGACATGCCGGTGGCCAGCACCAGCTGCTTCGGCTTCAGCGTGATGTCCTTGCCGTCGCGACGGACGACGACCGTCCATTCCTTCTTCTGATCGTCATAGGTGGCGCTCTTGGCCTGCGTGGAGGACCAATAGTTCAGCTCCATGACCTTGGTGTACATTTCCAGCCAGTCGCCGATCTTGTCCTTGGGCGAGAAGACCGGCCAGTTCCGAGGAAAGTCGATATAGGGCAGATGGTCATACCAGACCGGATCGTGCAGGCAGAGCGACTTGTAACGCTTGCGCCATGAATCGCCGGCACGCTCGTTCTTCTCGACGATAATGGTCGGCACGCCGAGCTGCCTCAGCCGGGCACCGAGCGCGATGCCGCCCTGGCCGCCGCCGATGATCAGCGTGTTGGGCTGATTGACAAAGCCGAGTTCGGCGGCTTCCTTCTCGCGCTCCTCCTTCCAGGTTGGCCGGTTTTTGCCGTGACCGTGCTTGGCACCCATCGGCCGGGCGAAGCCGGCGGGTTCCTCATGGTCCTTCAGCTCGACCATGGTGGTGAGCAGCGTCCAGATCTTGCCGTTCCTCAGCCTGATATGGCCGAAGCCGCGCGCAACCTCCGTTTCGAAACTGATCCAGCCTTCGAGCAGCCCATCGCTCTCCGTGGCGTCTTCGCTTTTCGCAAGCGCCCAGTTCGATGGCTTTATCGTCGCCAACTGGCTCATCAGCATATCGCGGACCTGGTCGCGACCTTCCATGGTCTTGATGTTCCAGGTGAAGGTCACCAGGTCGCGCCAGTAGCAGTCTTCCTGAAAGCACCCGACCGATCGGTCGATGTCGCCGGCGGCGAGCGCTGCGCTGAATTGGTCGAGCACGTCGGATAGTTTCTTGGCTGGGGCCTTGTCGAGCATCAAACTTCCTCCCGTGAAGTGCTGGTCGTCATCGCGGCTTGCCGGCCGTCCCAGGCCGGTCGACCGGAGTATCGCGGCAAACGGCGTGCCGCGTCACGTCGTCAAATAGTTTGGCGCGGTTTCAATGGCTTATCTGGATGATCGCGGACACTGATCCTGCCGGCGATCATGCGGAACGGTGGTTCGAGGCGATGGGTGCAACCGGGCTGCCTGGCCCGAACCGTCTGGCGTCTTTCATATTCGCCGTTGACAGCGGCGCAAAACCAATTCTATTGTCCGCCACCATGAAAACGGCACTCATTCTCGTAGTAGGAAAGCGTGTGGGCAAGGCGGTGTAACCGCCGGGCGAAAACCCCCCATGCGCAGATACAGGCTCCCTCGGGGGCCTTTTTTATTGCCCGAAACACGACTAAACGACCAGCAATCGCCCGATGGCGGACAATACGGGACCAGACCGATGAGCAGTGGACAGAACGAACGGCGCGAAATGACCGGAGCCGAAATGGTGGTGCAGGCGCTGAAGGACAACGGCGTCAAGCATGTCTTCGGCTATCCGGGCGGCGCAGTTCTCCCGATCTATGATGAAATCTTCCAACAGGACGAGGTCGAGCACATCCTCGTCCGTCACGAGCAGGGTGCCGGTCATGCGGCGGAGGGCTATGCGCGGTCGACCGGCAAGGCCGGCGTCATGCTGGTGACATCGGGGCCGGGCGCCACCAACGCGGTCACGCCGCTGCAGGATGCGCTGATGGATTCGATCCCGCTGGTCTGCCTGACCGGTCAGGTGCCGACCTCGCTGATCGGCTCGGATGCGTTCCAGGAGTGCGACACGATTGGCATCACGCGGCCCTGCACCAAGCACAATTGGCTGGTGAAGGACGTCAACGATCTCGCGGCGATCATCCATGAGGCCTTTCACGTCGCGACGACAGGACGCCCCGGTCCGGTCGTCGTCGATATCCCGAAGGACGTGCAGTTCGCCAAGGGCATCTATGTGCCGCCGCAGACGGCGCCGCGCACCAGCTATCAGCCCAAGGTCCAGGGCGACCTGGACAAGATCAAGGCGGCGGTCGAGCTGATGGCCAACGCGAAAAGGCCGATCCTCTATACCGGCGGCGGTGTCATCAATTCCGGCCCGGAAGCCAGCCATTTGCTGCGCGAACTGGTCGACCTGACCGGCTTCCCGATCACCTCGACGCTGATGGGCCTTGGCGCCTATCCGGCTTCGGGCAAGAACTGGATGGGCATGCTCGGCATGCACGGCACCTATGAAGCAAACATGGCGATGCATGATTGCGACGTCATGGTCTGCATCGGCGCGCGCTTCGACGACCGCATCACCGGCCGGCTCACCGCGTTCTCGCCGAATTCGAAAAAAATCCATATCGACATCGATCCGTCGTCGATCAACAAGAACGTCCACACCGATGTGCCTGTTATCGGCGATGTCGGCCGGGTGCTGGAGGATCTGGTGCGGCTGTGGCGGGCGACCGCCAGGGCCGACAAGAAGGCGCTCCACCCATGGTGGGAGCAGATCGCGAAATGGCGGGCGCGGGATTCGCTTGCCTACCAGATGAACCACGACGTGATCATGCCGCAATATGCCGTCCAGCGGCTCTATGCGCTGACCAAGGACATGGACACCTACATCACCACCGAGGTCGGCCAGCACCAGATGTGGGCGGCGCAGCACTATCATTTCGAGAAGCCGAACCGCTGGATGACCTCCGGCGGGCTCGGCACGATGGGCTACGGCCTGCCGGCGGCGCTTGGCGTGCAGATCGCGCACCCGGATGCGCTGGTCATCGACATTGCCGGCGACGCCTCGGTGCAGATGACGATGCAGGAGATGAGTGCCGCGGTGCAGCACGAAGCGCCGATCAAGATCTTTATCCTCAACAATCAGTACATGGGCATGGTGCGGCAGTGGCAGCAGCTTCTGCACGGCAACCGGCTGTCGCATTCCTACACCGAGGCGATGCCGGATTTCGTCAAGCTCGCCGAAGCCTATGGCGGCCACGGCATCCGCTGCGAGAAGCCGGACGAGTTGGACGATGCGATCAGGGAGATGATTTCGGTGAAGAAGCCGGTGATCTTCGACTGCCGGGTCGCCACGCTTGCCAACTGCTTCCCGATGATCCCGTCGGGCAAGGCGCATAACGAGATGCTGCTGCCGGACGAGGCGACCGACGAAGCGGTGGCCAACGCCATCGACGCCAAGGGCAGGGAACTGGTGTAACCCCTAACGCCCGAGCCGAGGCAGGGCTGTCGGAAGAAGCCGTGCGGAAACAGAAAAACAGCTCAAAGTTGAAAACGAGATTCATGTCATGAACGCACAGCACCTTCAACCCACCGGTTCCGCCTACTTCATCGCCAAGGAGACGGAAAGACCGGAAATCCACACGCTTTCCGTGCTGGTCGACAATGA
Organism: Mesorhizobium sp. WSM4847; assembly: GCF_055811335.1. NCBI lineage: Bacteria > Pseudomonadati > Pseudomonadota > Alphaproteobacteria > Hyphomicrobiales > Phyllobacteriaceae > Mesorhizobium > Mesorhizobium sp. WSM4847. The sequence continues at coordinate 255,145 of NZ_JBVVPY010000008.1, read as the reverse complement.
GCCGGGCGTGCTTGCCCGGGTCATCGGCCTGTTTTCCGGACGCGGCTACAATATCGAGAGCCTGACCGTTTCCGAAACCGAGCACGAGAAGCATCTGTCACGCATCACCATCGTGACGCGCGGCACGCCGCATGTGCTGGAGCAGATCAAGCACCAACTCGAGCGCATCGTGCCGGTGCACCGTGTCGTCGACCTCACCGTGCGCTCGCACGAGCTCGGCCAGGAACGGCCGCTGGAGCGGGAACTCGCGCTGGTGAAAGTGGCCGGCACCGGCGAGGGCCGCGTCGAGGCGCTGAGGCTGGCCGATGCCTTCCGCGCCAGCGTCATCGACGCCAACACCGAGCATTTCATTTTCGAGATCACCGGCAAGGGCTCCAAGATCGACCAGTTCATCGCCATCATGAAGCCGCTCGGCCTGGTCGAGATCTGCCGCACCGGCGTGGCGGCGATGAATCGCGGCCCGCAAGGGATGTGATCATCCGGCGCTTTGGGTCCAGTGCTCTGGCACCGCCTGTATTTCTGTCGGCTTGGTCCTGACCTTCTGGCCCGGCTGCCGCCGTAAGCTGGCCTTTGTGCGTCTGAGGTAAAAGGACAATATTGCTGACCTGCTTGGGAGAAGCCAATGACCCTCGATGCGTTCCTTGCCCTGCTGGTCTATGCCTTCGTGACTTCGATCACACCGGGTCCGAACAACTTCATGCTTCTGGCTTCCGGCGTGAATTTCGGTTTTGCCAAAACCATTCCGCACATGCTGGGCATCAGCATCGGCTTCCTCGTGCTGTTGTTTGCCGTCGGCTTTGGCCTTGGCGCGGTGCTGACTGCGTTTCCGGTTCTCCACACCGCATTGAAGATCGCTGGCGGCGTTTATCTGCTCTATCTCGCCTGGAAGATCGCCATTTCGCGTTCGTTCAGCAGCAAGGGCGAGACCAAGGCGCGACCGATGCGCTTCATCGATGCGGCAGCGTTCCAGTGGGTCAATCCCAAGGCGTGGGTGATGGCGATCACCGCCATGGCCGTCTATGCCGTTCCGGAGCATCCGTTTCTGTCGGTGGCGCTGGTTTCGATAGCCTTCACCGTCGTCAACCTGCCGAGCGTTTCGGTGTGGGCAGGTTTCGGCACGGCGCTGCGCGGTTTTCTGTCGGACCCGGTGCGGCTGAAATGGTTCAACATCGCAATGGGCGTGCTGCTGGCAGCGACGTTGTGGCCGATGCTGCGGTAGCTGCCGTTTTACTGTGCAATGCACATTAAATCTTCGTAATCCCGGGTTTTGGCCCTTTTTTGCCCTCGGCACCCTCTATCTATTTGGTGAAACCGCGGCACGAGGCTGCGAGTTATACCCAGACATGACCACCGAACCACGGCGTGTCGGAGGGAAGGTCTTTGACGATGCGTGGAAAGATCGTGCTTGCGATGCTTGCGGTCGCTTGCCTTGTCACGGCTGGGCTCCATCTTTCGCCCGCGACAACGGGCAAGGCCCGGCAGATGCTGTCAGCGGGTCAGGCGCCTGACAAACCGGCGGCCGCCGCGAATGCCGCACGTGCGGCCGCGGTGGTTGCCGCCACCGCTTCGACGGCCGATTTCCCGATCCGGCGCTACGCTATCGGCTTTGTATCCTCGCCCGCCGTGGTCAGCGTGAATGCGCGGATCTCGAGCCAGATCGCCGTCAAGGACGGGCAGATGGTGAAGGCCGGCGACCTTCTGTTCTCGCTGGACGACCGCGCGCTGAAGGCGCAACTGGCCCGTGACCAGGCGACGCTCGCCAAGGACCAGGCGCTGCTTGCCAGTGCGACGGCCGATCTTGAGCGTGCCAAGGCTCTTGTCGCCAGGCAGGCCGGCACGCAGCAGACCTATGACCAGGCGATCGCCGCGCAGAAGTCCGCTGCGGCCACGGTCGATGCCGACAGAGCAACGATCGAAGCGGACGAGGTCCAACTCGACTTTGTCACGATCACGGCGCCGATTTCCGGCAGGCTGGGTGCGGTCAGCGTCGCGATCGGCGATCTCGTCACCACCAACAGCGGCAGCAGCACGTCGACCCCGCTGGTGACCATCACCCAGATGGACCCGCTGCGGGTGAACTTCAATCTTCCGGAAAGCGATCTTGCCCTTTTGCACAAGGCGCTGGCGGCGCCAGGGCAAGGCGCAGTCACGCTGACCAGGGACGGCGACCCGACACCGATCGGCAAGGGGACCCTCGATTTCGTCGATTCCAGCGTCGACACCGCCTCCGGCACGATTGCAGCGCGGGCCAGCGTGCCCAACCCCGATCTTTCGCTGTGGCCGGGCCAGTATGTCAATGTCGTGCTCGATGCCGGCATCACGCCGCAAATGACCTCGGTTCCCACGGTTGCGGTCCAGCCAAGCCAGAAGGGGCCGTTCGTCTATGTGATCAAGCCCGACAACATGGTGGAGGTGCGGCCCGTGCAGGTCGCACTGACCGAAGGCGACAACAGCGCTATCGGCGAGGGGCTGAAAAGCGGCGAAAATGTCGTCGTCGAGGGCCAGGCAAAGCTGAAGGACGGCGCGCCGGTCCGCGAAGGCGATGCCGTTGATCGGGCGCCTCCCAGGGTTGCCGAGGCTGGCAAGGCGGCCGGGACGCGGCCATGATCTCCGAATTCTGCATCCGCAGACCTGTCGCCACCCTGCTCATGTCGTTTGCGCTCGTGCTGGGCGGGCTGTTCGCTTACAGGTTCCTGCCGGTGGCCGCTCTGCCGAGCGCCGAGTTTCCGGTGGTCAATGTCTCGGCCTCGCTGCCCGGCGCCTCGCCGGAAACCATGGCGACCTCGGTGGCAACGCCGCTGATCAAGCAGTTCACCACCATCGCCGGCATCGATTCGATCTCGACCACCAACGCGCTCGGCTCGACCTCGATTGCCATCCAGTTCGTGCTTAACCGCGATATCGATGCCGCCGCCGCCGACGTGCAGGCGGCGATCGCGCGAACGCAGCGGCAATTGCCGCCCGAGATGACCAGCCCGCCGAGCTACCGCAAGGTCAATCCGGCCGAGCGCCGATCCTGCTGATGTCGCTGGTCAGCGACACGGTTCCGCTGACCGATCTCGATGCTTTTGCCGAGAATGTGATCTCGCCGTCGCTGTCGACGATCGAAGGCGTGGCGCAGGTCTCGATCTTCGGCCAGCAGAAATACGCGGTGCGCGTCCAGATCGATCCGACGGCACTCGCCGCACGAGGCATTTCGATCGACCAGCTGCAGACGGCGATCGCCTCGGCCAACAGCAACACGCCGCTCGGCGTGCTGCAGAACGACAAGCAGCAGCTGACGATCACCGCCAATACCCAACTGAACAACGCGGCGGGATTTTCCAACATCATTATAGCCACCAGGAACGGCCGTCCGGTGCGGCTCGGCGAGGTGACCCGCGTCATCGATTCGGTCGAGACCACGACGACGGCAAGCTGGTACGACGGCACCCGCGCGATCATCATGGCGGTGCAGCGTCAGCCCGATGCCAACACCGTCGACGTTGTCGACCGGGTCAAGGCGATGCTGCCGTCCTTCCAGGATCAGATGCCGGCGGCGGCCAGCATCCGGTTGCTCAACGACCGCTCGACGTCGATCCGCGAGGCGGTCGACGACGTGCAGTTCACGCTGCTGCTCACCATCGCGCTGGTGGTGATGGTGATCTTCCTGTTCCTGTGCCGGGTAACGGCGACGATCATCCCGGCGGTGGCGGTGCCGATCTCGCTGATCGCCACGCTCGGCGCCATGTTCCTGTTCGGCTTTTCCATCGACAACATCTCGCTGATGGGGCTGACGCTGGCGGTCGGCCTTGTCGTCGACGACGCAATCGTCATGCTGGAGAACATTTTTCGCCACATGGAGGGGAGGGACTCTCGGCCTTCGACGCGGCCCTCAAGGGTGCGCGCGAAATCGGCTTCACCATTGTTTCGATCTCGATCTCGTTGGTCGCTGTGTTCATCCCCGTGCTTTTGATGGGCGGAGTGATCGGGCGCATCTTCAACGAATTCGCGGTGGTGGTGACGGTCGCCATACTGGCCTCGATGTTCGTGTCGCTGACGCTGACGCCGATGCTGTGCTCGCGGCTCTTGTCGGTTTCGAAGGCTAAGCGCGAAGCAGCGCGGGGCGAAGGTCACAGGCACAATTTCTTCATGCGGGGTTATGACTGGCTGCTGACAGTTTGCCTGCGGCACAGTTTCCTGGTTCTTCTCGTCTTCATTGGGACGGCCGCACTGTCGGCCTGGCTGATCCAGACCTCGCCGAAGGGCTTCTTCCCCCGCAGGAGGATATCGGCCAGATTTCGGTGACGACCACCGCGCGCCAGGACATCTCCTTCGACGCCATGGTGAAGCTGCAGGGGCAAGTGGCTGATGTCTTTACCCATTCCCCTATGTCTCGCATGTCGGGTGGTCGGTGGGCAGCGGCGACAACGCACTCAACCAGGGCCGGCTCTATGTGCAATTGAAGGACAAGGACCAGCGCCCCGATATCGACATGGTGCTCTCGGATCTGCGGCGGCAGCTGGCCAATGTCCCCGGCATCGAGACCTTCATGCAGCCGGTGCAGAACCTGCGGCTCGGCGCGCGCGCTTCGGCCAGCGTCTATCAACTCGTCGTGCACGGCCTCGACATCGGCGCGGCGGACAACTGGGCGCAGAAGCTCACCGACGCGATGGCCGCCGACCGTAGCGCCTTCACCGACGTTGCCAATGACTTGCAGAACAACGCCCTGCAGGCGTCGCTGGTGGTCGACCGCGACAAGGCGGCGACGCTCGGCGTTGACACCGATACGTTGCGCTCCAGCCTCTATGGCGGTTTCGGCACCGAGCAGGTCTCGACCATCTTCGGTTCGGCCGACAGCTACGAGGTGATCATGGAGCTCGACCCGAGGATCGAGTGGTCGCCAGAAAGGATGCTGGCGATCAAGGTAAGGACGGCCAGCGGCAGCCTGGTGCCGCTCGGCGCCTTTGCCCGCGTCGATCGGACCGCCGGCGCCTTGACCGTCAATCAGCTCGGCCAGCTTCCGGCGGTGACCATTTCCTACAACCTGCCGCAGGGCGTCGCGCTCGGCGACAGCGTGAGCCGCATCGATGCGCTGAAGGAGAAGATCGGCATGCCGGCGACGATCTCGACCACTTTTTCGGGCACGGCGAAAACTTTCCAGGATTCGCTTGCGAACCAGGGCCTGCTGATCGCCGGCGCGATCCTGACCATCTATATCGTCCTCGGCATCCTCTACGAGAGTTTTATCCATCCGCTCACCATCCTGACTGGACTGCCGTCGGCGGTGCTCGGCGCGCTTGTTGCACTGCGGCTTGCGGGGATGGACCTGTCGGTGATCGCGGTCATCGGTATCCTGATGCTGATCGGCATCGTCAAGAAGAACGGCATCATGATGATCGACGTCGCGCTCGAACTCAGGCGCGAGGGGATGTCGCCGCTCGAGTCCATTCACAAGGCCTGCCTGATGCGCTTCCGGCCGATCATGATGACGACGCTGGCGGCACTGATGGGCACGATCCCGATCGCGCTCGGCACCGGCGCCAGCGCCGAACTGCGCCAGCCGCTCGGCGTGGCGGTGGTCGGCGGCCTCGTCGCTTCGCAAGCGCTGACGCTGTTCGTCACGCCGGTCATCTATGTCTACATGGAGCATTTTTCGGGCTGGCTTGTCGGGCTGTGGCCAAAGCGCCGGCACGAGCAGCCATCTGTCGAGGCCGTCGACCAGCCGTCGCTGTTCGAGAACGGAGAAGCGTTGCAGGGCGAGCCGCACAAGGCGGCGGCCGAATAGAAGCCGACAGGCTGGCCCAAGCCGCGGCGCTTGCGGTGGAACGCTTGCAGCCGTAATTTACGGCCATGTCCCACGATCATAATCACGACAACGAGCTTGATCCTTTTGCCGCCCGGGTGCGCGCACTGGAGACGATCCTCACCCAGAAAGGGCTGATCGATCCGGCCGCGATCGACGTGATCGTCGACACCTATGAGACAAAGATCGGTCCGCGCAACGGCGCCAAGGTGGTGGCGAAGGCGTGGGTCGAGCCGGACTTTGCCGTTTTGCTGAAACGCGACGCGACGGCGGCGATCGGCTCGCTCGGCTACACCGGCCGGCAGGGCGAGCACATGCAGGCCGTGTTCAATACCGCGGACACGCACAACCTCGTCGTCTGCACGCTGTGCTCCTGCTACCCGTGGTCGGTGCTCGGCCTGCCGCCGGTCTGGTACAAGGCGCCGCCCTATCGTTCGCGCGCGGTCATCGATCCGCGCGGCGTGCTCGGGGAATTCGGGCTGACCTTGCCGGCAACGACAAAGATCCGGGTGTGGGATTCTACCGCCGAGCTGCGTTACCTGGTCGTGCCGATGCGGCCGAAGGGCACCGACAGCTGGAGCGAGGAGCGGCTGGCGGATCTGGTGACGCGCGACGCGATGATCGGCACCGGACTGGCGCGGGAGCCGGCATGAACGGGCCGCAGGATCTCGGCGGGCAGATGGGGTTCGGGCCGGTCGCACCCGAAAAGGACGAGCCCTGTTTCCATGCCGCCTGGGAAAGGCGGGCGCTTGGCGTGACCTTGTGCGCGGGCGCCATGGGCGCCTGGACCATCGACGAGAGCCGGCATGCGCGGGAATTGCTGCATCCCGCCGACTATTATGGCTCCAGCTACTACGAGATCTGGATCAAGGCGCTCGAAACCTTGCTGAAGCGACATGGTTTTGTCAGCGACCGCGATCTCGCCGCGAGCAAGGCGGTCGACCCTGCCGCGACGCCAAAGCGGGTGCTGAAGGCCGAAAACGTGCCGGCAGTGTTGGCCAAGGGCGGCCCATGCGACCGGCCGATCGCCGCGCCGGCCCGGTTCAAGGCAGGCGATATGGTGCGCACGAAGAATTTCCATCCGACCGGCCACACAAGGTTGCCACGCTACGCACGCGGCAAGCAAGGCGCCATCGAGGCGGTGCGCGCTGGTTTTGTCTTCCCTGACACCAATGCACATGGCCAAGGCGAAAACCCGCAATGGGTCTATACGGTGGTTTTTGACGGCGCCGAGATCTGGGGCGAGGGCGCCGACCCGACGCTGACCGTGTCGATCGATGCCTGGGAGAGCTATCTTGAGCCGGCGTGAGGCGAAGTCAGCCACCGCCACGCTGCCGGCGGGCGTCGAGGCGCCGGTTTTCGCCGAGCCATGGCAAGCGGAAGCCTTCGCCATGACGGTCGCACTGCACGACAGCGGCCTGTTTTCCTGGAGCGAATGGGCGGACGCCTTGTCCGTCGAGGTCAGGAAGCCGGGTGCCACCAGCGATGGCCACGATTATTACGAGCACTGGCTGGCGGCGCTGGAGAATCTGCTGTCGGCCAAAGGCGTTGCCGGCAAGGGCGACGTCGATGCGCTCGCTGCCGCCTGGGAACGCGCCGCGCATGCAACGCCGCACGGCAAGCCGATCCTGCTCGAGAACGATCCCAGCCCGACCGAAGGTCGTGGCGGCCCGACCGGCTAGTGGTATCGGCCTAACATAAGAGTCCGGCTTGGATTCCCTTTGGCGAAAGCGCATGCGAGTCTGGCGCATGCGCACAGGAATATCCTTCACCGTTTCGCCGACCGATCGCTAGCGACTGATGGCTGTCGTCAAAGACCGCAATGCGCCGCAGAAGCACGTCTGGCGCGCCGAGATCATGTTACTGAGTGCCGACAGCGCCGGTACCGTCGAGATCATGCGGCAGACCGGCAAGTCGAAGACCTGCGTGTGGCGCTGGCAGGAGCGCTTCGCCGCGGCAGGCTTCGAAGGACTGTTGCGCGACAAGACGCGGCCATCGCGCATTCCGCCTCTCAGTCCCGAAGTGGCGGAGCGCGTGGCGGCGCTGACGTTGCAGGACCCACTTGGCGAAACCACGCACTGGACCGCCGATATGATGGCCGAAGCCGCCGGCATCAGCGCCAGCGCGGTACGCCGCATCTGGAAGGCGCACGGCCTTCAGCCGCACCGCTGGCGGCAGTTCAAGCTGTCCAACGATCCACAGTTCGTCGACAAGCTGCGTGACGTCGTCGGCCTCTATGTCGACCCGCCAGCCCACGCCATCGTGCTGTCTGTCGACGAGAAGAGCCAGATCCAGGCACTCTACCGTACGCAGCCCGCCCTGCCCATGAAGAAGGAAGGCTCGGCACCATGACCCACGACAACCACTCTGTTGCCGCCCTCAACGTGCTCGACGGCACCGTCTTCGGCAGGAACATGCAGCGACATCGTCACCAGGAGTTCATCCGCTTCCTCAACGCCATCGATGCCGAGGTGCCGGCCAGCAAGGCCATCCACGTCGTCATCGACAACTATGCCGCCCACAAGCATCCTAAGGTGCGTGCCTGGCTCGACCGCCATCTGCGTTTCACCTTCCACTTCACGCCAACCTCGTGCTCGTGGCTCAACGCGGTCGAGGGCTTCTTCGCTAAACTGTCGAAGCGGCGCCTCAAGCGCGGCGTCTTCCACTCTGTCGTCGACCTCCGGGCTGCCATCAACCGCTACCTCGCAGAACACAATCAGCAACCCAAACCGTTCACTTGGACCGCCGACCCCGACAAAATCATCGCCGCCGTCAAAAGTGGGCATCAAGTGTTAGATTCCATCCACGTGGTGAAAATCTGACGCTTGGCACCGGAGCCGAAATTCCGGTTTCGACCCCTCTTAACAGGTTTGAGCCCGATGCGGGCATTTAGTCAGTTTGCCTCCACCCGTAGTGACATCGAGCTGACTTGAGTCACCTCAGGGTGTCGAGAAACGCCTTGGCTTCTCTCAGGTCGGGGGTCTCGAAGCCCTCGGAGAACCACTCATTCACGGGCACGAGCAGGGTGTGGGCATCGGCAGGCTTGCCTTGGTCGCGCCACAGCCGGGCAAGACCGGTGGCCGCACGCAACTCCCAGGACTTCGCGGATTGACGCCGGGCGATTTCGATCGCGTGCTCAAATGCGGCGCTCGCCTCATCTGGTCTTCCGTCCGGTAGGGCTGCCAGAAGCTGCCCGCGCAAGCAATACAGTTCGGCCTCCGGCCAACGCTCCCCTGTCCCCTCGACCACTGCCAGAGCCTCATCCAGTGCACCGAGCCCCCGTTGCATGTCCCCCGAGAGGGCACAAGCCTCGGCCAGCAGGCCCAGGAAGAACGGACGCATCCACGCCGCGCCGCTCTTCCCCCAATCCGCAAGCCCGCGCTGGATCGCTTCTATCCCGGCGGCCTCCTGACCGTGACGAGCCATGGCCCAGCCCTGGACCACCGTCGCGCTGGCGGCCCATAGATCCAACTTGTGTTCCCGGGCCAGCTCCAGCAACGCCGCCGCATGCCCCGCGGCCGCGCTGTCGTCGCGGCCGAAAGCCCCCACCAGCGCGCTGTACATCAGGGCAAACCCGAGGGTGTTCTTATGGCCGACCCGGTGGGCTACGGCCAATCCCTCGGCTTGTCGGCGGGATGCCTGATCCGGGTAGCCCAGCAGCCACAGCACCCAGGTCAGGTGGGCGAGCGCGGACACGCCAAGGTCCTGGCCAAAAACAAAGGCCGTCGAACCATGCCGTTCCGGGTCGTACAGCGCAACGGCACACTCGAGGTGCTCGCGGGCGGCGAGCAGCTCGCCCCCCACCTCATCTGTCGCGCCGCACATTCGGTGCGCCAAGCACAGCCGCTCCGGGTCTGGGTGCAGCTCGGCCAAGGCGAGAATTTGCCTGGCCAGCTTCTGCTGCTCGGGAAGCGCCATGCGTACGAATTGGACAGCCCAGAACCCATACAGCACAGGAAACTGTTGTGATGCGTCGCCTACGGCCTCTACCAACTCCTGCGCCCGGGCGAAAGCGGAGGCGGTCTCAGGTGCTGCGTGGCCGTACCGGGCAATGCACGCCTGACCAAGCATAGTCTGAAGATGAAGTTCGCGCTCTGCCCGGGCGCGGCTCTCGGGCAAGGTCCGCACGAGGTCAATGCTCCGGGTGAGATGGCCGATGGCTTCCGCAACGGCCGAGCGCCGGAAGGTGCGTTCCCCGGCCCGCTGCCAGTAGTCCGCAGCCCGCTCGGTCAGTTCCGCCTGGGTAAAGTGATGGGCCAGCAGCTCAGGTTGGGTTTCGACCACCTCCGGCCAGCGCTCTTCCAGTACCTGGGCGATCCGGGCGTGCAACTTCTGGCGTGTGCCACGCAGGAGGCTCACGTAGGCGGTGTCCTGCACGAGCGCGTGCTTGAACGTGTAGGTCGCCTCGGGCGGCGTGCCGCGCCGGAACGCGAGACCAGAATTGACGAGCTCGTCCAGTCCCTGCGCCAACGCTGCCTCGGGTAGTCCCGCCACGGCAGCCAGCAGCTCATGGTTGAACTCCCGGCCGAGTGCCGCGCCGATCTGCGCCACCTGCTTGGCGGCCGGCAGCCGATCCAGCCGAGCGGTCAGTGAAGCCTGCAAAGTGCTCGGGATCGGAAGCGCCGAGACAGCAGCATCGGGCTGGCTGGCACTCTCCAGCACGGCTTTGGTCAATTCCTCGATGAACAGGGGCACACCGTCGGTCTGCGCCACGATCCGATCCAGCATTCCGGCCGGTAATGCTTGGCCCACGACCACCTGAGAGGCGAGCGTCGCGGCTTGACGCGGACTGAGACGGCTCAGCGCCATCAAGGTCACGCCCGCCAGACCGACCCAGGGCGCCTCAAACTCCGGCCGGAAGGAGATGACCACCAGCACTGGCAGCGAGGCCAAGCGCATGATCAACCTGTCCAACAGCTCCAGCGAGCTTGGATCGGCCCAATGCACGTCCTCGAACAGCATCAGCACGGGGGATCGGCGGGCCCGTTCATCGAGGATGTGAAGCAGTGCCCCGAAGGTCTGCTCCTTCTTGCGCTCCGGGCTGAGAGCCAGTGGCGGGTACCGCTCGCCACCCGGCACGCCGAGCATCTCGGCAATGAGCGCCAGCTCATGCGAGGCGGCGAGTGGGTGTAGCAGGGTTTCCAACTTGACGAGCCGAGCCTCCGCAGGCTCGCCGTCCACGAAGCCTACCTCGTTCTTCCAGCGTGCGATGATCGGTTGGAGGGCGCTCTCACGGTGATGGGGCGAGCAGAAGTACTTGAGTTTGAGATGCACCTTTCCAGCTACGTGCTCCTCAAGCGCAGCGATCAGGCGGGACTTGCCGATGCCGGGCTCGCCGGCGATGAGCACGACCTGCCCTTCGCCGCCCTTCGCCTGCCGCCAGCGGCGCAGCAGCAGATCGAGCTCGTCATCGCGCCCGACCAGCGGCGTGAGGGCGGCCGGATGCATCGCGTCGAAGCGGCTCTGAACCATGGCCTCGCCAAGCACCTGCCAGGTGCGGACAGGGCCGGTTAGCCCTTTGAGGTGAACCGAACCAAGCTCGCGGCACTCGAACAGGCCGCCGATGCGCCGCCGTGTTTCTGCGTCGATCACTGCGCATCCAGGATCAGCAAGGGATTGTAGCCGCGCGGCAACGTTCGGGGTCTCGCCGATTACAGCCTGCTCCTGTGCGGCCCCGGCCCCCAGCAGGTCGCCCACGACGGCGAGGCCACTGGCGATGCCGACGCGTGCGGACAACCGCTCATCGGCGGGCGCAATCTGGCCAACCGCTTCCAGCGTGGCCAAGGCGGCGCGTACTGCGCGCTCGGCATCGGCCTCGTCGGCCTGGGGCCAGCCGAAATAGACCAGGACTCCATCGCCCATGTACTTCGCGACGAAGCCGCCGAAGCGACCAACCGTCTCGGCAATGCGGCGGTGGTAGGTCCCGATCACCTCGCGCATGTCCTCGGGGTCCAGGTGCGCGGCGAGCGCCGTGGAGCCGACGAGGTCGACGAACATCACACTAAGTTGGCGCCGCTCCGCCTCAGGGGACGGCAGGGCCACTGTCCCGGAGATCGTGCTCTGTGGCTGGATGGATGGGGACATGGCTGGAGGCGAGCCCGCGCGCACGGCGGCGATGGCGGCGAGCAACTTGCGGCGGTGGCCGATCGAGACGACGCCAAGTCCGCTCAGATCATCGGCGGTGAGGTCGGCTAGGACGCCGCCATCGATGTCGTTCTCGCGGAACGCCTGTTCGTACTGTCCCAGCCCCAGATCGCGCAGCCACGCGCCAATGTCCATGGCCCTCTCCCGGGTTCGTGGCGACCAGAACGCTAAGGTCTTCAATCTACCCCAAAATCGCGGAGAGGGCATGATGAAACGTCACGAGCTACCTTCGGATTAAGGGCAGCTCGTGGCAGCACCAAGCAGACTTTCGCCGCTCTGTCGGCCAGCTTCCGCTTTCCACCTAAAACCGAAGTCTGTATCGGGTACTAAGCGTCAGGTTTTCACCACAAGGTCGTGGCGGCTCGACTTCGTTCTCTTTAGGTCCGTCTTCTGCCTGACTTGCGCCATCGGAAGCGGTGCGGCCCGCCGCCGATGATCGTTGCGCCTTGTCTTTCCCTCGCGAATCCGGTCTCTCGCGCTGATGGAATTCTCTCCTCAACAGGACGATGCGCTGAAGGCGGTCGCCACCTGGCTCAAGACCGGAAAGCCGCAGCTGTTCCGGCTGTTCGGCTATGCCGGCACCGGCAAGACGACGCTGGCGCGCTATTTCGCCGAGCATGTCGACGGCCAGGTGCAGTTCGCCGCCTTCACCGGCAAGGCGGCGCAGGTGCTGCGTTCCAAGGGCGCGGTCAATGCCCGCACCATCCATTCGCTGATCTATCGGCCGAAGGGGGAGGAATCGGTGGCGGACGAGGTGACCGGCAAGACGTCGATGTCGCCGACCTTTTCGCTCAACCGGCAAAGCCCGATCTCGCGGGCCAAGCTCGTCGTCATCGACGAATGTTCGATGGTCGACGAGCAGCTTGGCCGCGACCTCTTGAGTTTCGGCACGCCGATCCTGGTTCTAGGCGATCCCGGCCAGTTGCCGCCGATCTCGGGCGGCGGCTTCTTCACCGAGCATGAACCGGATATTCTGCTCACCGAGATCCACCGGCAGGCGCGCGACAACCCGATCATTCGGCTGGCGCTCGACGTGCGCGAGGGCCGCGAGTTCATGCGCGGCGACTATGGCGCGGCGCAGGTGATCGGCAAGGAAGACGTCACCCAGGAACTGGTGCTGAAGGCGGACCAGGTGCTGGTCGGCACCAACAGGACGCGGCGTCGCTATAATCAGCGGCTGCGCGAGCTGAAGGGGTTCAATGCCGACTATCCACAGGCCGGCGACAAGCTCGTCTGCCTGCGCAACGACCCAGCCAAGGGACTGCTCAACGGTTCGCTGTGGAAGGTGATGACCTCGTCGCGCGAGACGGTGAAACCCGGCATCAATCTGCTGGTCTCCCCGGAGGAGGACGATCCGGACCGCGGCGTCGCCAAGATCAAGCTGCTCAAAGCGGCGTTCGAGGACCCGGACGCCGACATTCCCTGGCAGCAGAAAAAACGCTTCGACGATTTTGACTATGGCTACGCGCTGACCGTGCACAAGGCGCAAGGCTCTCAGTGGAACGAGATCGTGCTTTTCGACGAAAGCTGGGCGTTCAAGGAAACCCGCCAGCGCTGGCTCTACACGGCAATCACGCGCGCGGCGGAACGGCTGACGATCGTCAGATAGGCCGGTCGAGCTGCTCCCATGGACCAGGAATCCGGGACTGGCACGGGGTCGACCTGCGTCAGCGTGGGGCCAGCGGTGTGGCGCCGAGCCATTCCCAGGCGGATGCTTCGTCCTCTGCCTCGAAATGCCTGAGCTCGACGGATGAGGAAGCAGGCAGCAAGCTCTGCGCGCTGGGTACCCAGTTCGGCTCGCCGAGCGCAGCGCAGCGGCCGACATGCTCCACGGCATGGGCCGTGCCCTGTTCAAGCGTTTCGTCCGACACATCGGCCCAATCGACGCCTTCATGGTCGATCAGGCGCACCAGCACGTCGATCTTCGGGTGCAGCGCGTAGGCCGCCTCCAGCAATCCGAACAGGTTTTCGGCGTCGGCAGCCGTGACATGGCCGACGACGTCGATGGCGAACAGGTCGTCGCGGTCGGTGTCGATGCGGCGAACCGCCGGCACGTCTTCAAGATAATTCACGGGTCTTCCTCTTGCTGGATATTATACGTCCCTCTGGAACACCGAAAACCCCCTGTCTGTTCCGGCCAAAGGCGGTATAGATGGCCGCGATTATGTCCGGACCCGAGAAGCCATGCCTGCAAAACTCTCCGTCAATCTCAATGCCATCGCCATGCTGCGCAACCGGCGCGACCTGCCGTGGCCAAGCCTCATCGGGCTCGGGCGCCTGGCGCTGGCCGCGGGCGCGCATGGCCTGACCGTGCATCCGCGGCCCGACGAGCGGCACACCAGGCATTCCGACCTGCCGCAGATCAGGGCGCTGATCGACGACGAATTCCCCAAGGCAGAGTTCAACATCGAGGGCTATCCGAGCGAGGATTTCCTGGTGCTTGTGGAAAAGCACCAGCCGGAGCAGGTGACGCTGGTGCCCGACGACCCTGCCCAGGCCACCTCCGACCATGGCTGGAACTTTGCCGCCGAGGCGGCGTTCCTGACACCGATCGTCAAACGGCTGAAGAAAGCGGGCTTGCGCGTGTCGTTGTTTTCCGACCCGGATCCGGCAGGGATGAACGCCGCGCGCGACACCGGCGCCGACCGGATCGAGCTCTACACGGGGCCGTATGGCAGCTTTCATTCCGATTCGGCAAAAGCGGCGAATGAGCTGGAAAGATTGGAAAAAACCGCGGATGCAGCACTTGCCGCCGGGCTTCAGGTCAATGCCGGCCACGATCTGGTGGTGAACAACCTGCCGGCATTGGCAAAACGCATCCCGGCATTGGCCGAAGTGTCGATCGGACATGGGTTGACAGCCGATGCGTTGGAGTATGGCATGGCCGGTACGGTCAAAAGATTTCTGAAGGCTTGTGGGTGGTAGAGATGGAAGCCTCGCTTTGCGGACATGGCAGCCATCACGTTGGGGCACTTGATATTGCATCGCAGCAAGCGTAGAGCACCGCGCGCTTATCGGAGTGTCGTCCATGGCCCTTACCAACAGTGGTAGTGAGGCAGAACCAGTCGAACAATCCAGCCATCCTGAGGTCGAAAAGCACAGCACCAAGGTCCTGATGCTGGGCGCTCTCGGCGTGGTCTATGGCGATATCGGCACCAGCCCTATCTATGCGCTTCGCGAAGCACTGCATGCTTCGTCGGGCACCGATCCGCGCAGTGCCGTTCTGGGCATTCTGTCGCTGATCGTCTGGGCACTGACGATTATCGTGACCATAAAGTATGTCGCCTTCGTGCTTCGGGCGGATAACAAGGGTGAAGGCGGCACCCTGTCGCTTATGGCGCTGGCCCGGAAAGCCTATCCGGCTGGTTCCGGCCTCATTCTTGTCATCGGTCTGTGCGGAGCCGCACTGTTTTTCGGCGACGCGATCATAACGCCGGCCATTTCGGTGCTTTCAGCGGTGGAAGGGCTGAGCGTCGTGACCCCGGCGTTCGATCCATACGTGGTTCCCATTACATTGGTGATTCTTGCCGTCCTGTTTGCCGTGCAGCGCTTCGGGACCGGCAGGGTGGCCTCGGTTTTCGGGCCGGTGACGGCGCTCTGGTTTCTGGCGATCGGCATTGCCGGATTGGTGCATATCCTCGACGATGTCTCCGTCCTTCTGGCAATCAATCCCTATTATGCGGTGGCCTACCTTGCCGAGGCCAAAGCGGGCGCGTTTCTCACCGTCGGCGCGGTTTTTCTGGCGGTTACCGGTGCCGAAGCGCTTTACGTCGATCTCGGACATTTCGGTCGCCGTCCAATCGTGCTGGCCTGGTTCTGGATCGTCTTTCCCTGCCTGCTGCTCAGCTATTTTGGGCAAGGCGCATTCGTTCTTGCTCACGGCGGCGTGCCCGACAATCCGTTCTTCCAGATGCTGCCGGATTGGGCACTGATACCGATGGTCGGGCTCGCAACAGCAGCGACTGTGATCGCCAGTCAAGCCGTTATCTCCGGGGCGTTTTCGCTGACCCGGCAGGCGGTGCAGCTCAATCTTCTGCCCAGAATCGAAGTTCAGCATACTTCCGAGATGCAGCTTGGCCAGATTTACATGCCACGCGTGAACCTCATTCTCGCGCTCGGCGTGATGCTGCTGGTCGTCGGCTTTGGCAGTTCGAGTTCGCTGGCGTCCGCCTATGGGATTTCGGTGACAGGCGAGATGCTGATGACGACGATCTTGCTGTTCGTGGTGATGCGGTGGCAATGGAAATGGCAGACCGCGCTCGCTGCGGCGCTGGCGCTGCTGTTTGGCACGATAGACACCGGCTTCTTCCTGGCGAATATCGTGAAATTCGTAGAAGGCGGATGGGTTTCAATCGCCGTGGCCTGCATCATGGGGCTGATCATGGGGACCTGGATACGCGGCAGCCGATATCTGTTCGACAAGACGCGCAGGAACGAGATTCCACTCGATTTCCTTGCCGCCAATCTGTTGAAGAAGAAGCCGCAGCTGGTGTCCGGCACGGCCGTGTTCCTGACCAGCGATCCGGTCAGCGCGCCGACCGCGCTGATGCACAGCCTGAAGCACTACAAGGTGCTGCACGAACAGAACGTCATCCTCTCGGTGGTGACGGCGCAGCAGCCCGTCGTGCCTGACAGCGACCGGGTCAAGATGGAGACGATCAACGATCTGTTCATGCGGGTGACGCTGACCTTCGGCTACATGGAACAGCCCAACATCCCGCGTGCGCTGGCGATCTGCCGCAAGCAGGGCTGGAAATTCGACATCATGACGACCTCCTTCTTCCTGTCGCGGCGCTCGCTCAAGGCCTCACCCAATTCCGGCATGCCGGTGTGGCAGGACAAGCTGTTCATCGGCTTGGCGCGCACGGCAGCCGATGCGACCGAGTATTTCCAGATCCCGACTGGACGTGTGGTCGAGATCGGAACGCAGGTGGCGATTTAGAGCCGCTTCGTCGCGATCCTTCGCGCCCCCTCTGTCCTGCCGGACATCTCCCCCACAAGGGGGGAGATCGGCAGCTTCGGCCTTACAGCCTTCCTGCGACGCTGAAGATTGGCGAAAACCTCGTGACGGCCAATCTCCCCCCGTGTGGGGGAGATGTCCGGCAGGACAGAGGGGGGCGCTGTCCCGCCGGCTTCGGAAGTCCGGCACTCTATTCTGGCTCAGCCGGCCAGCGCTGCCTTGTTCGCTTCAAGAAACTGCTTCAGCGATTGCGGCTTCCTGCCTGAAAGCGTCTCGATCGCGTCGGTCACCATGCCGATGCGGCCGGAGCGCGTGTTGGTGTCGAAGGACGTGACGATTGGGGCAAAGCCCTCGGGAACGCCGGCAGCCTTCAGGCCCTCGGTCAACGCCTCGTCCGAAAGCTGGACGACCTCGATCGGCTTGCCGGTGACGTCGGTCACCAGGGCCGCGATCTCGGCGACGGTATGGGCCTGCGGACCGGTCAGCGTGTATGACGTGCTTTCGGTGGCGCCCGAGGCAAGGCCGGCGGCGATCGCCGCGGCCATGTCGTCGCGAGCGCCATGGGCGATGCGGCCGTCACCTGCGGATGTATACCAGTGTCCCGCGGCAATGGCGTGCGGCAGCGACATGAACAGGTTCTCCTGATACCAGCCGTTGCGGAAAATCGTGTAGGCGATGCCGCTCGCCTTGATCGCCTGCTCGGTCCCGTAATGATCGCCCGCAAACAGCACCGGCGATCCCGGCTCAGGATTGGGCATCGAGGTGTAGAGCAGATGCGAAACGCCGGCCTGCCGCGCGGCTGCGACGGCATTTTCGTGCTGCTTGAGGCGCTTGCCCCCAAGGTCGAGCTCGCCGGTCGAGACGATCAGGATCCTGTCGGCGCCCTTGAATGCTTCGACAAGCGATGCCGTGTCATCGAAATCGGCTTGCCTGATGATGACGCCGCGCGCTGCCAGCTCGGCGAGGTTTTCCGGATTGCGGGTGGCGGCGATGATCCGTGCGGGCGGAACCTTGAGCGTGTCCAGCAGATGATCGACGACGCCGCGGCCAAGCTGGCCGGAGGCGCCGGTGACGAGAAGGGTATCGGTCATGGGAAGTCCTGTCGTTGCGCCGGAGCGGCGGGTGCTTATATAAGTCTCAAAAAGAGACCAGCACTAAAATAGGAATTGACCGACCCTCGTAAAGAAGGCAGTTTTGCGGGAGGTAGGCAGGCGCAGGGAACCAGCGATGGACAGCAAGGTCGTCAGTCTGAAGTCGAAGCTCGAGATTTACAAAGCGTGCAGCGGCGGCGGCAACATTGCCGACTGTCCGGTGCGCGATGTGATTCAGGGCATCAGCAACAAATGGAGTTCGCTGCTGATGATGGCGCTGGCCGAAAAGCCGTACCGGTTCGGCGAATTGCGGCGGCTGGTGCCCGACATTTCCCAGCGCATGCTGACCCAGACGCTGCACGATTTGCAGCGCGACGGTTATGTCCATCGCGAGGTCTTCCCGACCAAGCCGCCGAGCGTCGAATACAGTCTGACCGATCTCGGACGCTCGATGTTCGGGCCGCTGCATCAGTTGCTCCAATGGGCCGAGCTCAATCATGGCGCGGTGCGCGCCGCGCGGAACGCTTTCGACGCTGCCGAGACCTGACTCATCGATACCAGGAGCGACGGCTTGAAGCCGATGGCGCTGAAGGATTGTCCGGCCTGGGCAAGATGATTCGGCGGCAATGGGCAATTCTCTGGACTTCGCGATTGCCGGCGCCGGCCCGGCCGGGCTGGCCGCGGCGCTCTATCTGAAGCGTGCCGGGCATCGGGTCACCATCTTCGAGCGCTTCGACGAGCCAAAGCCGGTCGGGTCCGGGCTGATCCTGCAGCCGACCGGGCTGACGGTGCTTGCCGATCTTGGTGTGCTCGACGACATCCTGGCGCTGGACAGCCGCATCGACCGGCTGCATGGCGCCGATGCGAAAACCGGCCGCATCGTGCTCAGTCGTTTCGGGCTGGCGGTGCACCGGGCGGCCCTGTTCGGCGTGCTTTTCGGTGCCGTCCGGCGCGAGGCGATCACCATCGAAACCGGCGTCGAGCTCGAGACGCTGGAAACCGGCGAACGGGCAACGCTGATCTGCGGCAACGGGCGAAGGATAGGGCCGTTCGATCTGGTCGTCGATGCCAGCGGTTCGCGCTCCAGATTGCGGCAGCGCGTAGGGAGCCCGGGGGAGCCGCGGCCGCTCGCCTATGGCGCGTTCTGGGCGTCGCTCGGCTGGCGCGGCGACGGTTTTGACGAGCACGCTCTGCTGCAGCGCTACGACAGAGCAAGCGTGATGATCGGCGTGCTGCCGATCGGCAGGCCGGAACCGGGCGCCGAGAAGATGGCGGCGTTCTTCTGGAGCCTGAAGCCGGCGGACGCAGAGCAGGTCAGGGCGACAGGCCTCGACGCCTGGAAGGCGAGGGTGGTTCGGCTGTGGCCCGAATGCGATGCGATCACGCGCCAGATCGACAGGTTCGATCAGCTTTCGCTGGCGCGCTACGGCCATCACACGCTCAAGGTGCCGGCCGGACGGCGATGGGCGATCATCGGCGACGCGGCGCATTCGACCAGCCCGCAGCTCGGGCAAGGGGGCGAACATGGCGCTGCTCGACGCGGCGGCGCTCAACTATGCGCTCATAGGAACGGATCGTGTCGATACTGCGCTGGAGGTCTATGTCCAGGCGCGGCGATGGCATGTCCCGGTGTTTCAGGCGCTGTCGCTGATGCTGACGCCGTTCTACCAGTCGGATTCGACCGTGATGCCGTTCGTCCGCGACAGGCTGGTGGCGTCGGTGGCAAAAATCCCGCCGGCGCCAAACATCCTTGCCTCGATGGTGGCTGGAACCGTGGTCGATCCGTTCAGGCGGATCGGTATCAAGGAAGCGCGGTGGCCGCCTGGTTGCGGCGGATGAGTTTCGAAAGGTGCGAACCCTTCGCTTGCAGGAATGCATGAAGCCGCTGTGGATAGTCCGGGGTGACGGCGTCCATCACCGACTTGCGTTCGTGCAATCGCTTTCGCCAGGCCTCGACACGCGGCTTTCCGCTCAGGATGCCGAACGCGCCGATCCGATCGAAGGCGTCGAAATAGCGGAAGACTGGCCCATAGACTGTATCGACCAGTGAAAAGCGCTCGCCAGCAAACCATGGCCCAGCCCAGCCAGCCGCCAGTTCCGCTTCGAGACGATCGAACATTGCCGACAGAGCTTCGCTTTCGGCAAGAAAGGCGGCCTCAGTCGGTGCGGAATAGAACCGACCAATGGCGTTGAGGATGGCCGAGCCGAACTCGATCCAGGCGCGATGCCGGGCGCGGGCCAGCGGGTCGGCAGGATGCAGTGGGTTGGCCAGCGTTTCCTCGAGAAATTCGAGGATGACCGCCGATTCGAAGATCACGGTTTCCTCGCCATTCTGCGGCACTCGCAGCAGCGGTACCTTGCCGAGCGGCGATATCGCCTTGAACCAGGCCGGTTTTTTGGCGAGATCGATGGTGAGGCGTTCGAACGGCACGTCCTTTTCGGCGAGCGAGATCGCCGCGCGCTGCACATAGGGACAAAGGTGGTGGCTGACGAGAACGAGCTTGTCGGTCACCGGGCCGCCCGTCTCCGGGATGTCGGCGATCTCCGAGATTACATGTTTCATGGCAGTGCCTTCCGATATAAATGCATTTGCATCTATATAGATGCATTTGCATTCACTGGCAAGCTTGATGCAATTGCATCTATCGCCTATGCTGCATCATGACGGAGAATCCTTCGCCGGCGGTCATCAAAGCCTGGGCGCGCCTGATGCGCGTTTCGCGCCAGCTGCTGGAAAGAGCCGAAGACGCGCTGAAGGACGCCGGCTTGCCGCCGCTTGCCTGGTACGACGTGCTGCATGAGCTTGCCGAAGCCGGCGAGGGCGGCTTGCGGCCGTTCCAGCTGATAGAGCGCACGCTGTTTGCGCAGTACAACGTCTCGCGGCTGCTGGCGCGGCTTGAAGCGGACGGGCTGGTCGAGAAGCTCAGGGTTGCCGATGACGGTCGCGGACAGACTGTCCGCATCACCAGCAAGGGGCGCGAGATGCGCCGCCGGATGTGGGCCGTCTACGGGCGATCGATTGCCGAGCTGGTCGGCGCCAGGCTCGCCAATGATGACCTGCAAACCTTGTCGGCTCTGCTCGGGCGGCTGCGTCATCCGGCCATATCGGAGTGATGTGGTCCCGCTGGCGCCGAAGATCGTTGCAGCGACGTCAGACACTTCCCCGGAGGAATGCCAGTGCCGCCAGCACGCCAAGCATGACGCGAACCAGATGCAGATTGCCCCATTTGACGATCAGCGCCCTCGCTTGCAGATTGACGGCGGCCGCGTCCATCGCCTCCAGCAACCGGTTTGTCGGCATCATTGCGATCAGCGTCCATGGCCATGGCAGGATGATCAGCACCGCCCCAGTGAGATAGGCGAGACTGCCGGTCTGCCACCAGGCAACGACACCAAGGACACAGGCGACGACGGCGATCGATGCCTGCATGGCGGCGCCGCGCTTGTAGGAAGGCTGCCATTCCTGCAGCAGTGCACGGTCGTCGAGGCGAAGCCGCGCCGGCTGCTCGGCAACGCTGATATAGATGGCGGCGCCCGCGAAAGCGGCGGCAACGGTCAATGCAAGCAGGCCGACAAGCATTTTTCTCTCCGCGACAAGTCGTTCGAGCGGTGGCCGTTCGAGCGGTGGCCGTTCCGGCCCAGAAGCGTCAAAAAGCGGAGATAGGGCTTGCACCGGGCCCGGCAATACGTCATAGACACGCCGAACCGTAACGTACGGTACGGCCCTGGCCGCCGCTTTTATCGAGCAGGAAAAGAGTTTGTTGCAGGCAAGCGTCGACATCGACACCAGCGAAGCGCTGACCGAGCGGCAGAAAGCCGTGCTCGACGCCGCGCTTCGCCTGCTGGTCGAGGAGGGCGATCAGTTGACCATGACCGCTGTGGCGCGGCGGGCAAGCTGTTCCAAGGAAACGCTCTACAAATGGTTCGGCGATCGCGACGGGCTGTTGACGGCAATTGTGCAATGGCAGGCCTCCAAGGTGCGGGTGGTGCCGGTCGACGGCAAGGGGCTTACCCTTGCTTCGCTGACGGTGAGCCTCGCACGTTTCGCTTCGGACTGGCTCAAGGTGATTTCGAGCGACACATCGCTCGCGCTGAACCGCGTCGCCATTGGCCGTGCTGGCGCAATCCGGCGCAAGGACGGGAACGATGATCTTGGCGCCATCGTGCTGGAGAACGGGCGTTTCGCGCTGGCCCGGCGCCTGAAGCCGGTGCTGGAGGCCGGTCGGCAGGCCGGGCTTCTTGAGTTCTCGGATGCCGAAGCGGCATTCCGCACCTTCTTCGGGCTGGTCGCCCGCGACGTGCAGATCCGCCTGCTGCTCGGCGACCGGCTAAAATTGACTGATGCGGCGATTGGCGGCGATGCCGTCCGGGCGACGCAGCAGTTTCTCGCTCTTTACGGAGCAAAAACCGGGCCGCAAGGCCCCTAGAGCCGGATGATTTCAGGTCAAGTCGACCTGAAATCTGAATCCGGCTCTAAATCAAAGAGATAGAGCATGATGTCGTCCGAAAACCGCTTCACACTTTTCGGCATCATGCTCTGAATTCAAAAACGGGAAGGAAGAAAAATGCGTGTCTACTACGATCGCGACGCCGATCTCAACCTGATCAAGGGCAAGAAGGTCGCCATCATCGGCTATGGCAGCCAAGGCAGGGCGCATGCGCTCAATCTCAAGGAATCCGGCGTCAAGGATATCGCCATCGGCCTCAAGGCCGGCTCGGCGACCGCCCAGAAAGTCGAGGCCGACGGGCTCAAGGTGATGAGCGTGGCGGAAGCCGCCAAATGGGCCGACCTGATGATGATGGCGACGCCGGACGAGCTGCAGGCCGACATCTACAAGTCCGAAATCGCGCCGAACATCCGCGATGGCGCGGCGATCGCCTTTGCCCACGGCCTCAACGTGCACTTTGGCCTGATCGAGCCGAAGGCCTCGGTCGACGTCGTCATGATCGCGCCGAAGGGGCCCGGCCACACGGTGCGCGGCGAATACCAGAAGGGCGGCGGCGTGCCGTGCCTGGTCGCGGTCAACAAGGACGCTTCGGGCAACGCGCTTGATCTCGCTCTGTCCTATGCCTGCGGCGTCGGCGGCGGCCGTTCGGGCATCATCGAGACCAATTTCCGCGAGGAATGCGAGACCGACCTGTTTGGCGAGCAGGTGGTGCTGTGCGGCGGTCTGGTCGAGCTGATCCGCGCTGGCTTCGAGACGCTTGTGGAAGCCGGCTACGCACCGGAAATGGCCTATTTCGAGTGCCTGCACGAGGTCAAGCTGATCGTCGACCTGATCTATGAAGGCGGCATCGCCAACATGAACTACTCGATCTCGAACACCGCCGAATGGGGCGAATATGTTTCGGGCCCGCGCATCATCACCGCCGAGACCAAGGCCGAGATGAAGCGCGTGCTGAAGGATATCCAGACCGGCAAGTTCACCTCGGAATGGATGCAGGAGTATCGCGCCGGCATGTCGCGCTTCAAGGGCATCCGCCGCAACAATGACAGCCATCAGATCGAGGAAGTCGGCGCCAAGCTGCGCGCGATGATGCCGTGGATTTCGAAGAACAAGCTGGTCGACAAGGCCAAGAACTGACCGAAATCCGCAATTTTATCGTTGCACAGGAAAAGCCGGCGGAGCGCTCCGCCGGCTTTTACATGAAGGCCGTGTGGTTGGGTGGTTGGAGAATGCGGTTCAGGGGATTTAGCCGTAGTGCCAGGGGGGCTTTGGCTCGGTGCCGGTGAACATCACGCCGATGCGGTCCTCGCGGCGCCAGCGGACCACTGCCTTGTAGGCGATGCCGTCGGTCGGCACATAGAGCAGGAACTCGTCGGGCACGCGAGCGTCGATCGAGACCATCAATTCGGCGCCGCCGTCATGCATGTTGCGCACCGTGCACGTGACCTCGGACCTGGTGATGCCGGTCAGGATCGTCGCGCCCTTGAAGACGCGCTGCCTGCGTTTGTCCCTGTTTTCGTCTTCAGCCATCGCGCATAATCCCTGGTGCGATCGGCAGGATAATTAGGCCCGCCTGATAAACATAGCGTTATCGTCGGTGGCGAAACGATTTCGTGGTGCTCTGGCCGGACAAAGAACAGTTCAGAAGAAGGCTGAGCCAGACGGAAACGGCGCCGCGAGGGGCGGCGCCGCCTGGAATGCATCAGTCGATCAGCTATAGGGCGACCAGCATTGCTGGCGCGGGCCGTTATAGGGTTGGAACGTGTTGTCCCAGGTGCGATACGACCGGTAACGATTGTAGCACCACCGGACGTGAGCGCTGGAAAGCCGCCCGGCACGATAATAGCGGCGCGGCGCATAGTAACCGTTGTTGTAGTAGCCCCGGTTGTAGTAGCCTTGGTTGTAGTAGCCCTGGTACAGGCTGCCAAGGCCGAACCCAAGGCCCAAACCGAGAAGCGCGGCGGCGCCGTTGTCGTCGTCGTCGTAGTAACGGCCGTAATAGCCGCCACCGTAGTACCGGCCGTAATGGCCGCCACCGTAGTACCGGCCACGATTATGGCGCCAGTGCCGCCCACCGTTCCAGTTGCGGCGCCAGTGCCGCCCACCGTTCCAGTTGCCACGGTTCCAATTGCCACGGTTCCAGTTCCGGGAGAAATTACGGCCACGCATCCAGACGTTATTATTGCCGCCAGCCCAGCTCTCGCGCACCGGCACGATTTCGCGTGCCGCGGCAGCAGTTGGGAGCGGGACGTCAGGCTGAATGGGCCCGGCCATGGAAGGCGCCGAGAGGCCGGAAACAAGACCCAAGGTCAACATGCCCGATCGAATGGTAGTCAAAAAGAGCGGTTTCATTTCACTCTCCGAAGATTCAGGCCCCACTCAGACTAACCCTTAATCATGGACCTTTGCGTCTGAACGGAAGATGAACGGAAACGTTCCATCAACCATGAATGGGCATCGCCCAGCCCCCTTGTTTTCGGCTGCGCTTGTGGGCAAAGGTCACCGCCATGTCCCTGCGCCTCGCCACCTTCAATGTCGAAAACCTGATGAACAGGTTCGATTTTTCCGGATACCGCAACCAGCTCCATGAAGATCGCACGCTGGCGCTCTTCGATATCCAGAGCGAGGCCGAATACAAAATGCTGGAACAGGCGCGGGCGATCGCGCTATCCGACGACACGCGCCAGCTGACGGCACTGGCCATCGCAGCCACCCGCGCCGACATCATCTGCCTGCAGGAGGTCGACAATATCGAGGCGCTGAAGGCTTTCGAATACGGCTATCTGTTCAAGATGGTCGGGCATGGCTACCGCCAGAAATACACCACAGCCGGCAATGATTCGCGCGGCATCGATGTCGCCGTGATGATGCGCAACGAGACCGCGCAGGGCCAGCCGATCGAATTCGTGCGCATGACAAGCCACGCCTATGTCACGTTCGAGCAGTTCGGCCTGCACACGCCGGAGCTGGCAGCGTTCGGGCATCAGGCCAACCAGCGCATCTTCAGGCGCGACTGCCTGGAAATCGACCTGACCGTCGGTGGCGTGCCGCTGACGCTCTATCTGGTGCATTTCAAGTCGATGGGCACGCCCCGCAACGGCCTCGACGGCCGCCAGGCGACGATGCCGCTGCGCATCGCCGAGGCGCAAGCGGTGCGCCGGATCATCGAGGAGCGTTTCGGTGGGGATCACGCCGCCGACAATTGGGCGATCTGCGGCGACATGAACGACTATCGGCAGCGCGTGAAGATCTCCGGCGACGCCTTTGACGGCTACCGCTTCGAGGTGATCGACGAGAGCCAGTCCTGCCTCAACGTGCTCACCGCCGGCGGCTTTTGCGAGAATGCGGTCGAGCGGCGCCCGGAAATGGACCGTTGGACCTTGTATCATACGCGCGGGCCGCAAGAGCGGCATCTGTGCCAGCTCGACTACATCCTGTTGTCGAAGGCACTGGCAGCCAGGAACGCGACCGCCGTTCCCGACATCATCCGCAACGGCCAGCCCTGGCGCACGATCTTTCCGGCAGGCCAGGAGGTGGACCGGTTTCCGCGTTGCGGCTGGGACCGGCCGAAGGCGTCGGACCACTGTCCTGTGGCGACCACCCTTGAAATGACCTGAGGATCGTTTTCGTTGAGCTTCGACCTGCCGCGCAACATCATCCTTCCGGTCGACGCCGTCGATGTCAGGCTCGACCCCGGCCCGCATCCGTTCGAACGCGATAATGCGCAAGCGATCGCCGAGAATTGGCGGCGCGAGACCGCAGCCAACCCGGCGCTGTTCGACGGCACCGTGGTGCTGCTTACGGCGCTCCGCTATCGCGACAGCAGCCTCGTCGGCCGCTGCCATGCGGTGCGCTACTCGACCTTCATGCTTTGGCGCGGCAATCGCCAGGTGGCGGGGGCCGAGCACGCCTATGCCCATGCCATGCTGGTCGCCGGCGACAATGCGCTGGTGGCGATCCGCATGGCGTCGCACACCGTCAATGCCGGTCGCGTCTACTTCGCCGCCGGCTCGTTCGAGCCAACCGATTTCCGCGACGGCCTTGTCGATGTCGACTTCAACATGATCCGCGAGGTGCGGGAAGAAACCGGCCTCGACCTTGCCGGCGCGGCGCGCGGCAGGCGCTACTATGCCCTGTCGACGGCAACCGGCACGGTGATCTTTCGCCGCTATCGCGAAGCGGCATCCGCCGACGAGATCGCGCAGCGCATCAGTGCCTTTGTCGCCACCGAGGCAGAGCCGGAAATCGACGGGCCTGTCATCATCCGCAGTGCCGATGACCTGCCGGACGGGCTGATGCCGCACATGAAGCCACTGATCGAGTGGCATTTTGCCGGCAAGGACTAACGCATCGGGCCGAAAATCGGAATCGATTTTCGGAAAGCACGATGCGCAGATTCAAAGTGTTAGAGCGTACTTTGTGCGTCCAAGTGGACGCACGTCGCTGTTTCGAAGTGTTAGAGCGTACTTGTGCGTCCAAGTGGACGCACGTCGCTCTAATGACGCATTTTGTTTTCGATGGTTTTACGGTCGTTGCGGGCGGCGACGAAAAACAGCATGACGCCGATACCCAGCAGCGCACCCATCGTCGTTCCCATCGTCTGACCGACAACCTGCTGGAAATCGGCGGTGACATGATCGGGGTTGGCCATGCCATAGCTGGCCAAATACCACCACAAGCCCGCCAATGCGGCCTCGATGATCACCGTCACCAAAGCCACTCGCTCTTTCTTGCTCATCCCACTATCCCCCCTATCCCCAAGGCGATTGCTAGCACCGCGGGCTGTTCCGCGACAGGGGCAGGGCGACGGCCGCGTCAAAATTTTGGGGACATCTGAAGGCGGCGCACGCTGCGTCGTGCTATTCATGCCTCAGCGCGTCGATCGGATCGAGCCGCGCGCCGCGCAGCGCCGGGAAGAAACCGAACACCATGCCGATCAGCGCCGAGAAGCCGACGGCGAGCAGGATCACCGCCGGGCTTGGCGCAAACGGGATCGCCAGCGTCAGCGAGGCGAGGCCGGCCAGCGCCAGGCCGATCAGGATGCCGATGATGCCGCCGAGCAGCGACAGCACGGTGGCCTCGACCAGGAACTGGATGAGGATGTGCTTTTCATGCGCGCCGATGGCCAGCCTTATGCCGATCTCGCGGGTGCGCTCGGTGACCGACACCAGCATGATGTTCATGATGCCGATGCCGCCGACCAACAGGCTGACGCCGGCGACCGCGCCCAGCATGCCGGTCATCGTCGTGGTGGCGCTCGCCATGGCGTCGGCGATCTGGGTCATGTCGCGTATCGAGAAGTCGTCTTCGCGGTCCGGCGGGATGCGGCGTGCATCGCGCAAGATGTCCTCGACCCGCGGCAGCAGTTCGGTGGTCGGCGTCCTGTCGTCGGCGGCGACGTAGATCGAGTCGATGTCGCGGTTGCCGGCGATGCGGCGCTGGTAGGCGGCGAGCGGCATCAGCACGACATTGTCCTGATCCTGGCCGAAGCCGGTATAGCCCTTCGGCTCGAGCAGGCCGATGATCTTGCACGAGGTGCGGTTGACGCGAATGATCTCGCCTTCGGGGTCGCCGGCGCCGAAGAACTGCTGGCGCACGGTTTCGCCGATCAGGCAGACGCCGGTGCCCGAGCGGATTTCCGAATCGCTGAACGGTCGGCCCGAGACCAGCTTCCAGTCGCGCGCATCGAGATAGGCGCTGTCGGTGCCGGTGACACCCGACGTCAGGCTTTCGGTGCCGAAGATGATGCGGACCTGCTTTTGCGAGGCGGGCGAGATGGCGCGGGCGCCGCTCAGATGTGCGACAAGCGCGGCAAGTTCCTTGCTGCCGAGCGGACGTGTGGCCTGATCGAGCCCTCCCGGTCCGCCGGGCCCGGCCGGTCGGCCGGGGCGGACAACTAGCAAATTGCTGCCGAGCTTGGAAATGTCGGCCTTTACCTTTTCGGTGGTGCCCGAGCCGATGGTGAGCATGGCGATGACGGCGGCAACGCCGATGACGATGCCGAGCAGCGTCAGAAACGAGCGCAGCACGTTGCGGCGCACTGAAAGCAGCGAGAGGCGGACGGTTTCCCAGATCATGGTTACACCACCTCAAGGTTCATGGCATCGGAGGCGACGTGGCCGTCGAGGAAGCGGATCGTGCGCGCGGCATAGGCAGCGACATCGGCCTCGTGGGTGACCATGGCGATGGTCAGGCCAAGCTCGGTGTTCAGCCGCGTCAGCAACTCCATGATCTCGTGCGTGCGTGCGGTGTCGAGATTGCCGGTCGGTTCGTCGGCGACGAGCAGGGTCGGCCTGGTGACGATGGCGCGCGCGATCGCCACGCGCTGCTGCTGGCCGCCCGAGAGCTCGGCCGGCGTGTGGTGCTCGCGGCCGACAAGGCCGACCTCGGCCAGCGCCTTCATCGCGAGGTCGTGACGCTCGCGGGCGGCGACGCCGCGATAGATCAGCGGCAGTTCGACATTCTCCACCGCGGTGGTGCGCGGCAGGAGATTGTAGCCCTGGAAGACGAAGCCGAGATAGAGATTGCGCAGCATGGCGCGGCGGTTGCGGTCGAGGCGGCCAGCATCGATGCCCATGAAGCTGTAGGTTCCGGCCGTCGGCGTGTCGAGGCAGCCGATGATGTTCATCGCCGTCGATTTGCCCGAGCCGGACGGACCCATGATGGCGACGAATTCGCCGCTGCGGATGGCAAGATCGACGCCAGCCAGCGCATGGACCGTGGCCTCGCCCTGGCCATAGCTCTTCCAGACCTTGTGGAAGGTGATGAGCAGCGAGCCTGACATTGATTTTCAGCTCCGCTGCTGCGCTGCGGTGATGACTTGCGCACCTTCTGCGAGACCGGAGGTGATCTCGGTCACTTCGCCATCGGTGGAGCCGACCTTGACGTTGACCGGCCGAGGCCGGCCATTCTCCAGGACGTAGAGCGTGCGCGAGCCGTCGGTGGGCTGTGCCGTCGCCTGGCGCTGGCGGTTGCCGCGTGGACGGCCCATGCGGCCCGTGAACAGGTCGCTCAGGCTCCACGCTCGGGCAGCAGATGCCGCCGGCCGGTAACGGAAAGCTGTCGACGGCACGGTGAGCACGCCCTTGGCCTCTCTGGTGACGACCGAAACGGTGGCAGTCATGCCGGGCCGCAACAGAAGCTCGTTGTTGTCGACCTCGAACCGCGCGTCGTAGGTGACGACGCCGTCGGTGGTGACCGAAGCATAGGAGATGTCGCGGATCTCGGCATCGAACGGCCGCTCGGGAAAGGCGTCGACGGTGAAGCGGGCATGCTGGCCGGGCTTGACCGCGCCGATGTCGGCCTCGTCGACCGCTGCCTTCAACTCCATGTTCCTCAGGTCGGCGGCGATGACGAACAGCACCGGCGCTTGCAGCGAGGAGGCAACCGTCTGGCCGGGATCGACCGAGCGCGTCAGAACGATGCCGTCGATGGGCGCATAGATGGTGCTTTTGGCGAAGTCCGTCTGCTGCGCCTTGAGATCGGCATTGGCGATGGCCAGATTGGCTTTGGCGCTGTCGAGCGCTGCCTTTGAGCGGTCGCGCGTCGCTGTCGCCGCTTCAAGCGACTGGTCAGTCGCCATGCCGCGCTTGGCGAGCGCCGCCGCGCGCGCAACCGCCCTTTCGTTTTCGGTGAGGGTTACGGTGGCGGTCTCGACATTGGCAGCCGCCGCCTTGGCGGAAGCCTCGGCGCGCTCGATCTGCACCTCCAGCTTGGCCGTATCGAGCGCCGCCAGCACATCGCCCTTCTTCACCTGCTGGTTCTCGTTGACCGCGACCGAGCGGACGACGCCGGACAGTTCGCTCGAAATGTCGACCTGGGTGAGCGGCTGCAGCGTGCCGGTCGCCGATACTTCGACCGTGAGGTCGGCGACAGCGGCCGGCACGGTGGTATAGTCGATCTTGGCGGGAGACGCGGCATACCATTGGTACCCCGCCAGGCTTGCGGCGACGACGACCAGCACAAGCAGGCCATAAAGCCAGCCGCGACGCCGTTTCTTCTTCAGACCCAGGCGGTCGAGCCCGAGTGCCGTCTTTATGTCGGAAGTGGATTCCGTCTTTGGCAGATTGACAATCTGGTCCACGCCGGACCCCTATAATACCAGTGATGTCCCAACCGGTGCACTGATCAGGCCGAATGGTTCAAATATCAAATTAAATTTCGCCCATGTTTGGGCCCCTGTTGGGATTGAGGCAGAAGGCTTTCTACAATGCTGACCCGGAATTACTTACTTTACGACGTGTTCACCACCGAGCGGCTGGGCGGCAATCCGCTGGCCGTCGTGCTTGACAGCAAGGGACTGGACACTGCCGCGATGCAGGCTATCGCGGGCGAGTTCAACCTGTCGGAAACCGTTTTCGTGCTGCCGCCCGACAATCCCAAGCACCGCGCCCGCATCCGCATCTTCACGCCCGACCATGAGATGCCGTTCGCCGGCCATCCGACGGTGGGCGCTGCGATTGCGCTTGCCGAAATGGCTGGCGATGGCGACACTGCCGGCATCTTCGTGCTGGAGGAAAACATCGGCCCGGTGCGCTGCGCCGTCAGCAAGCACGATGGCGCCATCTTTGCCGAGTTCGACCTGGCCAAGCTGCCGGAGCGGCTGGAATTGTCCGCCGACCCGGAAGCGATCGGGGCGGCACTTGGCCTGGGGCCGCACGAAGTCGGCTTCGAAAACCACCGCGTCTCGTTCTGGTCGGCCGGCGTGCCCTACGTGACCATTCCGGTCGCCGATCTGGAGGCGGCGGCCCGGATAAGGCTGGACAACCAGGCGTGGTCGGAACTGGCGCCCCGCAAGAGCGATTGGGCCCTCGCCAGCCCGTATGTCTATTGCCGCGAGACGGTGAACCACGACAGCGCCTTTCATGTCCGCATGATCGTGCCGGCCAATCCATCCTATGAAGATCCGGCGACCGGTTCGGCGGCCGCCGCCTTCGCCGGCGCGATCATGCATTTCGATGGTCCGACAGAGGGTGTTTCCCAGCGTTGGATCGAACAAGGGCTGGAGATGGGGCGGCCTTCGCGCATTCGCCTCGAACTGAATGTCGAAGGCGGCAAACTGGCCGCCGCCCGCATCGGCGGCCATGCCGTCAAGGTGGCGGAAGGCAAGCTGTTCGTCTGATCGCGATCGGCTCGAGCCGATTTGTCGGGAAATGAATCCGGCAGGGCTGGACATGGCGGATGGCGGCGGCTATATGCCCGCCGACGCTGGTTTTACCGGCGAGTGGGTGCGTAGCTCAGTTGGTAGAGCAGCTGACTCTTAATCAGCGGGTCACAGGTTCGATCCCTGTCGCACCCACCATTTAATCCGTTGATATTACTCGCTTTCTCGCTGCCTGAAAGAGTGTCGCGAACATAGCGGTTCCAAATCTGACGGTTGGTTTCCAATTCGCGTTCGGTTCCAGTTGCAGCCTCAGCCTTTGGGCGGCTTGGACACGTCTTCTTCCGACATGGGCTTTTCTGGTCCGGCGTTCTCGCCAATACCGGACTTGTGGGCAAAACTATAGAGAAGGCCTGCCGCGACCAGCACCAAAAGCGTGCCGAGTGCCGCCACTTGCCACAGACCGAGCCCGCAGGCCACGCCGATTGCCCCGGAGAGCCACATGCCAGCCCCGGTCGTCAGCCCGTGAACCTCGCCCTTCGAAAACAAAATCGTTCCGGCAGCAAGGAACGCGACGCCGGCGGTGACCGCTTCGACAACGCGAATCGGATCGACCCTTACGGAATCCTGCTGAAACATCGGCGCGTGAATAATTTCAATCGTCAGAATACCGAAGGTAGCCGCCGCCACGCAGACCAGGATATGGGTGCGAAGCCCGGCAGGCCGATTTCGCCATTCGCGTTCGAAGCCGATCGCCGCACCGAAGATCGACGCCAAGAGAAGCCTCGCCGCAATAACGGGGAACGGGACGTATGTCGGATGGCCGAATTCCTGGAAAAGCTGTTGCATGCGTAACCCGGGCTGACCGGCCACAACGTGCTCGGGCCGGCCAGGTTCCCCGATGCTGCCGTGATCCATCGAGCAATCGGTCAAGACTTGATCAGTTTGACGAGATTACTTCTCCGAAACACCGGCCTCGGCAAAGCTTGCCATGCGGGCATGGCATTCGAGCGCGGAGCGGACGATGTTGACGGCGAGGCAGGCGCCGGAGCCTTCGCCGAGCCGCATGCCGAGGTCGAGCAGCGGCGGCAGGCCGAGCGCCTCGAGCAGCCGGCGATGGCCGGATTCGGCCGAGACATGGGCGGCAAGCGTGTGGGCGAGGCCGGCGGGGTGCAACCTTGCCAAGGGCGCGGCGGCGGCGGTGCAGACGAAGCCGTCGAGCAGCACCGGCACGCCTGAATGGCGCGCCGCCAGCGTCGCGCCAAGGATGGCGGCGAGTTCGCGCCCGCCGAGGGCTGCTGCGATCCCCAGCGGGTCGGCAAGGGCCTCGGCGTGGCGCTTGAGGCCGGCCTCGATGGCGGTGATCTTGCGCACCAGGCCGGCATCGTCGACGCCGGTGCCGCGACCGGTCCATTTTTCCGCGCCGCCGCCGAAAAGGGCGGCCGAAATGGCTGCTGCCGGCGTGGTGTTGCCGATGCCCATTTCGCCGAAACAGACGAGGTCGAGATCTCTGGTCACCGCGCCATAGCCGGCCGAGACGGCAGCGAGGAAGGCTTCGCCGTCCATTGCCGGCACTTGCGTGAAATCGCCGGTCGGACGGTCGAGGTCGAGCGGAATAACGTCGAGTTCGGCGCCGGCGATGCGGGCGAGCTGGTTGATGGCGGCGCCGCCGCCGGCGAAATTCGCCACCATCTGCACGGTGACCTCCGACGGGAAGGCCGACACGCCCTGTGCGGTGACGCCGTGGTTGCCGGCAAAGACGAACACTTTGACGCGGTCGAGCTGCGGCATGTCGCGGCCCTGCCAGCGGGCCAGCCATGCGGCTATGGCTTCCAATCGGCCAAGGCTGCCTTGCGGCTTGGTCAGCGTGTCCTGGCGGCGGGCGACAGCATCTGCCGCGGCTTCGCTGCCGGCAGGCAGATCGAGGCAGGCCGCGCGCAATTCATCAAGCGATTTGAAAGGCATGGGGGAAAAATCTCCGAAACAGAGTCAGGAAAGGAAAACGGAAGCAACGAGCAGGATTGCGATCTCGCCAGACTGCTGCAGCGCGCCGACCGTATCGCCGGTATGGCCGCCGATCTGGCTGCGGCACAGCTCGCGGAAGGCGGCAAACAACAGGCCGAGCAGGATAAGCGCGGCGACCGCGCCACCGAACCCTAGCGCCGGCAGCGCGACGGTGCCGAGCGCGGCGCCGGCAATGGCGGTTTCGGCCGAGACGGGGCCTGCATCGACCGAGAGGCCGTCGCTGCGCGCCGCCGGCAAAAGATGCATGAAAGCGCCGAACAAGCCGCGCGAGGCGGCATGCGCGGCAATCAGAGCCCAGAACATCTGGGCCGGGCCGGCGAATTCCGAAAGCACGCTCCAGCGGATAAGCAGCGACAGGGCGAGCGCGCAGGCGCCATAGGCGCCGATGCGGCTGTCGCGCATGATCTCCAGTTTTTTCTCGCGCGTTTTGCCGCCGCCAAAGCCGTCGGCGACATCCGAAAGCCCGTCTTCATGCATGCAGCCGGTGGCGAGCAAGGTCGCGGCAAGGGCAAGTGCCGCTGCCGGGCCGGCGGCAAGGCCGAGCCAGGTCCCGACCGCGTAAACCAGGGCGCCAATCAGAGCGACGGCGAGGCCGGCAACGGGCGCTGCCCAGATCGCGGCAGCAAGGCTGCGGTCCCGAAAATCGACGACCGGCAGCGGCAGCCGGGTGAAGAAGACGACGCAGAGCGCGATGTCATCGAGCGCCTGGCGAAGCGAAGGGGGCATGTTCTCGAGTTTGAGCATCATCTATTCCGAAAACCGGTTCCCACTTTTCGCTGGCGCGGACCTCCGGTTCGGGATCATGCTCTAGCCTCTCGCGATGGCATGGAAGAACGTGCCGCTGACATGGCCGCGCCGGTAACCGGAGGCGCCGAGCGGATTGCCTTGGCCGTCAGCGAGGTCGGCCAGCGGTTCGTCACTGCCGATGGCAATCATCTGCGCATAGTGGAATTCGTGGCCGCGGATCAGCGCGCCTTGGGCTCCCAGCGGACAATCGGCGCGCAACCGCGCCTCGCGGTAGCCGAGGTTCATCTTTCGCTTGGCAAAGCTGGTCGAGTGGCCGAGCAGGCCGAGCATCGCGTGCGTCTCGCCCGATGCGTCCTCCAGCGCTTCGCCGAGCACCATGAAGCCGCCGCACTCGCCATGCACCGGCCGTGTTGCCGCAAACGCCTCGATGCCGGCCCTGAACGTCGCAGCCGCCGCGAGGCGGCCGGCGTGAAGCTCGGGATAGCCGCCGGGCAGCCAGCAGACATCGCAATTTTCGCCGGGCGCTTCGTCGGCAAGCGGCGAGAAGCGGATGATTTCAGCCCCTGCCTTGTGCCAATGCGCGGCGACATGCGGATAGAGGAAGGTGAAGGCGGCATCCTCTGCCAGTGCGATGCGTTGTCCGGGCGGTGGCAGCGCGTCGTCGAAACTGCCGGGAGTGGGCGCGAATGGCGCCGCCAGCGCCATGATGGCGTCGAGGTCGAGCGAGCGTTCGACCATGTCGGCCAACCGGTCGAGATGCGCCAATAAATTCTCATATTCGCCGGCCTGGACGAGGCCGAGATGCCGCTCCGGCAGGTTGAGCGAAGGATCGCGCAGGATCGCGCCGACCACCGGCAGGCCGACCGCCTCGATCGCGTCGCTGCAGAGACGGCGGTGGCGCTCGCTGCCCAGCCGGTTGAGCACGACGCCGGCCATGCGTACATCAGGGTCATAGCTGGCAAACCCCTTGGCGACGGCTGCCGCCGTGGTCGACTGTCCGGAAACGTCGAGCACCAGCAGCACCGGCAGGCCGTAGAGCCGTGCGAGATCGGCCGCCGAGCCGGTGCGGCCCGGAGCAGCCGGAATCCCGTCGAACAGGCCCATGGCGCTTTCCAGGAAGATGAAATCGGCATCTTCAGTTGCGTCGCCGGCCAGCGCGTTGAGCAAAGCAGGCGGCATCGCCCAGCTGTCGAGGTTGACGCCGGAAAGGCCTGTCGCGGCGGTGTGAAAACCTGGGTCGATATAATCGGGGCCGGATTTGGCGCCGCGCACCTTGAGGCCGCGCCGGGCGAGCGCGCGCAATATACCAATGGTGACGCTGGTCTTGCCCGAGCCTGAGCGCGGCGCGCCGATGATGATCGCGCGGGTCACGGCTCGCCCGCCAATGCCGCGCGCATCGCGACGATACCGCCGACGACGATCAGCGCCGGCGCGCTCAACCCGGCGGCGGCCGCCTCATCGGCGATGGTGGCAAGGGTGGCGACGACGATGCGCTCCTGCGGCGTCGTCGCGGCGACGATCACTGCAGCAGGCGTCGAAGGCGGCAGGCCGCCGCCAAGCAGCGAGGCTGATATCAGCGGCAGATTGGCCATGCCCATATAGACGACGACCGGCTGACCGGTGCGGGCGATTGCTGTCCAGTCGAGGTCGTCGTCGGTGCCGGCGGCGTGGCCGGTGGCCAGGATCACCGCCTTGTTGATGCCGCGCATGGTCGCCGGGATGCCGGCTCCGGCAAGCGCGCTGAGGCCCGAAGTCAGGCCGGACAGCACGCGGAACGGGATGTTTTGGCCCGCCAGCGCCAGCGCCTCTTCGCCGCCGCGGCCGAAAATATAAGGGTCGCCGCCTTTCAGCCTGACGACGCGGCGGCCTTCTCGCGCCAGCCGCACCAGCAAAGCGGTGATGTCGTCCTGCTTCATCGACGGTTGGCCGCCACGCTTGCCGGCGTAAAAAAGCTCGGCGCCCGACGCCACTGCCACGACATCGGGAGAGACCAGTGCGTCGTAGACGAGGGCATCGCACTGCCCAAGTGCGGCCAGCACTTCCAGCGTCAGGCAGCCGGGATCGCCAGGGCCGGCGCCGGCCAGCCAGACATGGCCCGGCTCAAGCTGGCGCGGCTTGAAGTTCAGCCGGGCCAAAGCCTGTTCGATCGTGGTGTTTCCGCTGTTGTTTCCGGTGCCGTCGTTCACAGTCCGTCCCGTCCGCGAAAGCGCCGCTGGTAGTGGGCGTCGTAAAGTGAGCTCTCGCCAAAGTTTTCCGCTGCCAGCGAGCGGCCGACGAAGATGATGGCCGTGCGCTCCATCGGATCGGCGGCCAGTTGCGCCTCGATCGTCGCCAGCGTGCCGGTCAGCACGCGCTCGTCCGGCCAGGAGGCACGGAAGACGACCGCTACCGGGCAATCGGCGCCATAGAACGGCGTCAGCTCGGCGACGATGCGGTCGACGGCGTGGATGGCAAGGTGGATGGCCAGCGTCGCGCCGGTGCGGCCGAAGCCTGCCAGCGTCTCGCCGGGCGGCATTTTGGACGCGCGGCCGGAGATGCGGGTCAGCACCAGGCTTTGCGCGACTTCGGGAATGGTCAGTTCGCGGCGGAGCGCTGCCGCGGCAGCCGCGAAGGAGGGCACGCCCGGCGTCAGCGTATAGGCGATGCCGTGCTTCTCCAGCCGGCGGATCTGCTCGGCGACGGCGCTCCACACCGACAGGTCGCCGGAATGCAGGCGGGAGACATCGTGGCCGGCCTGGTGGGCCGCCACATATTCCGCTTCGATCTCGTCGAGCGACATCGGCGCGGTGTCGATCAGCTTCGTGCCCGGGGCGCAGTGCTGCAACAGTTCCGGGGCGACGATCGAGCCGGCATAGAGGCAGACCGGGCAGCTTGCCAGCAGCCGGCTGCCGCGCAAGGTGATGAGGTCGGCCGCGCCCGGTCCGGCGCCGATGAAGTGGACGGTCATGCGGCGTCTCCGCTGATGGCGATGGCGCAGGTGACCGGGCCAAGCACGGTGCGCGGCCCGAGCAGTTTTGCGCCTTTGCCCGCGGCAGCAAGCGCCGAGGCTTCGGAAACCGACGGCGTGCCGGCACGCGCCTGCGACAGGTCGGAACGGCTGATTGCGCGCGGCGACGCGGCCTCGAGCGCAACGTCCTCGACAACGATCACTGGAAGAGCGAGTTCGCGGCCCGCAGAGAAGATTGCCTGCTCG
The DNA here is from genome assembly GCF_055811335.1 of Mesorhizobium sp. WSM4847. Taxonomy (NCBI): domain Bacteria; kingdom Pseudomonadati; phylum Pseudomonadota; class Alphaproteobacteria; order Hyphomicrobiales; family Phyllobacteriaceae; genus Mesorhizobium; species Mesorhizobium sp. WSM4847. The sequence continues at coordinate 217,652 of NZ_JBVVPY010000008.1, read as the reverse complement.
TCCTGCTTCTGAGAAGCGGTGGCGAGCGCCGAAAGCGCCGTCATCGCCAGCCCATGTGCTTCCAGAGCGGTTTCTATGGCGGCAAGCACATCCCTTGCGCTGACGCCCTTGCGGCTGCCGATGCCCGCGACCATCATGGCTTGACCCAGCTCCATTGGGTGACCGGCATGGCCGGCCGCCAGGCCTGCATCGAGCCAACCGGCGAAGCGCGGGATAGTGCGATGCGGGTGAGATCGCCGCCGAGCGACGCGTGACGGGCGAGAAGCAGCGCCTCCATCTCCAGCGTCACCGCATTGGCAACCAGCCGGCCGCCAACACGCAGGGCCTTGATGGCCGCGCCCAGCACGCCGGTATCGCTGCCGCCGCCGCCGATGAAGATCGCATCGGGCGTGCCTAGGTTGGCAAGCGCCTTTGGTGCCGAACCTTCGACGACGACAAGGCCGGGCACGCCGCAGTGTGAAGCATTGCGGTGGATGCGGGCGGCGCGGCTTGGATCGGCCTCGATGGCAATGGCGCGCATCGACGGATGGGCGAGCATCCATTCGATGCCGATCGAGCCGGAGCCCGCGCCGATGTCCCACAGCAACTCGCCGCGCCTGGGGGCGAGGGCCGACAGGGTGATGGCGCGCACTTCGCGCTTGGTGATCTGGCCGTCATGCTCGAACAAATGATCGGCAAGGCCCGATGTCAGCGGCAGGATGCGTGCTTCCGAAGTTGAGTCGACTTCGACCGCCAGCACGTTGAGCGGATTGATCTTTTCGATGTCGAAGGCGTCCGCGCGCGCCAAGCGCAACCTTTCGTTCGGGCCGCCCAGCGCCTCAAGTGACGTCAGCTGCGAGGCACCGAAGCCGAGCTCGGTCAGCAGGCGCGCAATCGCCGCCGGTGCATCGCCGTCCGAGGTCAGCGCAAGGATGCGGCTGCCCGGATGCAGCAGCGGCCGGATCAGGTCGAGCGGGCGGCCGTGCAGCGAAATGGTCTCGATATCCTGCAGCGCCCAGCCGAGGCGGGCGGCGGCCAGCGAGAAGGCAGAAGCGGCTGAAATCACCTGCATCTCCTGGGCAGGAATTTTGCGAGCAAGGGTGACGCCGACGCCATGGAAGAACGGATCGCCCGACGCCAGCACGCAGACTCGCCTGCCGGAAAGCGCCAGCACGTCGCGCATCTCGGCCTCGAAAGGGGTCGGCCAGGCACGGGCTTCGCCTTTGGCGAGCGACACGACGAGCGCAAGGTGGCGCGTGCCGCCGAAGACGAATTCGGCCTCGGCGATCAGCCGCTTGGCCTCGTCGCCGAGACCCGCTACACCGTCCTCGCCGATGCCGACGATTGTGAGCCATTTTGGTGTTGGCTGTTTATTGTTTGACATGCCGCGCCGCCCCTCATCCGCCTGCCGGCACCTTCTCCCCGTATAGTGACGGGGAGAAGGGAACTGGCCGCAACGCTGGCGTCCCCCTCTCCCCGTCCTTCACGGGGAGAGGGTAAGGGTGAGGGGCAGCTCGGCGTGGCCTGACGTGGTGCCAATGAAGCGCATTCTGATCCTCGGCGGAACCACCGAAGCCCGGCAACTGGCGGGAAAGCTGGCCGCGCGTGCCGATCTTGCGATCACATTGTCGCTGGCCGGCCGCACCGGAAATCCCGTCGCGCAAGGCGTACCGACGAGGGTGGGCGGTTTTGGCGGCGCCGACGGGCTGTCGGCGTTTCTTCGCGACACCCGTATCAAGCTGCTGGTCGACGCCACGCATCCCTATGCGGCGCAGATCTCCGCCAATGCGGCGGCAGCGGCGCGAGAGGCCGGCGTGCCGATCGTCGCGCTCAGGCGCCCGGGCTGGGAGCCTGCCGAAGGCGACCGCTGGACGCTGGTCGACAGCGTTGCCAGCGCGGTGACGGCGCTGGCCGCTGCGCCACGCCGCGTTTTCCTGGCGCTTGGCCGGCAGGAGGTCGCCGCCTTCGAGGCGGCGCCCCAGCATCATTATCTGATCCGCAGCGTCGATCCGGTCGAGCCAAGGCTCGCTGTGCCCGACGCGACCTATCTCCTGGCGCGCGGGCCGTTCCAGGAAGCCGACGAACATGCACTGCTTCTGGAACACCGCATCGATGTCGTCGTGTCCAAGAACAGCGGCGGCGAGGCGACCTACGGCAAGATCGCCGCAGCGCGGGCGCTCGGCGTCGAGGTGGTCATGATCCGCAGGCCGACGCTGCCGGACGTTGCGTCGGCCGAAACCGTCGAAGCCCTTGCCGCGATGGTCGATCATTTTCTTGGGCCCGCCGCCGAACGCGGCGTGTAGACCAGCGCCGGTCTTTCGCCGCGCTTGATGATCCTGGTTTCCGGCGAGCCGATGATGATGCAGGTCGCCATGTCGGCCTTTTCCGCGTCGGCGTCCGCCAGCAGAAAAATCTCGATGCGCTCGTCGGGACGGCCGGCGGCACGGCCGAAGACGACCGGTGTGGTGCCCGGCAGGATCGCAGTCAGGCATTCGAAGGCGCGGCCAAGCTGCCAGGGGCGCGCCTTGCTGATCGGATTGTAGAGCGCGATGACGAAGCCAGCGCCGGCCGCAGCCAGCAGCCGCAATTCGATGAGCTCCCATGGCTTTAGATTGTCGGACAACGAGATGGCGCAGAAATCATGGCCGAGCGGTGCGCCGATGCGGGCCGCGACCGCGAGCATGGCGGTGATGCCGGGCAGCATCGAAACGTCAACGGCACGCCATTCGGCCGGGCCGGCCTCGATCGCCTCGCAGACGGCTGCCGCCATGGCAAAGACGCCGGGGTCGCCGCCCGAGACAACGGCGACATTGTGGCCCTGCGCAGCCATTGCCAGCGCGTCCTTCGCGCGGGACAGCTCCTCGCGATTGTCGGAGGCGACGCGGGTCTGGTCCGGGCGCAGGTCGAGCCGGTCGAGATACGGCTTGTAGCCGTAGAAGAATCTTGCCTCGGCGACGGCGCGGCTTGCCTCCGGCGTCACCTGGTCGGCATTGCCGGGTCCGAGGCCGACAACGGTCAGGCGGCCGCTCATGTTTCGGCTCCCAATGCGGCGGCCCGGCCTGACCAGCCGGCGACCAGCACGATGGCGAAGTAGGGCGCGTTGTCGTCCTGCTTGTCGGCCAGCCGCATCGAAACGCCGCCCGGCATGGTGCCGCGCTCGACATAGATGGCACGCGCCAGCTTGTCGGTCGCCTGCAGCGCGCGCCTGATCTTGGGCAGGTTGCGGCCAACCTTCATGATGACGGCAGCATCGGTGTCGGCGAGGCGGCGGGTCAGCTCGAATTCGCTCATCGTGCCCGGCAGCACGGTCAATACATCGTCGCCCTGGACGATCGGGGTTCCGGTGGCCGACCAGCAGCCGGACATGGCAGTGACGCCGGGAATGACCTCTGTTGGAAAGCGGTGCGCCAGCCTGACATGCAGGTGCATGTAGGAGCCGTAGAACAGCGGGTCGCCTTCCGAAAGCACCGCGACCATCCTGCCGGCGCTGAGATGCTCGGCGACCTTTTCGGCCGACTCCTCGTAGAAATCCGCTATCTGCGACCGATAATCGCTGTGATCCTTGTCGATTTCGGTGGTGACGGGATAGAGCAGCGGCAACTCGATCAAATCAGGACGAAAATGCGCGCCGACGATGGCGCGCGCGTTGCTGTTGTTGCCGCGCTTGGCGAAATGCGCCACCACGTCGGCCTCGGCCAGCGCGCGCACGGCCTTGAGCGTCAGCAGCTCGGGGTCGCCGGGACCGGTGCCGACGCCGACAAGCCTGCCTTTTACAATCGCGTTCACAGGCCCGGCCTCGCCAATGCGTTGAGCGCGGCGGCGGTCATGGCGCTGCCGCCCAGCCTGCCGCGCACAATCGCGTAGGGCACGCCGTAAGAATTCTCGGCCAGCGCGTCCTTCGATTCGGCAGCACCGACGAAACCGACCGGCATGCCGATGATAACAGCCGGTTTCGGCGCACCGTCGCGCAATCTCTCCAGCAGGTAGAAAAGTGCGGTCGGCGCATTGCCGATGGCGACGACCGAGCCGGCCATGCGCTCGCCCCACAGGTCAATGGCTGCGGCCGAACGGGTGTTGCCGATCCTTTTCGCTATGTCGGACGTCCGCGGGTCGCGCAGCGTGCAGATCACCTCGTTGCCGGCCGGCAACCGGGCGCGGGTGATGCCGTGCGAGACCATCTCGGCGTCGCAGAAGATCGGCGCGCCGGCCGCCAGTGCCGCGCGGGCGGCGGCAACAAAAGCTTGCGAAAAAACAAAGTTCTCCGCGGCCTCGACCTGGCCGCAGGCATGGATCATGCGGATGGCAACATCGGCTTCGGCATCGGAAAACCGCGACAGGTCGGCCTCGGCGCGAATGATGGCGAAGGAGCGCTCATAGATCGCCGTGCCGTCATGGATGTAGTCGTAGGGGGCGGGCATGTTCAATCCTGTCGGTAGAGTTCGGTGACACCGGCCGCGCCAAGCCTTGTCAGGCAGGCGGCGGTGGTCTCACCTCGAAATCGTTCTTCGCGGATCGCTGCGGCAATGCGGCCAACGCCGCGCGCGGCGTCATAGCCTGGCCTGTATCCGGCGGGAAGGGCCTTCGCCGTCCCGTCCACGACAAGTCCGGCCCCGTTTTCGCCGCCGACCAGTGTCAGCGCCGCCCGGCCGGGATGGGCACAGCCCTTGGCGCAGCCGGAAATATGGAGGGTGACGGAGGCATCGAGAAGGTCGCGGTTTTCTGCGGCGATGGTCTCGGCGATGTCGCGCGTCGCGATCCGGCCGGAAGCGCAGGCCGGCGCACCGGGGCAAGCGGCGATTTTTGTGCGCGGGTCGGCAGCGTCAATAACGAAGCCGAGGGTGGCGGCGGCCTGCTGGAGCGCGTGGCAGGCGGTCGGGGAGAGGCCGATGAAAAGCAGCGCGCGTCGTGGCGCCAGGCGGATTTCGGCCGCGCCAAGGGTGAGGGCGTGTTGCGTGAGGCCGATGAGTTTTTGCGCCGGCATGCTGCCGAAGGGCAGGCCGATGCCGAGGGCGGTGCCGGCTGTCAGATCGAAAACGCCAATGGGGAAGCGAGCCGCCACAGGAAGGCGCTCCACGGCGCCCCCCTCTGTCCTGCCGGACATCTCCCCCACTTGGGGGGAGATTGCGCTCTGATCTCTGTTTTCGCCAATCTCCGACGCTGCGGAGGAAGAGCCAACGACGAAACCGCCGATCTCCCCCCTTGAGGGGGAGATGTCCGGCAGGACAGAGGGGGGTAAGACGCGCCAACTTGCGAGAGATCTTAGCTGCCGGCGCGTCAAATCCCTTGCATGGGCTTCACGGCCCTTTTCGGCGACCATCCTCAGGATCGCTATGGCGATATCACGGGCAGCATCTTCCTCGACGATAACGAGCGGCTTCGCACTCTGACCGTCTCCGGCAACGGACATCTTCCACTGAATTGCCGCGTCCATCCGCGTTGCAACCAGCCGCACATCGGCTGTTACCGCATCCATAGCCAACTGTCCGCCGCCGTCGACGATCACTGAAACCTTCGGGCCAAAGGGTGGCGGAAAGCCTGCCTCCTCGATCGCAGCACGAATCCGCTCCGCCAACGGGCGCGGATCTGCGATCTCCTGCGGGTCCAGCCCCGCCAGCGGTCCGGTCTCGACCGGCACGCCGGTGCGCACTGCGATGCCGAGCGCGTCGACCTCCATTGCCAGCAGCCGGGCGCTTGCCGATGTCAGGCCGCGGATCTGCAGGCTGCCACGCGCGGTCACTTCCATGATGCCGTTGCCGTGCCGCAAGGCGGATTCACCGAGCCCGATCAAGGATTTCGGCGAGAGTCCTCCAGCGACCGGGTTGAGCCGCACCAGAAGCCCGTCGCCGGTCTGCATCGGCGCGGACAAAGCAGGGCAGGCGCCGCGTCGGGAGAAGGCGTTCATGCCGCCACCCCCAGCGCCTGGGCCTCGGCGATCAGTGCGGCGAGATCGTCATCGATGGAATTGCGCAGCGGATGCCAGAGACCGCGCCGCCGCGCCGACAAAAAACGCTCGGCGATGATTTTCGCGGCCGCCGGGTTTTCGCGCAGGATGAAGGCGCGCACCTCGGGATCGCCGAGATAGGCGTCGTGCACGGCCTCGATCAGCGTGCCCGGTATGGCATGGGTGGTCTCGGCGAAACCGACGAGACGGTCGACCGTCTCGGCGAATTCCGAAGCGCCGCGCGGTCCGTGCCGCATCTGGCCGGCAATGAAGCGCGGGTTGACGGCGCGGGCGCGAACCACCCGAGATACGGCTTCTCCAAGCGAGCGCGGCTTCGGCTTTTGCGGATCCGTGGTGTCGAGGACGATGACGTCGGCGTTCTTGCCAAGCGCTGCAAGCGCTGCCGAAAAACCGCCGATGAAGGCGACATCGGCGGAGCCTTCCAAAATGTCGCGGCCGGGGTCGTCTCCGGTATGGACGAGGAGGTCGGCCTCGGCGACGCGACCCTCGAACGCGCCGGGCGACGAAATCCCTTCGCCGTCAGCGTCGCCATAGGCATGCGAGGTGGCGTCGAGATAGGCGCGACCGATTTCTTCGCGCGCCGCCCAGTCGCCGCTCGACAGCAACGCCTCGATACCGGCGCCGTAGGTGCCGGGCGAGGTGCCGAAAATGCGCGGGCTGACCTTGCCATCGGCGCGGGTTTTTGCCGCAAGCGGATTTTCCAACGCATCCTCGTCGCGGGCGGCGACGGCGTTGGCGGCCGCATCGATCAGGGCGATCTGGGTCGGGAACATGTCGCGGAACAGGCCTGAAATGCGCCAGGTGACATCGACGCGCGGGCGGCCAAGGGTGGCCGGCGGCAGCACCTCGATGCCGGTGACGCGGCCGGTGGCGCAATCCCATTGCGGCCGGCAGCCCATCAGCGCCAGGCCTTGCGCGATCTCTTCGCCACCGGTGCGCAGCGAGGCCGAGCCCCAGAGGTCGATGACCAGCGAGCGCGGCCAGTCGCCATGCGCCTGCATGTAGCTGCGCAAGACCTCGTCGGACGCCGCCCTGCCGAGATCGAAGGATGTCGGCGTCGGCATGGTGCGTGGATCCGATGTGAACAGGTTGCGGCCAGTCGGTAGGACATCGCGCCGGCCACGCGCCGGCGCGCCGGCAGGACCGGCAGGGACATGGCGGCCGTCGAGGGCCGCGATCAATGCTGATTTCTCGGCCGCCGCACTTTGCTCGCGCAGCTGATCGGCCTCGCCCTCGGCTGAGCGGCCGTAGATGTGCAGCCCGTCCTTGATGGCGAAGTCCTTGAGGTCGCAGAGCCAGGCGTCGATGCGGCGCAGCGCTTCGTCGGGCGCGTCGGTTCCGGCGACGCCGGCCTCGTAGGCGAGCCCGGTCTTTTCAGCGGTTTCGACAATCAGCCTCGCCAGGCGGTCGCGGCGGCGGCGGTCGAGCCCGTCGGCCTGGGCATATTCGTCGACCAGCCGCTCAAGCTGGTGCTGGTTCTCGTCCAGCCCGGCGCCGGTCAGAGGCGGCGGCAGATGGCCGAGGGTGACGGCGGCAATGCGCCGCTTGGCCTGCGCTGCCTCTCCCGGGTTGGAGACGATGAAGGGATAGATGACGGGCAGGGGCCCGGTGACGATCTCGGGAAAACAGGTTTCGCTGAGCGCCACTGTCTTGCCGGGCAGCCATTCCAGCGTGCCATGGGCGCCGACATGGACGAGGGCATGGACATCGAGCGCCTTGCGCAGCCACAGGCCAAAGGCGATCAGCGCATGGCGCGGCGGCAGCGTCGGGTCGTGATAGTCGGCGCGACGGTCGACTGAACGCCCGCGGTCAGGGGCGAGCGCCACGGTGATGTTGCCGAAGCTGGTGGCGCGGAAGGGGAATTGTTTGCTGTTTGCCAGACTCGAAGGTTGGTGCTCCGTCGCGCCCCCCTCTGTCCTGCCGGACATGTCCGGCAGGATAGAGGGGGGTGCCTCGCACCAACCTGTCTCATCTTCAGCATTCCCCCATGCGGCCTCTACCACAGCCATTGCCTCAGCAGGCAATTCCTTCGAGAAGGTCAGATACTCCTTCAATGCCAACCCTTGATCGACCGACTCCAGCATCCCCAGCAATGCACGCGGCGTTTGCGGAATCCCTTCAACGACATAGCCCTGTTCGCTCAGGTCGTGCAGCATCGCCAGCACGCTGGACGGCACGTCGAGGCCGACGGCGTAGCCGGTGCGGCCGGGGGCGCTCGGATAGTCGGGGATCAGGATGGCGAGCTTGCGCTTTTCGCGCGGCGTGCGCTGCAGGCGCACGAACGCCTCGACACGGTTCGCCACCTGGGCGACGCGGTCCGGCTCCGGCCGGTTGGCGAAGGCGCGGAAAGCCAATGCGGGATCGACCTCGCTTTCGCCCTTGAAGGAAACGGCGCCCGCAAGGATGCGGCCGTCGAGTTCAGGCAGGACGACATGCATGGCGAGGTCGGCGGGCGCCAAGCCGCGCTGGTTGTCTTGCCAGATATCGCGGCGTGTCGTCGCGACGATGACCTGGAAGACAGGAACGCCGGCGCGGTCAAACAGGGTTTCGACGCCGGGCTCGGCACCCGAGGCGAAGGCGGTCGCGGTGATGATGGCGGCCGGCTTCAGCGTGGCAAGCGCGGTTTCGACAAAGGCGAGCGAGGCCGGGTCCTTGAGGCTGGAGACGAAGATCGGCACGGGGGCGATGCCGCGCTGCCGCAGCGCGTCAAACAATGCGTCGATCGGCGCGACGTCGGCGGCGAGCAGCATCGAGCGGTAGAAGAGAATGGGCACGACGTCCCCCTCCCCCTCGAGGGGAGGGTGGCCCGCAGGGCCGGGCGGGGTCGTTGCGGCAGTGCTCGACGTTGTTTGCTGTTGGCGCACTTCAGAGTGTTGGCGCACTTCACAGGCGACCCCACCCCCGGCCTGCGGCCGGACCCTCCCCTCGAGGGGGAGGGGGACGTCGCGCTCGACGACCCCCAGTCCCGGTTGATAGTAGCCGGCTTTTGGCACGCTGACAGGTTCAGCGACCGCCACATCTGATCCGGCGAGACTTGCCAACCTCTGCACCAGCGCCGTCATATTCTCCGGGCCGCCTTCGCGAAAATAGCCGAGCAGGCCGTCGAGCTCCTGGCGCGGCAGCGTCGAGCCTTCGATCAGACGCAAATCCTCGTCGCGGCATTCGCCGGGCAGCAGCGCCAGTTTTATGCCGTGCGCGCGGGCGGTCGAGGCGAGCTGATCGCAGCCGTAGCGCCACCAGTCGTAACCGCCGAGGATGCGAACCAGAACAACCCTGGCGTGCCGGGCGACGCTGTCGATCCACAGGTCGACGGACATCGGATGGCGCAGATCGCGCAAGGCGGCCAACCGCATCGACGGCAGGCGATCCGCGTCCGCCTGCCACGCCGCCGCCAGCCCGGCCAGATCGCTGTCGGTGAAGGACAGCGCCACGACATCCGCAGGCGTCTGCCTGAGATCGACAGGCTCGGCAAGATCGTCGAGCGAGGCGGATGTGGTGGTGAGGATGTGCATCGCGGCTCGTGCCTGAGGTCAGCCGGCGAGGATACGCTCGATCGCCGGGCGGTTCAGCCCTTTCAGGCCGATGACGACGAGGCGGGAGCGGCGATCGTCGGCGGCGGTCCAGGCGCGGTCGTAATAGTGGTTGACGCGCGGCCCGACTGCCTGCAGCAACAGCCGCATCGGCTTGCCGCCGACCTCGACGAAGCCTTTTACGCGCAGTACGTTTTCTTCTTCCGCCGCCGTGGCGACACGCAAAGCCAGCTCTTCGGGATTGGCAATCGACGGAATGTCGATGACGAACGAGTCAAAATCGTCATGCTCGTGATCGAGCTCGTCATCGTGGTGGGTCTTGCGGTTCTCGATGTCGTCCTCGACGGCAAGGCCGAGGCCGAGCAGCACGGAGGGATCGACCTTGCCCTGCGAGGCCGGCACGATCTTCACCGCGCGGGCGGCGTGCTTGCCGATGACGGCATTGGCGCGGGCCGAGCCGGCGGCGTCCATCAGGTCGCTCTTCGACAATATGATCAGGTCGGCGCAGGCGAGCTGGTCCTCGAACACCTCCTCGACCGGATCGTCGTGGTCGAGCGTCGCGTCCTGCGCGCGCTGCGCCTGCAGGGCGTCCATGTCGTTGGCAACGCGGCCTTCGGCCAGCGCCGGTCCGTCGACCACGGCAATGACGCCGTCGACCGTCACCCGGCTCTTCACCGTCGGCCACTGGAAGGCCTGGACCAGCGGCTTGGGCAGGGCCAGCCCGGAGGTTTCGATCAGGATATGGTCGACCCTGGGCGTCAGCGACAGGATCTGGTCGAGCGCCGGGACGAAATCGTCGGCGACGGTGCAGCAGATGCAGCCATTGGCCAGCTCGACGATGTTTTCCTCAGGGCAGGTGTCGATGCCGCATCCCTTAAGAATCTCGCCATCGATGCCGATGTCGCCGAACTCGTTGACGATGATGGCCAGCCGCTTGCCGCCAGCGTTTTCGAGCAGATGGCGGATCAGCGTCGTCTTGCCGGCGCCGAGGAAGCCTGTGACGACGGTGCAGGGCACGCGCGATGCGGAAGTGGTCATATCTGGTCCTTCAAAAGGTCGAGGGGAGGGATGCGGGCAACGAGGCCGCGCTTCAGGCAATCGGGGCGGCCGCGCCATGGCATGAGGCCGTCGGTCGAGGTGGCGAAGAGTTTTGCGCCGGTGATGAGATCGGCGCCGCTGGTCGCGGTCAGGTCGCCGAAGACATAGCTCCAGCAGCCGTCGCGCAGGATAGCGGCGCTGAGGCGGCGCTTGCAGTTGCCGAGGCATTCGACGCTGCGGATACGGATGTTTTCGCCAGAGGCGGCGCGGCGCGAGTCTTCGGCCAACAATTCGCCGGCGCGAGGATGGCCGTCGGAGCCGGTCTCGTCACGGCAGGAGGCGCAGACGATCACGGTGACGTCGGCCAGAGCATCATCATCGCCGGACAATACGCCCGCTGTCTCAGCCGAAAAACTGCTGTCGCGTTCCAAATCAGGCTCCTTGCCCGGAAAACCCGCCAGGCGATCGGATTCTTAAGTCCTAGACGGCAGGTCTCCTGGCTCGCGGGTCATCGCCTTCGTGCCGCCTTCCCGGGATTTTTCCCAGTGGTTATCGGCCTTGGCTCGTCGCTTACAGTTGCGGGGACAGCCGCGGATTTGAAATCGAGATTTCGCACCGCATTCCCTCTTGGCTCCTCCCTTTGCCGAGAGGAGACCGTCTGAACCGGATTTAGGCTTGTGGAGGCAGTCGTGTCAACGCATGCTTCCGACACGGCGAGGGAAACGCTTCAGAGCAATTTTCGATGTCGGCGCTGCCCCTCATTGCCCTGCCGGGCATTTCTCCCCGTATGGTGACGGGGAGAAAGAACTGGCCGCAACCGCGGCGCCCCCTCCTGCAACGCTGGCGATTGGCGAAACCATCGATGACAGCGTCCCTCTCCCCGTCTCTATACGGGGAGAGGATGCCGGCAGGCAGGTGAGGGGCGGCGCCGACATCGGCAATCCCTTACGAAACCGCGACTTCCGCCAGCGCCTGGCCCAGATCCCCTGCAGGCGTCACCTCGATGCGTTCGAGCCCGAGCCAGCCCTGCATCAGCTTCAATTCCTCAAAAAGTTCGGCGGCGGTTTGCGGCGGCGCGCCGGGTTCGGCATAGGCGGCATGGACGCGCAGCACGCCGGCCGGGCGGTCGGCCTTAAGGTCGATGCGCGCCACGATCCTTTCGCCGAGCAGGAACGGCAGCACATAATAGCCGTATTGGCGCTTTTCGGCAGGGGTGTAGATCTCGATGCGATAGCGGAAGTCGAACAGTCTTTCCGTACGCGCCCGCTCGAAGACTACCGGATCGAAGGGAGCGAGCAAGGCGCGCGCCTCGATCTTGCGCGGAAAACGGGCATTCCTGTGAAGATAGGCGGGCTTGCTCCAGCCTTCGACGGTCACCGGCAAGAGGTCGCCGGCGTCGACCAGTTCCTCAATGCGGCCTTTGATGTCGGCGGGGGAGAGGCGGAAATAGTCGCGCAGGTCGCCAGTTGTCGCGACGCCGTGGGCGCGGGCGGAAATGCGCAGCAATTCGCGGTGCGCATCCTCAGGCGAGGGCACAGGCAAGGCAAGTACTGCCGGCGGCAGCACGCGCTCCGGCAGATCATAAAGCCGCTCGAAGCCACGACGTGACGCCGTGGTTATGCGGCCGGCCCAGAACAGCCATTCGAAAGCGTGCTTGGCGTCGCTCCAGCCCCACCAGCCGCCTGAGCCTTTCTGGCCTTCCAGGGCGGAAGCGGCGATCGGGCCGCGTTCGACGACCTCGCGAAAGATGTCTTCAATGTAGGCGGTGCGCTCGCGGCCCCACTTGGCCAGCCCGTTATACATTTCCTCCCCACGTTCGGCCCGTTCCATGCGCCAGCGCATCAGCGGATAGGTTTCGACCGGCAGAAAGGAGGCTTCGTGCGCCCAATATTCGAAGACTTTGCGCTTGCGCGTCACGGCGGCGTTGTCGAGCAGAGCGAGCGGGTAGGGGCCAAGCCGCGAATAGAGCGGCATATAATGGGCACGCACCACCGCGCTGACGGAATCGATCTGCAGCAGACCGGTCCGGGCAAGCACACGGGCCAGATGGCGGCGATCGGGCGTGCCGTTAGGGCGAGGATCGGCAAACCCCTGTGCGGCAAGCGCGATGCGCCGGGCCATGGCGAGCGAGATTTTTTCCTTCATGCAGACGGCACTCTGTCGGCGTTTGACCAAAGGTGGGAGCGATGATTCCGCGCCATGCTAGCAGGGTTTTGGCGGCATCCATGTCAGGAGAGAAAAGTGGAGTGAACAGTGAAGGAAATCAAACAGGAGCGGATCGGACCAGTTTTTCCGGATATGCCGTCGAGCACCGTGTTTTGAACAAGGTTTGACTTGCTTCACCGAAAGCCCTGCGCTAACCCTCGCCGCGTTGCAGCATAGAGCCCCCTAAAACGGTTCAGTGGTTAAACTGTCACGCTTCCGCAAGTGGGTCCGGTGCTGTAATCAGAGTGGATTGGCCGCCAACGGAAAGCTGCAGCATGAACGCATTGTTGAGTTCGTACCTGCCCATCGTCCTGTTCATCGGCGTGGCGCTGGTCGTCGGCCTGGCGCTGCTTGCAGCACCCTTCCTGGTGGCCTACCGCAATCCCGATCCAGAAAAGCTTTCCGCCTATGAATGCGGCTTCAACTCGTTTGACGATGCCCGCATGAAGTTCGACATTCGCTTCTACCTGGTGTCGATCCTGTTCATCATCTTCGATCTGGAAGTGGCCTTCCTGTTTCCGTGGGCAGTGTCTTTCGGCCAGATCGGCATGCTCGGCTTCTGGTCGATGATGGTGTTTCTGGCGGTGCTGACCATCGGCTTTGCCTATGAATGGAAGAAAGGAGCGCTGGAATGGGATTGAGCGACAATTCCGGCACGCTCGTCGCGCCGAAGCCAAAAGGCATTCTCGACCCCAGCACCGGAAAGCCGGTGGGGGCGAATGATCCCTTTTTCCTCGAGATCAACGACGAGCTTGCCGACAAGGGCTTTCTCGTCACCTCGACCGAGGCGCTGATCACCTGGGCGCGCAGCGGCTCGCTGATGTTCATGACTTTCGGTCTTGCCTGCTGCGCGGTCGAGATGATCCATACCTCGATGCCGCGCTATGACTCGGAGAGGTTCGGCGTTGCGCCGCGCGCTTCGCCGCGCCAGTCCGATATCATGATCGTCGCCGGCACGCTGACCAACAAGATGGCGCCGGCGCTGCGCAAGGTCTACGACCAGATGCCGGAGCCGCGCTACGTCATCTCGATGGGCTCCTGCGCCAATGGCGGCGGCTACTACCACTATTCCTATTCGGTGGTGCGCGGCTGCGATCGCGTCGTGCCGGTCGACATCTATGTGCCCGGCTGTCCGCCGAGCGCGGAAGCGCTGCTCTACGGCATCCTTCTGTTGCAAAAGAAGATCCGCCGCACCGGCACGATCGAGCGGTGAGCGCGATGATGAGCCTGAATGAACTCTCGACCTATCTCGGCGAGAAGCTGAGCGGCCGGATCGGCGATGCGGTGCTTGCCTATGGCGAACTCACCATCTCGGTCGAGCCGCAGGATCTGATCGAGGTTGTGAGCTTCCTGCGCGACGATCCAAAATGCCAGTTCATCTCGATCATCGACGTCTGCGGCGCCGATTATCCATCGCGGGCCAAGCGCTTCGATGTCGTCTATCACCTGCTGTCGCCGAAGCAGAATATTCGCATCCGCATCAAGGTCCAGGCCGACGAGGAGACGGTGGTGCCGTCGATCACCGGTGTGTTTCCGGGCGCCGACTGGTTCGAGCGCGAAACCTACGATCTCTATGGCGTGCTGTTCTCGGGCCATCCCGATCTCAGGCGAATCCTGACCGATTACGGCTTCGAAGGCCATCCGCTGCGCAAGGATTTCCCGCTGACCGGTTTCGTCGAGGTGCGCTACGACGACGAAGCCAAGCGCGTCATCTACGAGCCGGTGGAATTGAAACAGGAATTCCGCAATTTCGATTTTCTCAGCCCTTGGGAGGGGACGGATTACGTCCTTCCAGGCGACGAAAAAGCCAAGACGAATTGAGACGCCAGAATGGCTGAAACCTCCGTCCGCAACTTCAACATCAATTTCGGCCCGCAACATCCGGCGGCGCATGGTGTTTTGCGTCTTGTGCTAGAACTCGATGGCGAAGTCGTCGATCGCGTCGATCCGCATATCGGGCTGTTGCATCGCGGCACCGAGAAGCTGATCGAAGCCAAGACCTATTTGCAGGCCGTGCCCTATCTCGACCGGCTCGACTATTGCGCTCCGATGAACCAGGAGCATGCCTTCGCGCTTGCCGCCGAGCGGCTGCTCGGCATCGAGGTGCCGAAGCGCGGCCAATTGATCCGCGTGCTTTATTGCGAAATCGGCCGCATCATGTCGCACATCCTCAATGTGACGACACAGGCAATGGATGTCGGCGCGCTGACGCCGCCGCTGTGGGGTTTTGTCGAGCGCGAAAAACTGATGGTGTTCTATGAGCGGGCCAGCGGCTCGCGCATGCATGCAGCCTATTTCCGGCCCGGCGGCGTCCACCAGGACCTGCCGCAGCAGCTGGTCGAGGATATCGGCACATGGATCGATCCGTTCCTGAGATCGCTCGACGACCTCGACGCACTGCTGACCGGCAACCGCATCTTCAAACAGCGCAACGTCGACATCGGCATCGTCTCGCTGGCCGATGCCTGGGCCTGGGGTTTTTCGGGCGTCATGGTGCGTGGATCCGGCGTCGCCTGGGATCTGCGCAAGTCTCAGCCCTATGAATGCTATGCCGAGATGGATTTCGACATTCCGATCGGCAAGAACGGCGACTGCTACGACCGTTATCTCGTGCGCATGGAAGAGATGCGCCAGTCGGCGAAAATCATGCGCCAGTGCGTCGACCTGCTGCTCGGCAAGGAAGGCAGCGGGCCGGTGTCGAACCTCGACGGCAAGGTGGTGCCGCCGAAGCGCGCGGCGATGAAGCGCTCGATGGAGGCGCTGATCCATCACTTCAAGCTCTACACCGAAGGCTATCGCGTGCCGGCCGGCGAGGTCTATGCGGCGGTCGAAGCCCCAAAAGGCGAGTTCGGCGTCTATCTGGTCTCGGACGGCACCAACAAACCCTATCGCTGCAAGCTGCGCGCGCCCGGCTTCGCGCATCTGCAGGCCATGGACTTTTTGTGCCGCGGCCACATGCTGGCCGACGTCACCGCCGTTCTCGGCTCCCTCGACATCGTGTTTGGTGAGGTCGATCGATAAATGTCAGTCCGCCGTCTCGCAGAAGCCAGCCTCCAGCCAGCCTCCTTCGCCTTCAACCGGGCGAATGCGGCTGCGGCCAAGCAATGGATCAACAAATATCCGAAGGGCCGCGAGCAGTCGGCGATCATCCCGTTGCTGATGTTGGCGCAGGAGCAGGAAGGCTGGGTGACAAAGGCGGCGATCGAGACGATCTCCGACATGCTCGGCATGCCCTACATCAGAGGGCTCGAGGTCGCGACCTTCTACACGCAGTACCAGCTCAACCCGGTCGGCACCCGCGCGCATATCCAGATCTGCGGCACCACGCCCTGCATGCTGCGCGGCTCGGAAGCGCTGATGGATTTGTGCCGCTCGAAAATCCATCACGACCAGTTCCACACCAACGATAAGGGCACGCTGTCGTGGGAAGAGGTCGAATGCCTTGGCGCCTGCGTCAACGCGCCGATGGTGATGATTTTCAAGGATACTTTCGAGGATCTGACGCCGGAGCGGCTTGCCGAGATCATCGACCTCTATGATGCCGGCAAGGGCGCCTCGGTGAAGCCGGGGCCGCAGAACGGCCGCATCACCTCCGAGCCGATCACCGGCCTGACGACGCTGAAGAGCGAAAAGGCAATCCTGAAGACCACCCGCGACAGGGAAGCCAAGGCGGCTGCCAAGGCCGCCAGGGCGGCTGCACCAGCGGCAATTGTCGCGACGCCAGCGGCTCCGGCCGTACAGGCACCGGCGGCCCCCGTTGCGCCGTCGAAAGCCAGCAAGCCGAAGACCGATGCGCCCGAAACCAGCCCGGCGCTGGAGACGCCTTCCCCGGCAAAGGTCGCACCAGAGACGGAAAAGGCGGCGAGCGTCAGAGCACCGCGGCATTCGGCGGCCAATGCCAACAAGGCCGCGCCGCAAGTCGAAAAAGTTTTGAAACAGCGCAGCGGTCCCAAGACCAAGGCTGAGCCGACGGCTGCTTTCAAGGCGCCGGAGTTGAAGGAAGCGCCGATCGGCGCTGCCGGCAAAAAACCCGTCAAGACGACCAGTGCCAAGACGGGCAAGCCTTCGCTCGAGGACAAGAACCGTCCGGCCGGCATCGCCAGGCCGGCACTGGTCGACGATCTCAAGCTGATCTCGGGCGTCGGCCCGAATATCGAAGGCACCCTGCATTCACTTGGTATCTTCACCTATGTGCAAGTCGCGTCATGGACCAAGGCCGAGCGCGCGTGGGTCGACGGCTATCTCAGCCTGCGGGGCCGCATCGAGCGCAAAGATTGGGTCAAGCAGGCCAAGGCGCTGGCCAAGGGCGGGGTCGCCGAATATATCCGCGTCTTCGGCAAGAAGCCGGTCTGAGGGACGAACAATGCTTCAGGACAGAGACCGCATCTTCAATAACATCTACGGCCGCTTCGACAAGTCGCTGGCCGGTGCGATGGCGCGCGGCGCCTGGGACAACACGCCCGGCATCATCGCCAAGGGGCGCGACTGGATCGTCAACGAGATGAAGGCATCAGGCCTGCGCGGCCGCGGCGGCGCCGGCTTCCCGACCGGGCTAAAATGGTCGTTCATGCCCAAGCAGAGCGACGGCCGGCCGAGCTATCTCGTCGTCAACGCCGACGAATCCGAGCCCGGCACCTGCAAGGACCGCGACATATTGCGCCACGATCCGCATACGCTGGTCGAGGGCTGCCTGATCGCCGGCTTCGCCATGGGCGCGATCGCCGCCTATATCTATGTCCGCGGCGAGTTCATCCGCGAGCGCGAGGCGCTGCAGCGCGCCATCGACGAGGCCTATGCGGCCAAGCTGATCGGCAAGAATAACACGTCCGGCTACGATTTCGACATCTACATGCACCATGGCGCCGGCGCCTATATCTGCGGCGAGGAAACGGCACTGCTCGAAAGCCTCGAAGGCAAGAAGGGCCAGCCGCGGCTGAAACCGCCGTTTCCGGCCAATGTCGGCCTCTATGGCTGCCCGACGACCGTCAACAATGTCGAGTCGATCGCGGTGGCGCCGACCATTTTGCGCCGCGGCGCGGCGTGGTTCTCGTCGTTCGGCCGGCCCAACAACGTCGGCACCAAGCTGTTCTGCGTTTCGGGCCACGTCAACACGCCGTGCACCGTCGAAGAGGCGATGTCGATCCCGTTCCGCGAGCTGATCGAGACGCATTGCGGCGGCATTCGCGGCGGCTGGGACAATCTGCTGGCGGTCATTCCGGGCGGCGCTTCGGTGCCGCTGGTGCCGGCGGATCAGATCATCGATGCACCGATGGATTTCGATGCGCTGCGCGACCTGAAATCGGGTCTCGGCACGGCGGCTGTCATCGTCATGAACAAATCGACCGATATCGTGAAGGCAATCGCCCGGCTTTCCTACTTCTACAAGCACGAGAGCTGCGGCCAGTGCACACCGTGCCGCGAAGGCACCGGCTGGATGTGGCGGGTGATGGAGCGGCTGGTGCGCGGCGAGGCGCAGAAGCGCGAGATCGACATGCTGCTCGACGTGACCAAACAGGTCGAAGGCCACACGATCTGCGCGCTGGGCGATGCGGCGGCGTGGCCGATCCAGGGCCTGATGCGGCATTTCCGCGGCGAGGTGGAGCGGCGTATCGACGAGTTTTCGCGCAATGCGCACCGGGCAGAGCCGGTGATGGTGGCGGCGGAATAGACGAGAGTTGAAAGACGGGCGAATGCCCGATTTGAGATACGGGCAAGAGCCCGATCTGAAATACGGGCGAATGCCCGATCTGAAATACGGGCAAGTGCCCGATTTGAGGAAACAGGCCGGGGCATACGGAAGAAACGACCAGGAGACTACCTATGTCGCTGAATTCGAGACCCGAACATTTGATGCCAGATTTGGACCCGTTCGAGAAGATGAACCAGGACCTGGCCAGGATGATGCCGAAGGAGATGGCCAGCGCCGTCAATCTCCTGGCGCACCCTGTCGCGGGTGCGGCAGCGATGTCGGCGCTCGGCATCGGGCTTGCCAATCATGCCTTTGGGTTGTGGATGGGCGTGCTCTCGGGCGCCGCCGAGGCCTCGCAGCGGCTCTTCCAGCCGATCGTCGACGATTTCGATGCCAGGGTAGAACGCTTTTCGCAGACAGGGACAAGCTCCTCGACCAAGGCGCGCGCGGCGACGAAAACCTTGATCGCCGAGGCGCAGTCCTTCGCCAGGAACGTGAATGACATAGCCGCGAACAGCATGGATGATGCACGCAGCGTGGTGGATGCGGCTGCCGCACCGGCCGGGTTGATGCCGGAGGATTTCAAGCAGCCCAAGGCAATGGATCGTCCGGAAAACCCGGCAGACCTCAAGGCAATATCGGGCATCGGGCCGAAGCTGGAACAGGTGCTGAACGGCTTGGGCATCTGGACCTACGGCCAGATCGCGACATGGACGCCGGAAGAGATCGCCTGGGTCGACGATTATCTGTCGTTCAAGGGCCGCATCGGTCGCGACAACTGGCTTGGCCAGGCAGCGGCGCTGGCCGCCAAGGCCGAGAGGTAGGCGACGCGATGGAGGTCCACGACAGGCGCGATGTTCTCGACGTGCGCAACGCCATCGTCAGCAATTCCAGTTTCGATGACGTCAACATGTCGAACACCCGGTTTCACGACGTCAACCTGTCGGCGGCCAGGATCCACCGCACCAACCTGAGCAACACCAAGGTGGAAGACGCCAATCTTTCAAACGCGTATTTCACCAACGTAAACATGAGCAACGTGAAGATAGAAAACGCGCAGGTTGCGGGCATGATGATCAACGGCATCAGCCTTGAAGACCTGTTCCAGGCATATGAGACGGCGAAGACCGCCGGGGGCAATTGATGGCAAAGCTCAAGGTCGACGGGAAAGAGATTACTGTACCCGACCACTACACGCTGCTGCAGGCAGCCGAGGACGCCGGCGCCGAAGTGCCGCGCTTCTGCTTCC
This sequence comes from Mesorhizobium sp. WSM4847, assembly GCF_055811335.1. Classification (NCBI taxonomy): domain Bacteria; kingdom Pseudomonadati; phylum Pseudomonadota; class Alphaproteobacteria; order Hyphomicrobiales; family Phyllobacteriaceae; genus Mesorhizobium; species Mesorhizobium sp. WSM4847. Next base: position 198,000 of record NZ_JBVVPY010000008.1, on the reverse strand, counting down.
ATGAGCGGCTGTCGATCGCCGGCAATTGCCGCATGTGCCTGATCGAGGTGAAGGGCGGGCCGCCCAAGCCGCAGGCGTCCTGCGCCATGGGCGTGCGCGATCTGCGTCCGGGGCCAAATGGCGAAACGCCGGAAATTTTCACCAACACGCCGATGGTCAAGAAGGCCCGGGAAGGCGTGATGGAATTCCTGCTGATCAACCATCCGCTCGATTGCCCGATCTGCGACCAGGGCGGCGAGTGCGACCTGCAGGATCAGGCGATGGCGTTCGGCGTCGATTCCTCGCGCTATCACGAGAACAAGCGGGCGGTCGAAGACAAGTATATCGGGCCGCTGGTCAAGACGATCATGAACCGCTGCATCCATTGCACGCGCTGCGTCCGCTTCACCACCGAAATTGCCGGCATTTCCGAGCTCGGCCTGATCGGCCGCGGCGAGGACGCCGAAATCACCACCTATCTCGAAAGCGCGATGACATCGGAACTGCAGGGCAACGTCATCGACCTTTGCCCGGTCGGCGCGCTGACCTCCAAGCCCTACGCCTTCCAGGCGCGGCCGTGGGAACTGACCAAGACCGAATCCATCGACGTGATGGACGCAGTCGGCTCGGCGATCCGCGTCGATTCCAGAGGCCGCGAGGTGATGCGCATCCTGCCGCGCACCAACGAGGCGGTGAACGAGGAGTGGATTTCCGACAAGACCCGCTTCATCTGGGACGGCTTGCGCACCCAGCGCCTCGACCGGCCATATGTCCGCAAGAACGGCAAGCTGGCCCCGGCAAGCTGGGCCGAGGCTTTTTCCGCGATCAAGGAAGCGGTGTCGAGCACCGCGCCCGACAAGATCGGCGCCATATCAGGCGATCTCGCCACCGTCGAGGAGATCTATGCGCTGAAGCTGCTGATGGCCTCGCTCGGCTCGAAGAACACCGACTGCCGCCAGGATGGCGCCGCGCTCGATCCGTCGCTCGGCCGGGCAAGCTATCTCTTCAACCCGACCATCGAGGGCATCGAGCAGGCCGACGCGGTGCTGATCATCGGCGCCAATCCGCGCTTCGAGGCTTCCTTGCTCAACGCCCGCATCCGCAAGCGCTGGCGGCTCGGCAACCTGCCGGTCGGCGTCATCGGCGATGTCGGCGATACGCGCTACGACTATGAGCAGCTCGGCGCCGGACCGGAATCGCTGAAGGATTTGGCCGACGGCAACGGCAAATTCTTCCAGGTGCTGAAGCAGGCGACGCATCCGCTTGTCATCGTCGGTCAGGGCGCGCTGTCGCGCTCGGACGGCGCGGCCGTGCTCGGCCAGGCGGCGAAGCTCAGCCTGGCCGTCAATGCCGCGAGAGCCGACTGGAACGGCTTTGCCGTGCTGCACACTGCGGCGGCGCGTGTCGGCGGTCTCGATGTCGGCTTCGTGCCGGGCGAGGGCGGCAAGAACGTCGCCGGCATGCTGGGCGATATGGAGGTGCTGTTCCTGCTCGGCGCCGACGAGATCGACATGACCAGGACCGGCGGCGCCTTCGTCGTCTATATCGGCACGCATGGCGACCACGGCGCGCACCGCGCCGACGTCATCCTGCCGGGCGCCGCCTATACCGAAAAATCGGGCACCTACGTCAACACCGAGGGACGGGTGCAACAGACCAACCGCGCCGGCTTCGCGCCGGGCGATGCGCGCGAGGACTGGGCGATCCTGCGGGCGCTGTCGGATGTGCTGGGCAAGAGATTGTCGTTCGATTCGCTGCCGCAGCTGCGCGCAAAACTCTATGGCGAATACCCGCATCTTGCCCGCATCGACCAGGTCGCGGCCGGCAATGCTGACGATATCGCCAAAGTGGCGAAGCTTGGCGGGCGGCTTGGCAAGGGCAGCTTCACCTCGCCGGTCAAGGATTTCTACCTGACCAACCCGATCGCGCGGGCTTCCGCAGTGATGGCGGAGTGCTCGGCGCTGGCGAAAAACGGTTTTAGGCAGGCGGCGGAATAGCATGGACACCTTCTTCTCCTTCTACGTGCTGCCGGCGCTGCTCATCCTGCTGAAGTCAGTCGTGCTGATCGTCGTGCTATTGATCTTCGTCGCCTACATCCTGTACGCGGACCGCAAGATCTGGGCGGCGGTGCAGCTGCGCCGCGGCCCGAACGTCGTCGGCCCATGGGGCACGCTGCAGGCTTTCGCCGACCTTCTGAAGTTCGTGTTCAAGGAGCCGGTGATTCCGTCCGGCGCCAACAAGGGCGTTTTTCTGCTGGCGCCCTTGGTTTCGGCGGTTCTGGCGATCTCGGCCTGGGCGGTGATCCCGGTCAATGAGGGCTGGGCGATCGCCAACGTCAATGTCGGCATCCTCTATGTCTTCGCCATCTCCTCGCTCGAGGTCTATGGCGTGATCATGGGCGGCTGGGCGTCCAACTCGAAATATCCGTTCCTCGGCGCGCTGCGCTCGGCGGCGCAGATGGTGTCCTACGAGGTCTCGATCGGTTTCGTCATCGTCACAGTGCTGCTTTGCGTCGGCTCGCTCAACCTGTCCGACATCGTGCTGTCGCAGCAGGACGGCTTGGGCACAAGGGTTGGCCTGCCCAACACCTTCCTCGACTGGCATTGGCTGTCGCTGTTCCCGATGTTCGTCATCTTCTTCATCTCGGCGCTGGCCGAGACCAACCGCCCGCCCTTCGACCTGGTGGAAGCCGAATCGGAACTCGTCGCCGGCCATATGGTCGAATATTCGTCGACGCCGTTCCTGCTGTTCTTCCTCGGCGAGTATGTCGCCATCGTCTTGATGTGCGCGCTGGCCACCATCCTGTTCCTCGGCGGCTGGCTGCCGCCCTTCGACTTCGCTCCCTTCACCTGGGTGCCGGGGCTGATCTGGTTCGTGCTCAAGGTCTGCCTGGTGTTCTTCATGATCTCGATGGTGAAGGCCTTCGTGCCGCGCTACCGCTACGACCAGCTGATGCGGCTCGGCTGGAAGGTCTTCCTGCCGATCTCGCTGGCGATGGTGGTGATTGTCGCCGCGTTCCTCAAGATCACGGGGTTTGCGTGATGTCTGCTCTAGCCCAAGCCGCAAAATCCCTGCTGCTGCAGGATTTCGTCAGCGCCTTCTTCCTGTCGATGCGCCAGTTCTTCGCGCCGAAGGAGACGATCAACTATCCGCACGAAAAGGGGCCGACCAGCCCGCGCTTCCGCGGCGAGCATGCGCTGCGCCGCTACCCGAACGGCGAGGAGCGCTGCATCGCCTGCAAATTGTGCGAGGCGATCTGTCCGGCGCAGGCGATCACCATCGAGGCCGGTCCGCGCCGCAACGACGGCACCCGCCGCACGGTGCGCTATGATATCGATATGGTGAAGTGCATCTATTGCGGCTTCTGCCAGGAAGCCTGCCCGGTCGACGCCATCGTCGAGGGGCCGAATTTCGAGTTCGCGACCGAGACGCGCGAGGAACTTTATTACGACAAGGACAAGCTCTTGGCCAATGGCGACCGCTGGGAGCGCGAACTGGCGCGCAACATCTCGCTGGACGCGCCGTACCGCTGACATTTGACGCATGGACGGGGCGAGAGGCCTCGTTTAAGGAACACGCGGCTTCGGCACCGGAGGCGGAGCCAAGCCACACATCGAACAGGACGAACGTCCTGTTCGGACAGGAACCCGGGGGAACCCATGCTGAATGGACTAGAGGCGGCCTTTTTCTACCTCTTCGCCTTTGTCGCGGTGGCGTCGGCGTTCATGGTCATTTCGGCGCGTAATCCCGTGCATTCTGTGCTGTTCCTGATCCTGACCTTCTTCAATGCCGCTGGCCTGTTCATGCTGACCGGCGCCGAGTTCCTGGCGATGATCCTGCTCGTCGTCTATGTCGGCGCGGTCATGGTGCTGTTCCTGTTCGTCGTCATGATGCTCGACGTCGATTTCGCCGAGATGAAGGAAGGCGCCCTGCAATACGCGCCGATCGGCGCGCTGGTCGGGCTGATCCTGGCGGCTGAGCTGATCGTCGTGCTTGGCGGCTATACGTTCGCGCCGCAACTGGCGGCGACGGTTGCAAAACCCACTCCGGACCTTGCCGCCCGCTCGAACACGGCAGCGCTCGGCGACATCCTCTATACCGACTACCTCTATTATTTCCAGATTGCCGGCCTTGTGCTGCTGGTCGCCATGATCGGCGCCATCGTGCTGACGCTGCGCCACAAGCCGGGCATCAAACGGCAGTCGATCGCCGCACAGGTCGGCCGCACGCCGGCAACGGGGATGGAAATCCGCAAGGTCAAGACGGGCGAAGGAATCTGAGATGGTCGTCGGCATCGCACATTATCTGACCGTATCGGCTATCCTGTTCACGCTCGGCGTGTTCGGCATTTTTCTCAACCGCAGGAATATCATCGTCATCCTGATGTCGATCGAGCTGATCCTGCTCGCGGTCAACATCAATTTCGTCGCCTTCTCAGCAGCACTCGGCGATCTCGTCGGACAGGTGTTCGCGCTGTTCGTGCTGACGGTCGCAGCGGCTGAAGCGGCGATCGGCCTCGCCATTCTCGTCGTCTTCTTCCGCAACCGCGGCTCGATCGCGGTCGAAGACGTGAACATGATGAAGGGTTGACGGAAACCACCATGTATCAGGCCATCGTCTTCCTTCCTCTGCTCGGCTTCCTGATCGTCGGCCTGTTCGGCACGTCGCTCGGCGCCAAGGCGTCCGAATACATCACCTCCGGCTTCCTGGTGATATCAGCCGTGCTGTCGTGGGTCGCCTTCTTCGCCGTCGGCTTCGGCGAGGGCGAGGTGTTCACCGTGCCGGTGCTGCGCTGGATCCAGTCGGGCGGGCTAGAGGCGGCATGGGCGCTGCGCATCGACACGCTGACGGTGGTGATGCTGGTCGTCGTCAACACGGTGTCGGCGCTGGTCCACATCTACTCGATCGGCTACATGCATCACGACCCGAACCGGCCGCGCTTCTTCGCCTATCTGTCGCTGTTCACCTTCGCCATGCTGATGCTGGTGACGGCTGACAACCTCGTGCAGATGTTCTTCGGCTGGGAAGGCGTCGGCCTCGCCTCCTATCTGCTGATCGGCTTCTGGTACAAGAAACCGTCGGCCAATGCCGCCGCGATCAAGGCCTTCGTCGTCAACCGCGTCGGCGATTTCGGTTTCGCGCTCGGCATCTTCGGCGTGTTCGTGCTGTTCGGCTCGGTCAATCTCGGCACCATCTTCGCCAATGCGGCGACGTTCATTCCGGCCGAAGGCGCGCCGGAGGGCGCTGCCGTGCTGACCTTCCTCGGCTATGCGCTCGACAAGCAGGCTGCGATGACCGTCGTCTGCCTCTTGCTGTTCATGGGCGCCATGGGCAAGTCGGCGCAGGTGCCGCTGCACACCTGGCTGCCGGACGCCATGGAAGGCCCGACGCCGGTTTCGGCGCTCATCCATGCCGCCACGATGGTGACGGCCGGCGTGTTCATGCTGGCGCGGCTGTCGCCGCTGTTCGAACTGTCGCATTCGGCGCTGATCGTGGTCACCTTCATCGGCGCCTTCACCGCCTTCTTCGCGGCGACCGTCGGCCTCGTCCAGAACGACATCAAGCGCGTCATCGCCTATTCGACCTGCTCGCAGCTCGGCTACATGTTCGTGGCGCTCGGCGTCGGCGCCTATGGCGCGGCGATCTTCCATCTGTTCACGCATGCCTTCTTCAAGGCGCTGCTGTTCCTCGGCTCGGGCTCGGTGATCCACGCCGTCTCTGATGAGCAGGACATGCGCAGGATGGGCGGCCTCAGAACGCTCATTCCGAAGACCTACTGGATGATGGTGATCGGCACGCTGGCGCTGACCGGCGTCGGCATTCCGGTGACGGTCATCGGCACCGCCGGCTTCTTCTCCAAGGACGCGATCATCGAAAGCGCCTTTGCCGCGCACAATCCGGTCGCCGGCCTTGCCTTCGTGCTGCTGGTCGTCGCCGCCTGCTTCACCAGCTTCTATTCCTGGCGGCTGATCTTCATGACCTTCCACGGCCAGCCGCGGGCGAGCCACGAGGTCATGCACCACGTCCATGAATCGCCGCCGGTCATGCTGGTGCCGCTGTACATCCTGGCGGCCGGCGCGCTGTTGGCCGGCGTGATCTTCCATGGCGCCTTCATCGGCGAGGGCTATGCCGAGTTCTGGAAGGCGTCGCTGTTCACGCTGCCGGACAACCACATCCTGCACGATATCCACGAAGTGCCGTTTTGGGTGAAGCTGGCGCCGTTCGTCGCCATGCTGATCGGCTTTGCGATTGCCTGGCAATTCTACATCCGCGCGCCGGAGATGCCGAAGAACCTCGCGGCGCAGCATCGCGGGCTCTACGCCTTCCTGCTCAACAAGTGGTATTTCGACGAGCTTTTCGACTTCCTGTTCGTGCGGCCGGCAAAACGCCTCGGCCATTTTCTGTGGAAGACCGGCGACGGCACCGTGATCGACGGACTTGGTCCTGACGGGGTTTCGGCGCGCGTCGTCGACGTCACCAACCGGGTCGTCAAGCTGCAGACCGGCTACCTTTATCACTATGCCTTCGCCATGCTGATCGGCGTTGCCGCATTCGTCACCTGGATGATGCTCTGATGACCGCCTGGCCGATCCTCTCGCTGGTCACCTTCCTGCCGCTGGTTGGTGTGCTGTTCATTCTGCTGATCAATGACGACAGCGAGAATGCCCGCCGCAACATCCGCGCCATTGCCTTGTGGACGACTGGTATCACCTTCATCATCTCGCTGTTCATCTGGACCGGCTTCGACAATGCGGAGCCCGGCTTCCAGTTCGTCGAGAAGTTTGCCTGGCTGGATTCCGGCATCTCCTACCATATGGGCGTCGACGGCATCTCCATGCTGTTCGTCATCCTGACCACCTTCCTGATGCCGCTCTGCATCCTGGCTTCGTGGGAATCGATCGAGAAGCGCGTCAAGGCCTACATGATCGCTTTCCTGCTGCTGGAGACGCTGATGATCGGCGTGTTCTGCGCGCTCGACATCGTCTTGTTCTATGTTTTCTTCGAGGCCGGCCTGATCCCGATGTTCATCATCATCGGCGTGTGGGGCGGCAAGCGGCGCGTCTACGCCTCGTTCAAGTTCTTCCTCTACACGCTGGCCGGCTCGGTGCTGATGCTGCTTGCCATCATGGCGATGTTCTTCCAGTCCGGCACCACCGACATCCCGACGCTCCTGACGCACAACTTCCCGGCCTCCATGCAGACCTGGCTATGGCTCGCCTTCTTCGCGTCTTTCGCCGTGAAGATGCCGATGTGGCCGGTGCACACCTGGCTGCCGGACGCGCATGTCGAGGCGCCGACGGCCGGTTCGGTGATCCTGGCCGCCATCCTGCTTAAGATGGGCGGATATGGCTTCCTGCGCTTCTCCCTGCCGATGTTTCCGATCGCCTCGGAGATGTTTGCGCCGCTGGTCTTCGCGCTGTCCGTCGTCGCCATCATCTACACCTCGCTGGTGGCGCTGATGCAGGAGGACATGAAGAAGCTGATCGCCTATTCGTCGGTCGCCCATATGGGCTTCGTCACCATGGGCATCTTCGCGATGAACCAGGAAGGCGTCCAGGGGGCGATCTTCCAGATGCTGTCGCACGGCCTGGTCTCCGGCGCGCTGTTCCTGTGCGTCGGCGTCATCTACGACCGCATGCACACGCGCGACATCGACGCCTATGGCGGGCTGGTCAACAACATGCCGAAATACGCCACCGTGTTCATGATCTTCACCATGGCCAATGTCGGCCTGCCCGGCACCAGCGGCTTCGTCGGCGAGTTCCTGACCATGCTCGGCGTGTTCCGGGTCAACACCTGGGTGGCGTTCTTCGCCGCCACCGGCGTCATCCTGTCGGCGGCCTATGCGCTGTGGCTGTATCGCCGGGTGATCTTCGGCGCGCTGACCAAGGACAGCCTGAAAGGCCTGCTCGACCTGTCGACGCGCGAGAAGGTGATCATCTACCCGCTGGCCGTGCTGGTCATCTTCTTCGGCGTCTACCCGGCGCCGGTCTTCGACGCGACCGCCGCATCGGTCAAGGCGCTCGTCACCAATGTCACCGCATCCATCGACACCGCGCAGACCGCGGCGGCGAACTGACCCGAGAGGTTTGCGAACCATGACGCCGGACCTTCTCTCCAGCCTGTCGCTGTCGACGCCAGAGCTGATCCTCGCCGTCGGCGCCCTGGCGCTGCTGATGCTCGGCGCCTATTCGCGCGCCAACACCACCACCACGGTCAGCGGCCTTGCCGTCGCCGTCCTGGTGGTTGCCGGCCTCTGGACGATCCTTTCCACCGGGCAGGGCAACGCTTACGGCGAAGCCTTCGTCCAGGATCCCTTCGCCCGCTTCATGAAGGTGCTGGCGCTGATCGGGTCGGCGGTGACGCTGGTCATGTCGATGCGCTTCGCCAAGGCGGAGCATTTCGACAAGTTCGAGTATCCGGTGCTGATCCTGCTGTGCACGCTCGGCATGATGCTGATGATCTCGGCCAACGGCATGATCGGGCTTTATCTCGGCCTCGAACTGCAGTCGCTGGCGATCTACGTGCTGGCGGCGATCAACCGGGACAATCTGCGCTCGACCGAGGCGGGGTTGAAATATTTCGTTCTCGGCGCGCTGTCGTCGGGCATGCTGCTCTACGGCATCAGCCTCGTCTACGGCTACACCGGCAACACCGGCTTCCAGGAGATCGCCGCAGCACTTGGCGGCGGCGAGCGGCAGCTTGGCCTGGTCTTCGGCCTGGTCTTCGTGCTGGCCGGCCTTGCCTTCAAGATATCGGCGGTGCCGTTCCACATGTGGACGCCCGACGTCTATGAAGGCGCGCCGACGCCGGTGACGGCCTTCCTCGCTGCGGCGCCGAAGATGGCGGCGATGGCGCTGATCGTGCGCGTCACCATGGACGCCTTCCAGCCGATCGCCGCCGACTGGCAGCAGATCATCGTCTTCATCTCGATCGCCTCGATGCTGCTCGGCGCCTTTGCGGCTATCGGCCAGACCAACATCAAGCGGCTGATGGCCTATTCCTCGATCGGCCATATGGGCTACGCCCTGGTCGGCCTCGCCGCCAACAGCCAGGCCGGCGTGCGCGGCGTCGCCATCTACATGCTGATCTATCTGGTGATGACGCTCGGCACCTTCGCCTTCATCCTCGCCATGCGGCGCAAGGAAGGCAATGTCGAACAGATCGGCGATCTCGCCGGGCTGTCATCGACCAATCCGATCATGGCGACGATCCTGACCATCCTGATGTTCTCGCTGGCCGGCATTCCGCCGCTCGCCGGCTTCTGGGGGAAATGGTACGTGTTCCTTGCCGCCATCAACGCCAACCTCTACGCGCTGGCGATCATCGGCGTGCTGGCCTCGGTGGTGGGCGCTTATTATTATCTGCGGATCATCAAGATCATGTGGTTCGACGAACCGGTCGGCGGCTTCGTGCCGATGGCGACCGAGCTTCGCATCGTGCTTGGCGTCTGCGGCGCCTTCGTGCTGTTCTATGTGCTGATCGGCGGGCCGATCGGCACCTATGCCGAAGCCGCCGCCAAGACATTCTTCTGACGGGATGGCGTTTCGGCTGGCTCCAACAGCGGCCTCGGAAGGGTTCCGGCTCGAGGCACATGACACGGTCGGTTCGACCAATGCGCTGGCGCTCGACCGTGCGCGGGCGGGAGATCCGGGCAAGCTCTGGGTCGTTTCGAAAAAACAGGAAAGCGGGCGTGGCCGGCGCGGCCGGGTCTGGGCGACGCCCGAGGGCAATCTGGCGGCGACCCTGCTGGTGGTCACCAATGCCGAGCTTCGCTTGGCCGCGACGCTCGGCTTCGTCGCCGGGCTGGCGCTGGCCGATGCGCTCGACGCCGTCGTGCCGAAGGGCAGGATCGCAATCGGCCTCGACGGCGGCAGCGATGGAAAAAACCGTTTCGAGCTGAAATGGCCGAACGATGTGCTTGCCTCCGGCGCCAAGCTTGCCGGCATCCTGCTGGAATCGGCGATACTCGAAGGCGATCGCTTTGCGGTGGCGGTCGGCATCGGTGTCAATGTGGTGGCATACCCCAAGGATTTGCCTTATCCCGCGACATCGCTTGGCGCGCTGGGCGCTGCTTGCGATGCCGAGACATTGTTTCTGGCGCTGTCGGATGCCTGGAGCGAGAATGCGCGGCTGTGGAACGATGGGCGCGGGCTGGCCGCCGTCAGGCGGCGCTGGCTGGCGCGTGCGGCAGGGCTTGGCGGGCAGGTTGCTGTCAGAATTGACGGTAATGTGGTGCGTGGCACGTTCGAGACCATTGACGAGGACTGCCGTTTCGTGATCCGCGACGATGAGGGTTCGGTTCTGACGATCGCCGCCGGCGACGTGCATTTCGGTGCGGTCGCGTCGGCCCAGGTTTGACAGGCCCCCCAGGTTTGGCAGGCCAAGGTTTTGACAGGCCAAGTTTTTTACGGGCTCAGGTTTGACTGGCCCCAGAGTTTGACGGGCTTGGGTTGACCGGCCAGGAAAGGAATGATCATGGCGACAGCGGAAAACGCCGAACTCGTCTTCGTGCCGCTTGGCGGCGTCGGCGAGATCGGCATGAACTTCGCCCTCTATGGCTACGGGCCGGCCAATGCGCGCGACTGGATCGTCGTCGATGTCGGCGTGACCTTTCCCGATGCCAGCCTGCCTGGCGTCGACCTGGTGCTGCCTGACACGCGCTTCATCGAGGAGAACATCGCCAATCTGCGTGGCATCGTCATCACGCACGCGCATGAGGACCACTACGGCGCGCTGCTCGACACATGGCCGAAGCTCAAGGCGCCGGTCTGGATGACGCCGTTCGGCGCTGGATTGCTGGAAGCCAAGCGGCAGGGCGAGCAGGGCGCACCAAAGATCCCGGTGACGATCTACCGCGCCGGTGAAAAGTTCAGCGTCGGCCCGTTCGAGATCGAGGCCATCCCGGTCGCGCATTCGATTCCCGAGCCGATGTCGCTGGCGATCACCTCGCCGGCCGGCACCGTCATCCACACCGGTGATTGGAAGATCGATCCGGCGCCGACGATCGGTCCGCTGACCGACGAGGCGCGCTTTCGCGCCTATGGCGACAAGGGCGTGCTGGCGTTGATCTGTGATTCCACCAATGCGCTGCGGGAAGGGGTGTCGCCGTCGGAAGTCGCGGTTGGCGAGGGCCTCAAGGGCGTCATCCAGAGCGCCAAGGGCCGCGTTGCGGTCACCACCTTTTCCTCCAATGTCGGACGCATCGTCTCCATTGCCAAGGCGGCACGCGATGCCGGCCGGCAGTGCCTGGTGCTCGGCCGCTCGCTGAAGCGGGTCATCGATGTTGCCGGCGAACTCGGCTACATGGATGGGCTGCCCGAATTCATCGCCGAGGAGGACTTTGGCTTCATCCCGCGCGAAAACCTCGTCATCATCTGCACCGGCAGCCAGGGCGAGCCGCTTGCGGCGCTGGCGAAACTGTCGCGCGAGGAGATGAAATCGGTGTCGCTGACGGCAGGCGATACGGTGGTGTTTTCCTCGCGTACCATTCCCGGCAACGAGAAGGGTATCCTTGAGATCAAGAACCGTCTGATCGATCTCGGTGTCAAGATCATCGAGGACGGTGATGCGCTGGTGCATGTCTCGGGCCATCCGCGCCGCAGCGAGCTGCGCAAGATGTATGAATGGGTGCGGCCGCAGATCGGCGTTCCCGTGCATGGCGAGGCGGCGCATCTGGTGGCGCAGGGATCGCTGATGTCGGTGTCCGGCATCGGCCAGGTGGCGCAGGTGCGCAACGGCGACATGCTGCGGCTCTATCCCGGTGCGGCGGCGATCATCGACCAGGTGCCGTTCGGCCGCATCTACAAGGACGGCAGGCTGATCGGCACCGACCAGGCGATGGGCATTCGCGACCGGCGCAAGCTGTCTTTCGCCGGCCATGTCGCGGTCAATGTCGTGCTCGACGACAAATATGAGCTCGCCGGCGATCCCGATCTGGTCGCCATCGGCGTCGCCGAGGCCGATGGCCGCGGCGAGAGCCTGGAGGACCTGATGATGGATGCGGCAATCGGCGCCGTGGACTCCATCCCCCGTCAGCGCCGAAGAGATCTCGACCTCGTGCAGGAGGCAGTGCGCCGCGCCGTCCGTGGCGCCGCCAATGAAGCCTGGGGCAAGAAGCCGCTGGTGACGGTGTTCGTCACAAGGTAAGGGAATAGGGGAGTAGGGCAGTACGGCAGTAGGGGGAGAAAGTCGTTTTTCCCTACTCCCATATTGCCTTACTGCCCTGAGGAAAACCAATGCTTGGACGCCTGAACCATGTCGCGCTTGCCGTGCCGGATCTGGCTGCGGCGACAGCGGCTTATCGCGACACGCTCGGCGCCCGGGTGACCGCGCCGCAGGCGCTGCCGGAGCATGGCGTGACGGTGGTGTTCGTCGATGTCGGAAATACCAAGATCGAATTGCTGGAGCCGCTTGGTGAGGGTTCGCCGATCGCGGCATTCCTCGAGAAGAACCCATCGGGCGGCATGCATCATCTGTGCTATGAGGTCGACGACATTCTTGCCGCGCGAGATCACCTCAAGGCCAGCGGCGCCCGTGTCCTCGGCGACGGCAACCCGAAGACCGGCGCGCATGGCAAGCCGGTGCTGTTCCTGCATCCCAAGGATTTCTTCGGCACGCTGGTCGAACTGGAGCAAGCATGAGCTGGGTTTCATTTCTCGCCCTGTTCTTCGTCACATGGTGGGTGGTGCTGTTCGCCATCCTGCCGTTCAGCCTGAGGACGCAGGACGAGGATGAGGACGTGACGCTGGGCACGGTATCCAGCGCGCCGCGCGGACCGCATATGCTGCGCGCGGTGCTGCGGACGACGATCGTCACGCTGGTTCTACTTGGCATCTTTTATGGCATGACGCGGGGGCTCGGCCTCGGCATCGACGACATCCCGCACATCGTGCCGGATTTCAGCCGGAGTCCCGAAAACTAGACCGCCGGGTACGGCTGGCCACATCTTGCATGCGAGCACCAATCCGGGCTGGAAGCCGATGCAGGTTCCGAACCGGCTGTGCTGGCGCCAGGTAAAGCGGTTTAGCAATTTGTCGTGCTAACCAAATGATTGCACAAAAAAAATGCAAGGCACGAGGCCTTGCAATTAAACGCGTCCGATCTGTTTCCGGTATCCGGCGGCAGCGAGTAACCGCGCCTAGATCGCATCCTCCCAAGACTTTGACCGCGTAGGAGAGCAGATTTCTTTCCGCCCTCTCGTTTATCGGCGCACATTAGACCAAGCCGGGTGAAAATGTCACGCAGAATTTTGCCCGGAAATAAGCAATCTCGTGCTGCACTGCACAATAGTATGGCAGGCGTTGCTTGCGAAACGACCAGCAAGGCGAACGCGGCACTGCGGCGCCTTTGCGACGCCCCATCGGGCGCCCAGTTGCGCGGGGGCGGGTTTCCATTCCGTCATGAAATGGCTATGAAGCCGGGGCAAGCAAGCCTGCGCTGCGCCGATTCCGGTGCGGCAATCCTCTCTCTCACGGACCGGTCCATGCGTTTGTCGCGCTATTTCCTGCCTATCCTTAAAGAAAATCCGCGCGAGGCCGAAATCGTCTCGCACCGGCTGATGCTGCGCGCCGGCATGATCCGCCAGCAGGGGCAAGGCAGTTTTTCCTGGCTGCCGCTCGGCAAGAGGGTGCTGGACAAGGTCTGCCGGATCGTTCGCGAGGAGCAGGACCGGGCCGGCGCGCTTGAGATCCTGATGCCGACCATCCAGTCGGCCGAGCTGTGGCGCGAAAGCGGCCGCTATGACGATTATGGCAAGGAGATGCTGCGCATCAAGGACCGGCAGGATCGGGACATGCTCTATGGACCGACCAACGAGGAGGTGGTCACCGAGATTTTCCGCGCCTATGTGAAGTCCTACAAGGATCTGCCGCTCAATCTCTATCACATCCAGTGGAAATTCCGCGACGAGGTGCGGCCGCGCTTCGGCGTCATGCGCAGCAGAGAGTTCCTGATGAAGGACGCCTATTCCTTCGATCTCGACTTCGAAAGCGCCAGGGCGGCCTATAACAGGATGTTCGTGTCCTATCTCAGGACGTTCACGCGCATGGGGCTGCAGGCAATCCCGATGCGTGCCGATACCGGGCCGATCGGCGGCGACCTCAGCCACGAATTCATCATCCTGGCCGAAACCGGCGAGAGCCAGGTCTATTGCCATCGCGACTATCTCGCACTTGATGTGCCGGGGGCGGACACGGACTTCTCCAACGATGCCGAGATCGGCGACATCGTCAAGAAATGGACGACGCCTTATGCGGCGACCGACGAGATGCACGACGAGGCGGCGTGGGAGAAGGTCGCGACAAGCGACCGGGTCTCGGCGCGCGGCATCGAGGTCGGCCACATCTTCCATTTCGGCGACAAATATTCGAAGCCGATGGGCGCCAAGGTGACCGGGCCCGACGGCAAGGATCATTTTGCTTCCGGAGGTTCCTACGGCATCGGCCCGACGCGGCTGGTCGCGGCGATCATCGAGGCCAGCCACGACGACAACGGCATCATCTGGCCGGAGGCGGTGGCGCCTTTCGACATCGGCCTGATCAATATGAAAGCCGGCGACGCCGACTGCGACCGCATCTGCGATGAACTCTATGCAGCGTTTGTCGCCGTCGGCAAGGACGTGCTTTACGACGACACCGATCAGCGGCCGGGCGGCAAGTTCGCCACAGCCGACCTGATCGGGCTGCCGTGGCAGGTGATCGTCGGGCCGCGCGGCGTGGCCGCCGGCGAGGTCGAGATCAAGAACCGCAGGAACGGCGAGCGTGAGACGCTGCCGATCGAAGACGTGAAGAAACGCTTCGGTTTTGCCGGATGAGTGGAGCGGCAGCAGCTAAACCCATGGCCGCCGGAGCTTTTTCCGTGTTTGAACGCATGGTCGCGTGGCGCTATCTGCGCTCGCGCCGCAAGGAGACGGTGATCTCCGTCATTGCCTCGATCTCGTTCCTCGGCATCATGCTGGGCGTCGCCACGCTGATCGTCGTGATGGCTGTCATGAACGGCTTTCGCGCCGAGCTTCTGACGCGCATCCTCGGCGTCAACGGCCATCTGATCGTGCAGCCGCTCGACATGCCGCTGGAGGACTATGCGCAGATCGCCGGCCGCATCAACGGCGTGCCCGGCGTCCAATACGCCATTCCGCTGATCGACGGCCAGGTGCTGGCGCAAGGCAATGTCGGCGGCGGGTCGGGGGCGCTGGTGCGCGGCATACGCGGCGAGGACCTGGGCAAGATTTCAATCGTCGCCAACAATATCCAGCAGGGCTCGATCGCCGGCTTCGACACAGGCGAGGGCGTCGCCATCGGCAGCCGCATGGCCGACAATCTTGGTCTTGTGCTCGGCGACACCATCACGCTTATCGCCCCCGACGGCGATGTCACGCCGCTCGGCACGACACCGCGCATGAAGGGTTACCCGATCACGGCGATCTTCGAGGTCGGCATGTCGGAATATGACAGCTCCATCGTCTACATGCCGTTTTCGGAAGCGCAGCTCTATTTCAACATGGATGGCCGGGCCCAGGCGATCGAGATCTATGTCGACAATCCCGACAATGTCGACGCGCTGAAGCCGAAGGTCGAGGAGGCATCGCAGCGGCCGATAACCATGGTCGACTGGCGAGAACGAAACCGGACATTCTTCGATGCGCTGCAAGTGGAGCGCAACGTCATGTTCATGATCCTGACGCTGATCGTGCTGGTTGCCGCGCTCAACATCATTTCGGGGCTGATCATGCTGGTCAAGGACAAGGGCCACGATATCGCCATCCTGCGCACCATGGGCGCCACGCGCGGCGCGATCCTGCGCATCTTCCTGATGACGGGGGCGGCGATCGGCGTGGTGGGCACCCTCGCCGGCGTCCTGCTCGGCGTCGTCATCTGCCTGAACGTCGAGCGCATTCGCCAGTTCTTCTCCTGGCTGGCCGGCGAAAGGCTGTTCAATCCCGAGCTCTATTTCCTGAGCCAGTTGCCTGCCCGCATGGACGCCAGCGAGACGATCTCGGTGGTGCTGATGGCGCTGGTGCTGTCGTTCCTGGCGACGCTGTTTCCGGCATGGCGCGCGGCCAGGCTCGATCCGGTCGAAGCGCTGAGGTACGAATGATGGCCGATGCCATTATCGAGCTGAAGAGCGTCGAGCGGCATTATGTCCAGGGGCCGCGCAAGCTGACCATCCTCAACGGCGCCGATTTTTCGTTGAAGCGCGGGGAGATCGTGGCGCTGGTGGCGCCTTCGGGCACCGGCAAATCGACGCTGTTGCACACCGCCGGACTGCTGGAGCGGCCGGACGCCGGCGATGTCATTCTGGCCGGCCGCGCCTGCGGGCGGCTTTCCGACGACGAGCGAACGGCGATCCGCCGCAACGATGTCGGCTTCGTCTATCAGTTCCATCACCTGCTGCCCGAGTTCACGGCGCTGGAAAACATCATGATGCCGCAACTGATAAAAGGGCTGACGCGCAAGGAGGCTGCCGAGCGGTCGGCGCAACTGCTCGACTACATGCAGATCGGCAAACGCGCGCAGCACCGGCCGTCCGAACTGTCCGGCGGCGAGCAACAGCGCGTCGCCATCGCCCGCGCCGTCGCCAATGCGCCGCTGGTGCTGCTGGCCGACGAGCCGACAGGCAACCTCGACCCGGTCACCGCCTCCTATGTGTTCGAGGCACTGGGGGCGTTGGTCCGGCAGTCGGGCCTGGCGGCGCTGATCGCCACCCACAATCACGAGCTTGCCTCGCGCATGGACCGTCGCGTCACGCTGGCCGACGGCAAGGTTGTTCCGCTCTAGGTGTGCTGTCTGGCTGCATCTCCCCACGCGCAGCCAGCGCGGAAACAGTGAAATCCGATCTCAACCTTTCCTTAACCGTGCCGAACTGAGCGCCCGAATTTCGCGACACGCTCTGACTGAGGCCGTTGACATTCGAACAAAATCAGAACAAAATGCGAACATACTGAAAACAGGAGAGCGTTATGACCGGTCTTGTTCAGGATGTCGTGTCACTGGTGTGCATGAGCACGTTTCTCATTTCCATGGCGATCTGGATCGGAGCGATGTGAGGCAGCGCGCCCGTTCTTCACGGGTGAGGGGCTGCGTCGGAGCTCTGCGGTTCAGCGCCGCCTTGTCAGCCGGCCTTGCGGGCCGTTTCGACAAGCGGAACTGCGGTGGGTCCGAAGACATCCTCGAAGGCGGATTTCAGCGCGAGATCAAGATCGGCCATTGCCAGGGGAAGGCCGAGGTCGACGAGGCTGGTGACGCCGTGGTCCTGCACACCGCACGGCACGATGCCGCTGAAGTGGCTGAGATCCGGCTCGACATTGATGGCGATGCCGTGAAAGCTCACCCAGCGCCTCAGCCTGATGCCGATGGCGGCGATCTTGTCCTCGGCGAGCGATCCGTCGGGCAGGGCGGGGCGATCCGGCCGCACCACCCAGACGCCGACACGGTTCTCGCGCCGTTCGCCGCGCACGTTGAAAGCGGCCAGCGTGCCGATGATCCATTGTTCAAGTGCCGCGACGAAGGCGCGGACATCCTCGCGCCGCCGCTTCAGGTCGAGCATCACATAAGCGACCCGCTGGCCCGGCCCATGATAGGTATATTCGCCGCCGCGTCCCGCCGCGAACACCGGAAAACGTTCGGGCTCGATCAGGTCCTCGATGCGGGCGCTGGTGCCGGCGGTGTAGAGCGGCGGGTGCTCGACCAGCCAGACCATCTCGCCGGCGGCGCCGCCTCGGATCGCTTCGGCACGCGCCTCCATCACGGCAAGCGCATCCGGATAGGCGGTGAGGCCGGGTTCGATCCGCCATTCGACCGGCGCCGAACCGGGCAGGGGCAGGAACGACGTGGCGATCTGGCTGCGTTCTGTCATGGTGTGTCTCGTGTCGCCTCACATATGGCGGCAATCGGGTGAAACGTCCAGTTGCGAGCGCGTTTCAGCTCTTTGGAGGGTTATGCCGAAGCCCGGGCAATTATTGCGCGACGCGCCCTTGTTTCGCTGGAAACGATTTGCTACACGCCGCGAGCCGGTTCGTTCCGGCTCCTACCACGTGCGGTCGTGGCGGAATTGGTAGACGCGCAGCGTTGAGGTCGCTGTGGGGCAACCCGTGGAAGTTCGAGTCTTCTCGACCGCACCAGCTTTATCCAATAAGCTGTTATTTTTATTGTGCGTTTTTTGTTTCCCTGCAGTCCTTCCAAGACTGCTTGTGCAAACTGAACACTGCGCGAACCCGTTGCTGTTTGGATGCGGAATGCCGCGCCCTGACCGCGTGGTTTGACCCGCCATCATATGCCAGCTGCTTCAAAGACCGAACCGTGCCGCGAAACGGACACGTGGGAATGCTCGGCGAAAAATGCGCTTTCCACGCAAGCGGCTGTATATTGATGTGATTGCGCGGCAAAATAGCCCGCTAGTGCATTATCTCAAGGCTTGTTTGCGGACGCGACTTTCCAGCCGCATGAGCAAATAATCGACCTCTTGTCTGGCCGCCGCCGACAATGCACTGCCCGGCTTGCGCTGGGCGTCCGACGCGATGGCGCCGCGCTTCATCATCACATATTTTCGTACCGCAAGCCCCACGCCGGGTTGCTGCTCATAGCGCAGATAGGGCAGGTGGGCGTCGAAAAGATCGTGCGCCTTGTCGCGCTCGCCGGCGGCGGACAGTTTCACCATGTCGACCAGCATATCGGGGAAGGCATAGCCGGTCATCGCGCCGTCGGCGCCGCGCTCCATCTCGAAGTCGAGAAAGAGGCCGCCATTACCGGTAAGGATCGACAGCGGCCGCAGCGAGCCGTCCTTCTGGAAGTCGCGCAGCGCGCTGATCTTCTCCAGGCCCGGCCAGTCCTCGTGCTTGAGCATGAAGCAGGCCGGGTTGTCGGTGACGATGCGGCGGATGACGGCCGGCGTCATGATCACCGAGAGGGTCAGCGGATAATCCTGCAGGACGAAAGGAACATCCTCGCCGACCGCTTCGGATGCGTTGCGGAAGTAGGTGACGATCTGGTCGTCGGTGCGCAGCGCCGGCGGCGGCGCGATCATCACGCCCTGCGCGCCAAGCTCCATCGCGGCGCGCGCAAGGCTGCGCATGGCGGCGAAGCCAGGGGCGGAGACGCCGACGATGACCGGCAGCCTAGTGCGCGCCACGACACGTTTGACGATCTCGATCGATTCGCCGGCGTCGAGCTTCGGGGCCTCACCCATGATGCCGAGGATTGTCATCCCATCGACGCCGCAGCGCTCGTAGAAATCGACCATCGAATCAAGCGATTCCCAGTCGATCTTGCCATCCGCCTCGAACGGCGTCGGGGCAATGGTGTAGACGCCTTTGGTGTCAGCGCCGATGGCCATGAGCTCCTCCTAAATCCAGCTTTCAATCATAGCGCAGGACCGACGGTCCGATCCAACCCGGCAGTCGGTCCGGACGGGCGGGGTCCCGTTCGTCGTTCCATCGTATGCGGACAACTGGTTGGCCGATCTGGACAATGGCTGCACGGGATTGCGCCGCGGGTCGAAACCCGCGGAAAAGAGAAGGTGTTGCGCCGTCGGACAATGCAATCATGCTCTGCGAGCCGTCAACCTTATTACGCCGCGAGTTCAGCAGTTGCAGGCGGCGATCCGTGCGGCGATTGACCTCAAGGACTGTCGATCCTGGGGAATGACTTTGCCAAAGTCAAAATCCAGCCTTAACCTTCTGCAATGCATTCCAGGTCGAGCATCCGGTTTTGCCTGGGAAGGCCGCACGCAACGGAGCCCTATTTATGAGTGACAGCCAGGTAAGGATTGCGGCCGGGAACACCATTCGAAGCCTGCATGCCGATCTGCCGGTCAACGCCACCTTCCATATCTGGCTCAAGGCGACCAGGCCGGACGTTCCAGGCTCGCTGTCGTTTTCCAACGTTCGCGGCAAGTTCGGCGAGGTGAGCGTCGCGAACGCCGAAGAGCATGAATTCAGAATTTTTCACGTCTTCGGCGGCGGGAGTGTCGAACTGGATTACGATGCGGATCAGACCTCGGTTTCGGTTGCCTACTGGTTCGCATTGGCCGACGTGCTGGAGACAGGCATTACAGTTCTCCACACCAATCCGGGAAATGCCCCACCGAACATCCCCGACAGCTATCATTTTCGTCCGCCGTTCGGCTGGATGAACGATCCGAACGGATTTGGCCGGTTTGGAGGCCGCCCACATCTGTTCTATCAGCATTATTCGCATGGCCTTCGCTGGAACACGATGCATTGGGGGCACGCCGTCTCTTCGGATTATTTGCGGTGGCGTCACATGCCAATCTTCCTGTTTCCGTCGGAAGATCTCACCGCCAGGCCCGACAAACGGGGCGGCGCCTATTCCGGCTCGGCCATCCCGCTTGCCGATGGCCCGGGCATTCGCGTCTTTTTCACCGAGCAGGTACAGGACCGTATCCCGGAACAGCAGATCCAACTCACGGCCACTTCCAGCGACCTCATCATGGCGGGAGACGCGCACGTCATCCTGCCATACCGCCCGCTTGACCAGGGATTGACAGCGGATTTTCGTGACCCATACGTCTTCAGGGGACCGGATGGCCTTTGGAAAATGCTGCTGGGCAGCCAGAGCGATGAAGGCGGCGTTGTCCTGCTCTACGAAACCCGTGACCATACGGCCGCCACCGGCTGGACGTATGTCGGCAAGCTTCTGGTCGAGAAACACTATCGGACGACGGCGATCGAATGTCCCTGTCTGCTGCCGCTCGACGGGCCTGCGACCGACCCAGCGACGCGCTGGATCCTGATTCTCGGGCTGATGAACAGTGAAGACCAGTCGACCCGGCGCAAGAACCTGACAATGGCCATTGTCGGCTGGTTCGATGGTCGGACCTTTGCCAAGGAATTCGAACAGGAACTGGACTTCGGGACGGATAATTACGCCTTCCAGGCCTTCGCCGACGGCGATGCCATTGTTGGTATAGGCTGGCTTGCCAACTGGGCCGACACCGGGCCGGCAATCGATTTCCCCACAGCCATGACATTGCCTCGCAATATCCATCTGTCTGCAGGCGAGTTGCACACCCCGCCCATCGGCGCTGCCGAGAGCCTGCGGAGCCATATTCTGGACCGGACACGCCTCGCAGCCGGAGAGCAGGTAAGCTTTATCAACGGCGCCGTCGAAATCCTGTTCGAGCTGGAAAACCCGGGTGCCCATTTCCACTTGAAGCTGCAACATCCAACCGTCCGGCTCGAGGTTGTCGTCGATGACGAGGGACTTGCCATTCGTCATGGAGACGACGCAGCGGCATCCCCTCACTATATTGCCAAGGGAGCCCGTCCAAAACGGCTGCGGATATTCCTCGACTACGGATCGATCGAGGTTTTTGCGGATCGCGGTCGTTGGGCCGGCACGAAACGGATCAGCGGGTTTGAGCCGGTGCAATCGGCACGTCTCATCGCCGAAACTGGCGCCATTCTACACGCGACGGTGTGGGCCCTCAAACCGTGACAACGAGATAAATATTTCCAGCTCAGGATCGGGCGTCCGCAAACACCGACCAATGAACGAGGCCTTCGACGACGCCAAGGGCGAACTGTCCCTTGGCGCTGTAGATCAGCGGGTTGGCCCGCGCCATGTCAAGCAGTTCGGGAAGGGCATTGGCAACGACAATCCCGCGCGCACCGGGCAGCTCGAACATGCTGCGATCATTGTTGGTATCGCCGGCGACGACCACCTCATCGAGGCCGATGCCGAGCTCATTGCAGAGCCAGGCCAGCGCCTGGCCCTTGTCTGCTGAGCGCGGCAGGATGTCGAGATCGCGTCCGCTCGAATAAACCATCGTCACCGACAGGCCGGCCTCGGCCAAAGCACGCTCGATGCTGGCAAGGGCTTCCGGACTTGCGTCGAGCAGGTACCAGCTCGATTTGAAGGCGTGCTGATAGCCGTCGGGTTGGCGGACGGTGTCTTTGAGCGACCCGAGCACCGCATCGATCTTTTCAAGCGACCAGCCTTCCGAAAATCTTTGGGTAAAATGCCCCAAATCAGTAAAGTGTGCGGGGAGCGAGGTGTGCCGCGGACCGGCGAGCATCGTGCCGACACCGCCGATCACATAGTCCGGCGCCGGCAGGGCGACTTCGTCGACGAAGTTCAAGATATCGTCGGCCAGGCGACCGCTGTTGTAAACGAGAACCGGCCGGTGCTCGGGATCGAGCGCCTCCCATTTCAACCGAAAGCGTGACGTCGCCGGCGCATCGCCAGCCAGGGTCCCGTCGAGATCACTCGACAAAAGCGCGATCGGTTTCAATCGCCGTCGTTCCACGGCTCGTCCCAATCATGGTCGTCGACCGCCTTCAGCACCGGACGTCCTTCGACAAGGCTGACCAGTTGCTGCGCGATGCCTGTCCAGGTGAACAGGCTGCGCGCCTTGTGCGCGCCCATGCGGCCCAGACGGCCGTAGAGGCGCTGGTGCTTCATCGGCTTGACGATGGTGATGCCGAGATCTTCCTTGTCGAACGGATCGCCAAAAAGCGCATGCCGGCCATAGCTGATCCCGCGATAGAGGCCGCCATGGATCGTAACCACGGTCGGCGTTCCGCAAGCCATTGCCTCGATCGCGGTCATGCCGAACGGCTCGTAGCGGCTCGACAGGACGAACATGTCCGCCGCCCGATAGGTGTCGGCCAGGTCCTCGTCGGCAACATAGCCGGAGAAGACGACACGATCCTGCAAGCCTAGCTGTTCGACCTGTTGCTTGAGCTGGTTGAGGATCTTCTGTTCCTGCTCGTCCATGTTCTCGCCGCCGACAGCGAGCCTCAGGACCGCATCCGGCACACGCGGCGCCACCACGGAAAACGCATCGATCAGCAGGTCGTAGCCCTTGTTGGTGGCGAGCCGGCCGAGCGCTAGGACCGTTCGCCCTTCGAAGCCGAGCCGATGGCGGATCAACCGACGAGACGCCTCGCTGACGGGGAAGAACCGGTTGTCGTCGTAACCGGGCGGGATCATGTGCACGCGGTCGCGCTCGAGGCTGTAGTCCTCGACCAGCATGTCGACCTGCGGCGGCGTTGTTGCGATCACCATGGCGCAGCTTCGATAGATGATCGTCTCGTGCTTTATGCGCTCGCTGAAATTGAACTCGGCCTCGAACGTATCGGCCTTGTCAGGGTAGTCGGTCTTCATCTGGCGCTGCTTCCATATGCCAAGCGAATGCGGCGTATGGATGTGCGGGATATTGAGCGCTTCGGACAGCCGCTGCCCCGCCACGCCGGCATCCCAGTAGTGACTGTTGATGAAGTCGTAGGAGAGATTTTCCCGGCGAATCAGGCGCAGCGCGTTTTCACACCACTCGAGAAGGTGGCGGTGGAGATATTCCTTCGGAATAAAATTGGGTCCGCCACAGGCGACACGCAGGACGCGAACCCCGTCGGCCACTTCATCGACAGGAGGCTGGTCTTCAAATCGTCGCGTCCAGATATCGACGGCATAACCCAACTGGGCCAGCTTTTTGGCAAGTTCCAGGACATAGACCACCTGTCCGCCGGTATCGGCCGCGCCCAGTGGCGGGTTGGCTGCTACGTAGCCGTGGGTTGAAATGAGAGCAATTCGAGGTATCGCCGCATCCGAGTCCGGCATCTGTATCCTTCTCTACGATTGATCTGCGCACGCCGCAGCATGCACAAGTTGGGTTATATAAGGTTTCCAGCCGCCATCCGCAAATGTCGAAAGCGCCAGGCGGCCGCCAGGCTGGTGGCACGTCGGTGAGAATATTGACTCCGCCCGCAATGGTAGCCCCCAGAGACGCCGATAGGGAACATACCGAGGAGCCTCGGCGCGACGCTTATGGGAGAGCCGAAGACGTTGTGCGATTGGTGGATGATTGCGCCGGCTGACATCGACTTCGAAATCTGACAGACGCTGTAGCAATTTGACGCTGCTCATGATCCTTTCTGGAAATCGATTCCGATTTTCATAGTCATGCGCTAGACCTGACACGCAGCTTTTCCGGAATTCTGAATGGCGGGAGGCGCTTGTGGAAGGCCAGGACGAACAGACGACCGGCGCCAGGACCGCTGAGGACAGCGCCGACATCTATGGCGAGGACGGCGCCATTCTATCGTCGTTCCTTGCCCAGATCGGTGCCGCGATCGCCGATCGCGACACGCTGACGCTAAAGCGTGAAGTCGACGACCTGCACCAATCGGAACTCGGCGACCTGATCGAGGCGCTTCATCCAGAACAGCGCCGCGCGCTGGTCGAATTGTTGGGCGCCGACTTCGATTTTTCCGCGCTGACCGAGGTCGACGAGGCTATCCGCCGCGACATCGTCGACAGCCTGCCCAACGCCAAGATTGCCCAGGGGGTCCAGGACCTCGATTCCGACGACGCGGTCTACATTCTCGAGGATCTCGAAAAGGAAGACCAGGACGAGATCCTGTCGCAACTGCCGTTCACCGAGCGGATCAGGCTGCGCCGCTCGCTCGACTATCCCGAAGAGACTGCCGGTCGCCGCATGCAGACCGAGTTCGTCGCGGTGCCGCCATTCTGGACGATCGGCCAGACCATCGACTACATGCGCGAGGACAACAACCTTCCCGACCGCTTCAGCCAGATTTTCGTCATCGATCCGAGCTTTAAGCTGCTCGGCGCCATCGACCTCGACCAGATCCTGCGCACCAAGCGCTCGATCAAGGTCGAAGAGGTCATGCATGAGACCAGGCACGCCATTCCGGCGACGATGGACCAGGAGGAGGCGGCGCGCGAATTCGAACAATACGACCTTCTCTCCGCTGCCGTCGTCGACGAGAACGAGCGGCTGGTCGGCGTGCTGACCATCGACGACGTGGTCGACGTCATCCAGCAGGAAGCCGAGGAGGATCTGCTGCGCATGGGCGGTGTCGGCGACGAAGAATTGTCGGACAGCATCCTTTCGACCTCGCGCTCGCGCGTTCCGTGGCTGCTCGTCAACCTTTTGACGGCGTTCCTGGCGGCCTCGGTGATCGGCCTGTTCGACCGCACGATCGAGCACATCGTGGCGCTGGCCGTGCTGATGCCGATCGTGGCGGGCATGGGCGGCAATGCCGGCTCGCAGACCATGACGGTCACGGTGCGGGCGCTGGCGACCAGGGACCTCGACATCTACAATGCCGGCCGCATCATTCGCCGCGAGATGGGGGTGGGCTTCATCAACGGCATCATCTTCGCCATCCTGATCGGCATCGTCGCCGCCGCCTGGTTCCGCGATCCCAACCTGGGCGGCATCATCGCCGCGGCGATGATCATCAACATGTTCGTGGCCGCACTTGCCGGCATCCTGATCCCGCTGCTGCTCGACCGGTTCAAGATCGACCCGGCCGTGGCTTCGGCGGTTTTCGTCACGACGGTCACCGACGTCGTCGGCTTCTTTGCCTTTCTCGGCCTCGCCACATGGTGGTTCGGCGTGTGAGCGACGCCCGCTCAATTGACTTTTACGTAAATGCCATGCGAGATTTGGACCAGCCTCTGGCCGATTCTGACACGCGTGCGGATAGCGAGGCCGCATGGTTGGAACTCGCAGCGCGGCCGGGCATTTGGAGTGATGATGCGGGAATATTATTCGATAACCGAACTGACCCGCGAATTCGATGTTTCGACGCGGACGCTGCGCTTCTACGAGGACGAGGGGCTGGTGCAGCCGGTGCGGCGCGGCCGCACGCGGCTGTTTCGCCCGTCGGACCGGCATCTCATCCGCCAGATCATGCGCGGCAAGAGGCTCGGCTTTTCGATCAACGAGATCCGCGAAATCATCCAGATGTACAAGGAGCCGCCCGGCGAGGTCGGTCAGCTCAATCTGATGATCAAGCGCATCGAGGAAAAGCGCGAGGATCTGCGCCAGAAGCGCCGCGATCTCGAAGAGACCCTGGCCGAACTCGACCAGGCCGAAGAGTCCTGCGTCGAGCGGCTGGTGGAGCTTGGCGTCAACACCTGATCGGCCTTTTTGATAATTCTACTCTGGCGGCCAGCCAGCGTGGCTTTCTGCGCTTCTGATGCTCACCTACTCAAGTGTACGCTCCGCTCCGGTTGCCGCCTCAAATCCAGCGGCGCACCCTTTTTGCGTAATCCCGGTATTTCTTGCCGAATTTCGTTGCTAGAACTTTTTCCTCGCCCTCGATCGCCATTTTCTGCGTTGCGAAGGCGGCGATGATCGCCAGCGGCAGGAACCATACGTTCCCCGAGATAAGGGCAACGCCGATCATCAGCAGCGTGTTGGCCAGATAGATCGGATTGCGGCTGACGGCGAAGGGGCCCGATGTAACCAGATGGTCCGGCACGGCGTTCGGGTGGAGCGTCGTCTTTGCCCGGATCATGATGCGGATCGCCGTGAACCAGAGTGCGACGACGCCGAACAATGCCACCCAGCCGGCCGCGAACAGGATGTCGCCCAAAAGGCCGCCGATCCATGGCAGCGGATAAAGCAAGCCAAGCGCGATGCTGACGGCGATGGCCGCGACATAGATCAGCGGCGGCCACGGTATAAACCCCGGTTTTTGCTGTCCCGGTTTCTGTTGGCCCGGTTTCTGCTGATGGTCGGTCATTGTGCTCCTCCCTCCATCAAAGTGCCGTCGGCCTTGGCAGTGCAGGCGCCGGCGAGCTCGTCGAGATGCGCCTTCCATTCCGCAGCCTGGTCGTTGCGGTAGAGCCGATCAAGCGTGGCCTCGCCCTCGAGCGTATCGAGCATGCAGACACAATAGCTGCTGCAGAACTCCGTGTCGCGCGATTGCTCGCACGATGCCTGGCATTCTTTCAGGAAGGTGACCTGCCTGGTTTCGACGGCTGCCGGCATGACTTGCGAAATCAGCCAGACCGAGCCGATCAGCACCGGCTGGTGGATCAGATAGAAGGCGAGGCTGTGCCGGCCGATAAAGACCAGCGGATTAGTCCAGCGGCCGGGCGTTAGGCCCGCCAGCCGCGTCAGCATGCCGGAGGCGAAGGCAAGCTTTGCCGCTGCGATGCCGGCAAGCACAGCGCCGAACCATGGAAACAGCGGGACATAATCGTTGGAGCGCGGGTTGGTTGCCGACAGGCCGACCCACCACAGGGCCGGATGATCGAAGATCTCGGACCTGAGGTAGAGCGGCGCGGTGATGACGAAAGCTGCGACAACCAGCGTCAGCAGCGCCGGCAGCCGCAGAAACGCCAGGCCGAGCAGGCTGGCGAGCGCGATCTCGTGCAGGATGCCGAAGAAGATGAAACTGTCGGGTGTGGCAAGCCTGGTGGCGGCCGATATGGCGAGCGCCGCCCCGCCGACCATGGCGAAGCGTTTCCAGAAGCCGTTCCAGCGGATTTGCTTGCCATGGGCGAGGAACAGGCTGACGCCGACCAGGAACAGGAAGGTCGAAGCGATGCAGCGCGCGTAGAATTTCCACCAGCCAAAGGCGGTCAGGCCGGGATCGGTGTAGCCGAAGAATTCGAGATCCCAGGTGAAATGGTAGCTCGCCATGGCAAGCAAAGCGATGCCGCGGGCTACGTCGATGGCGATGATGCGCCTGGATCGGTCCTGAACGGCCGGCGTAGGAATGGTCATGGTCTCGCAATTCTGATTCAGTGCTGCAAGACGACTATCATGGTTGCCCCGGACAAAAGAAGACAGGGCCCATTGATGCCCAGGGCTTAGGCTAAAGCGCCGTATGCCGCTCGCAGCCAGTGGTCGAGGCCGGCGCCGCCCCTCATTGCCCTGCCGGGCATTTCTCCCCGTAAACGGGGCGAAAGAAGCTGGCCGCAACGCCGGCGCCCTTCTTGCAACGCTGGTGATTGGCGAAACCATCGATGACAGCGCCCCGGGGCAGCGCGGACGATCGGCTTTCAACCTGTCAAGATCGCGGCGTCGAGGAACCAAGCTGGTCTGCCGGCACGGCGCATTCGCGCTGCTAGCTGGCGGAATTTGGTTTGCCGGGCGCGGCGATTCTGCCTATAGTCGCAGCCGTCGTCGGTTCCGTTTTGGAACCAAGAGGGAATGCGGTAGGGGCAAAATTCGCCCGATGCCGTGGCTGCCCCCGCAACTGTGTGCGGTAGTCCTCTCCATATGCCACTGAAGATTTTCTTCGGGAAGAGCTTCTTCGGGAAGGTGGGGAAGGGCGCTGATCCGCGAGCCAGGAGACCTGCCGGCGACAGGAGAACTGACTTCTATGCCCTCGGGTGGAGGGCGAAAGGACAAGACATGAATACCGCTTCCGTCTCGCTCGGCGCTTCCGTCTCCTCGCAGTCGCGCTTTGTGCAGTTGGCGCTTGCTGCATTTCTCGGCGTTTTCGTCATGGGCTTTGTCGGCTTCTCGCATATCGATGCGGTCCACAATGCCGCTCACGACTATCGCCATTCGATGGGCTTTCCCTGCCACTGACGAGGGGCTGACACCATGACACTGTTTCGCAACGTCGTGTTCATCGCGGCGATCGCAGGGCTAGTGGCCGGCGTCGTTCTGGCCTGCATGCAGGCCTACGCCACCGTGCCACTCATCCTCAAGGCAGAAGTCTACGAACAGGCCGGCGGTGGTCACACGCATGACCATGGTTTGGCGCCGGCCGCAGCAGGCAGCAATGCCATGAGCAGCGCCGTGCCGGCTGAAGCAGCCACCGCGGAAGAGGAAGGCTGGGCGCCGGCCGATGGCTTCGAGCGCTTCGCTTTCAACGTCGTTGCCAACGTCGTCACCGGCATCGGCTTTGCGCTGATCCTGGTCGCCGCTTCGGAATTCGCCGGCGGCATCGGCAATTGGCGACAGGGCCTGTTCTGGGGCCTTGCCGGCTTCGCCGTGTTCACGCTGGCCCCGAACCTCGGCCTGCCGCCCGAACTGCCGGCGATGCCGGCGGCCGATTTCGCCCAGCGCCAGATCTGGTGGACGGCGACCGTGGTGGCGACGGCTGCCGGTCTCGGGCTGCTCGCCTTTCGCAAATCGCTGCCGCTGGCCCTTCTTGCCGTAGCGTTGATCGTCGCGCCGCATATTGTCGGCGCGCCGCAGCCCGACAGTTTCGAATCGCCCATCCCGGAAGGCCTGCACCACCAGTTCGTGGTGGCGGTGACGCTGACCAATCTGGTGTTCTGGCTGGTGCTCGGCGCTGTCGTCGGCTTGGTGCGCGGCCGCTTGACCGGCACCGCAACCGGCCTGCGCGATAGCCTTGCCTGATCGCGCTGCTCCAGGCAGCAAGCTGACCTTGGTCGTCGGCGGTGCACGCTCGGGAAAGAGCGCGCATGCCGAAAGCCTGGTGACGGCCTGTCCAGCGCCGTGGACCTACATCGCCACGGCGCAAGCCTATGACGACGAGATGCACGAACGCATCGCGCTGCACCGGGCGCGGCGTTGCGACGGCTGGACGACGATCGATGCGCCGCTCGATCTCGTCGGCGCGATCGGGGCGCTGCCTGACGGCCGGCCTGTCCTGATCGACTGCCTGACGCTGTGGCTGTCCAACCATATGCTGGCCGAACGCGACATTGAGGCCGAATGCCGAGGGCTGGCGGATGTGCTGTCGCGGCCGCGCGGCCCGTGGTTCGTGGTTTCCAACGAGGTCGGCCAGGGCATCGTGCCTGACAATGCGCTTGCCCGCCGGTTTCGCGATGCCGCCGGCCGGCTCAACCAGCAGGTCGCCGCCGTCGCCGGCACGGTGCTGCTGATGGTGGCGGGACTGCCGCTCAAGGTGAAGTGATATGACCGATATCGATGACAGGGACGAGCAACGCCACCGCGCCAAGATGGCCAAGCGCAAGGCGGTGCAGGACGCCGAGGTCGCGGCCAAGACGGTCGAGAAGGGACTGCTGATCGTCAACACCGGGCCCGGCAAGGGCAAGACCACTGCCGCCTTCGGGCTGGCGCTGAGGATGCTCGGCTACGGCAGGCGCGTCGGCGTCGTCCAGTTCATCAAGGGCAAATGGCATACCGGCGAGAAGGACGCCTTTGCCGCTTTCGGCGACCGGGTCGTCTGGCACACGATGGGCGAGGGTTTTACCTGGGAAACGCAGGATTTGAAGCGCGACATCGCCGCCGCCGAGGCTGCCTGGGCCAAGGTGCTCGAGCTGATGGCCGATCCATCGATTAGCCTTCTGGTGCTCGACGAGTTGAACATCGCGCTGCGCTACGACTATCTCGATCTCGACACGGTGGTGGCGGCGCTGAAGGGCCGGCGCGAAAACCTGCATATCGTCGTCACCGGCCGCAACGCCAAGCCGGCGCTGGTCGAGGCGGCCGATTTGGTCACCGAGATGGGAGTTACGAAGCATCACTTTTCCGCCGGCGTGAAAGCGCAGCAGGGCATAGAGTTCTGAAAGGTTTGCCCGCGCGAGGGGCAACGCAATGCTTCGGGCAGATGATGCATCCAACTCATGTTGAAATGGCTAATCGTCGATCTCTGCGCCGCCCCTCATTGCCCTGCCGGGCATTTCTCCCCGTATAGTGACGGGGAGAAAGGACGACTTCGCAGAGGATTTCGCCAATCTCCAGCGTTGCGTAAAGGGTGCTGAGGGTCGCGGCAAGCCCCTTCTCCCCGTCACTATACGGGGAGAAGGTGCCGGCAGGCGGATGAGGGGCGGCGCCAACCTGAAGCGATTGCCCTGAAGCAGCACATATTTGTTCGACGTCACGCAACGATGACGATCACCGACAGCAAGCCGAACAGTCCCATCAGCAGAAAGTCGGCAACCTGATAGAGTCTTAGCGCTCGTCTGATGTCCACGCTCTCGACATCGCGGCGGCCGCCTTCGCCCATGAACGCGTCGTCGACCATGACGCCGTCGTAGGAGCGCGGCCCGGCCAGGGCCAGGCCGAGCGCGCCGGCCATCGCTGCTTCAGGCCAGCCGGCATTGGGCGAGCGGTGCTTTTTCGCGTCGCGCCGCACGGTGCGCCAGGCGTTGCCGGCATCGGCGTCTTTGACGAGGAAGGCGGCCAGCACGATGAGCAGCGCGGTCAGCCGCGACGCCGGCAGGTTGATCAGATCGTCGAAGCGCGCCGCCGCCCGGCCGAAAGCCTCATGGCGCGGCGTGCGGTGGCCGATCATCGAATCGGCGGTGTTGGCGGCCTTGTAGGCGACGCCGCCGGCCAGCCCGCCGACGCCGATCCAGAAGACCGGCGCGACGACGCCGTCGGAAAAATTTTCGGCCAGGCTTTCGATCGCCGCGCGGCAGACACCGGCTCTGTCGAGCTTTTCCGGATCGCGGCCGACGATCTGCGAGACGGCAACACGACCGATGTCGAGTCCGCCATTGTCGAGTCCGTCAGCCACCGCCTCGACATGCTCGGCCAGGCTCTTCTGCGACAGCAGCGATGTCGCCAGGAGCGCGGTGAGGATCAATCCGGCTGGAATGCCCGCAAGCATGGTTTCCACCGCGAAAGCGATGGTGGCCGGCACCAGCACGATGATCAGCAGCGCATGAACACCGCGCCGGCGGCGCAGGGCGTCGGAATCAGTATCGCGGTTGAGCCTGCGGTCGAGAAAGGATATCAGCCTGCCGAACCAGGTGACGGGATGGCCGATGGCGCCGAGCAGCCAGCTGGGATAGCCGACAGCGAATTCAACAAGCAGTGACAGGAAAGCGATCAGGATCGACATGAAGT
Source organism: Mesorhizobium sp. WSM4847 (assembly GCF_055811335.1). Taxonomy (NCBI): domain Bacteria; kingdom Pseudomonadati; phylum Pseudomonadota; class Alphaproteobacteria; order Hyphomicrobiales; family Phyllobacteriaceae; genus Mesorhizobium; species Mesorhizobium sp. WSM4847. Next base: position 166,500 of record NZ_JBVVPY010000008.1, on the reverse strand, counting down.
CTCTTGATGGAGCGGCGGCGGTGGTGGATCACGGCGGAAGCCTTGGCCGGGCGAGGGCGCTTTTTCCGCATGCGCCGCAGCCCTTCGTCGACCTCTCGACCGGTATCAATCCGCACTCCTATCCGTTTTTCGAGCTGCCCGCCACCGCCCTATCGAGATTGCCGGAAGCTGCGCGGGTCCGTGATCTGGCCGATGTCGCGGCAAGCGCCTATGGCGCGCCGTCGGCGGCCAATGTGGTGGCAGCGCCGGGCACGCAGATCCTGTTGCCGCGCGTCGCTTCGCTGGTCAGCCCCGGCAAGGCGCTAGTACTCGGGCCGACCTATGCCGAACATCAGCGGGCAGCGGCAATCGCCGGCCATGCGGTGACGGAGATCGACGATTTCGAGGCCCTGGCAGGAGCCGACCTTGCCATCGTCGTCAACCCCAACAATCCGGACGGTCGCATCGTCGAGCGCAAGAAGCTGCTTGCGCTTGCCGAACGATTGCGCGCCAGAGGCGGGCTGCTGGTCGTCGACGAGGCGTTCATGGATGTCGGCCCGCTTGGCGAGAGCCTGGCCGGCGATGTCGAGCATGGCGGCATCGTCGTGCTGCGCTCCTTCGGCAAGTTTTTTGGCCTTGCCGGCCTGCGGCTCGGCTTTGCATTGGCCGACGCACTGACGGTCGAACGGCTGGAGGCGCAGTTCGGGCCGTGGGCGGTTGCCGGTCCGGCGCTCGAATATGGCATCCGTGCGATTGCCGACAGCGGCTGGCAGGTCGAGATGCGGCACCGTCTGGCCAGGGATGCAGCGCGGCTCGATGCGCTGTTCGGCCGCTTCGGCGTTGCTGTTGCCGGCGGCACCACCCTGTTCCGCTATGTCAGGCTGGCGGACGCCGCCGGTCTGTTTTCGGCGCTTGGCGAGCGCGGCATCCTGCTTCGGCATTTTCCCGGCCGGCCGGAGGTGCTGCGCGCCGGGCTGCCGGGACCTGACGAGGAATGGCGGCGGCTCAAATCGGCTCTTGCCGACTGGTCGCAACAGCGCGACGATGGAGCCTAAAGCGCGTCGCAATTGAACGGACTCATGCGACGCGCTTTAAGTTCTTGTTTTTATGCATGTCGTTATCGCAAAACCGCTGCGCACTTTTGCGCGACATGCACTGGGAGCTCAACCAATGATCCATGTCTGTTCGCTGTCGAAAATCGAGGAAACCGTCGCGAAGACCGGGGCCGAGCGGCTGCTTTCGCTGCTGGCTGCCGGCACCGAGGTGACGCGGCCGGCGTCGATCGCCCGGGAGAACCATCTGCACCTGGTCATGCACGATATCGCGGTGGCGCAGGAGGGCATGACCATGCCGGGTGAGGAGCATGTTCGCAACCTGCTCGATTTCGCGCGCCGATGGGATCGTGCAAGGCCGCTGGTCGTGCATTGCTATGCCGGTATCAGCCGGTCGACGGCCTCGGCCTACATCATCGCGGCGGCATTGGCGCCGCAGCGCTGCGAGGTCGAGTTGGCTCAGACGCTGCGTGCACTGTCGCCCACGGCCACACCCAACCCGCGGCTGATCGCGGTCGCCGACGCGCTGCTCGATCGCAACGGCCGCATGACCGGTGCGATCCGGGCGATCGGGCGCGGCGCCGAGGCCTTCGAAGGCACGCCTTTCGAGTTGAAGATCGACGGCTGATTCCTAGTCTTGAGGACAGTTGTTTATCCATCAAGCCACCAAGCAACCTACTCGTGCTGTGATCGCTGCAGGTATTGGCGACGTCGGCGCTGCCCCTCATCTGCCTGCCGGCATCTTCTCCCCGTATAGTGATGGGGAGAAGGGGCTGGCCGCAGCGCTGGCGCTTTTTTTGCAATGCCGGCGATTGGCGAAAACATTGATGAGGGCGCCCCTCGCCCCGTTTACGGGGAGAGGATGCCGGCAGGCAGGTGAGGGGCGGCGCGGCGCTGGCGAAAAGCCTCCTAGGCCAGCCAATCTGCAAGCTTGGCCTTGCGCAGGTCCTTCAACAGGCTGATGAATCCGTCGGCTTGATGGTTGGCGGTCAGCCGGCCCTTTTCGGCCGTTGCAATGCTGGCGTCGCCGACCACGCCGTTCGGGTTGAGATCGGTGGCGATCCAGGCGAAGGCGTGCGTTCCGGTGTGGCGCAGCAGCGAAAATTGCTTTTCGGCGCGGGCGACGTTGGACACGAAATTGTCGGCCTTTGCCATGTCGACGAGATCCGGCCGGAAATGCAGCATCAGCGAGGTCTCGACATCGCCGCCATGGATGCCGTGGCTATCCTCAAGCTCGGTGTACAAGCCGGCCGGCCGGCCAAAGCGCTGCCAGCTCGTCTTCACCGCCAGCATCTTTGCCCGCACGCGCAATTCTCGCGTCATGATGCCCATGATCTCCTCGTTGCCGCCATGCGAGTTGACGACGATCAGCTTCCTTAACCCGGCCCGTGCGACCGACAGGCCAAGCTCGGTCCAGGCCTCGATCAAGGTCGCCGCCGGCAATGTAAGGGTTCCCGGCGCATGCAGGTGCTCGTTCGACTTGCCCACCGCCTGGACCGGCAGGATGCGGATGTCGAGATCGCCAGGCAGGCGCGCGATCACCGTTTCGAGCATGCCGTTCATGATCGAGGTGTCAGTCGAAACCGGCAGATGCGGCCCGTGCTGTTCGATCGCCGCCACCGGCAGAACTGCGATTGTCGCCTCCGGGTCGATGGTGGCGTATTCTGTGGTCCGATAGTCGCCCCACCACACGCGTTTCGTTGCAACGGTCATTTTGAAACCTCGAGCAAACTGGCGGCGTTGGCGCTGCCCCTCACCCGTACCCTCTCCCCGTATAGAGACGGGGAGAGGGGGGCGCCAGCGTTGGAGCGCTTCCCTTCTCCCCGTCATTATACGCGGAGAAGGTGCCGGCAGGCGGATGAGGGGCAGCACCAGCCTTTGTCGTGTAACTGGAGATCAACGGCCTGTCGATTCCAGCCGGCTCCTCACCCTGCCGCGACGACCTCGATCTCGACCTTGAATTCCGGCCGCGCGAAGCCGGACACGATCATTAGCGTCGATGCCGGCGCCGGGCTGGTGAACAGGCGATCGCGAACGTTCATATAGGGTTTCAGAAAGACGCGATCGGTGACATAGGCGTTGATGCGCACGATGTCGGAAAGTCCAAGCCCGGCGTCGCCGAGAATCGCTGCGATGTTTTGAAAACAGAGCTCGGCCTGCGCGCCGGCATCCTCCGGGATCTGATCGTCCACAGTGATGGCGACCTGGCCAGAACACAGCACCAGCCGCTTGCCGGGCGGCACCTCGACGCCATGGCTGTAGCGGGCAAAGGGCGGCTTGATCGACTTCGGCGTCAGGAATTTGAACATGAAAATCTCCGGTCTGACTGCCAGCGTAAAGCCGGATCAGGCGAGCCTTCAAGATGCAGTGCATACTATCAGGGCGATTATGGACAGGCGTTCAAAAAATAGGCACGATGCCCCCGGTACGGCATGACCCGTCCGGCTTTCGCGCCCCACTGTTGCGCAAGGCGGGCGGTCCGGGCGATGGCATGTGTCTTGCTTCTTCGATCGATGGTGTCGAGCCCGGCGCGCGGCGCGCCGGAGTCAACTGAGGGTGGTGTGAATGGACGGAAAACTCAAGATTTCGGCTGGCGCGATCGTGCTGCTTGCCGCAAGCACGCTGAACGCGGCAGCAAACGAGAAGATCACCTTCGGCACCAACTGGCTCGCCCAGGCCGAGCACGGCGGCTATTATCAGGCGGTGGCTGATGGCACCTATGCCGCCTGCGGGCTCGACGTGACGATCATGCAAGGTGGACCGCAGGTCAGCGGCCGGCCGCTGCTGCTTGCCGGCAAGATCGACTTCTACATGGGCGGCAACATGCTGCAGGCCTTCGATGCCGTGCAGCAGGAGATTCCGCTGCGCGTCGTCGCCGCCTCGTTCCAGAAAGAGCCGCAGGTGATCATGAGCCATCCGGGTCAGGGGCTCGACAGATGGGAGGATCTGAAGAATGCGGACCAGTACATTATTGGCGACGAAGGTGCACAGAGCTACTTCCAGTGGATGATCACGGAGTTCGGCTTCGATCCGGCCAAGCGCGTGCCCTATACGTTCAACCCCGCACCTTTCATCGCCAATCCGAAGTCGATCCAGCAAGGCTACGTGACCTCGGAGCCCTTCGCCGTCGCCAAGGAAGGCGGCTTCCAGCCCAATCTGTTCCTGCTCGCCGACTACGGCTTCGACACCTATGCGACGACGATCGAGACCATGCAGGCAACGATCGACAAGCGGCCGGAGGTGGTTCAATGCTTTGTCGATGGCTCGGCCAAGGGCTGGTACAACTATCTCTACGGCGACAACGCTGCCGCCAACGCGGCGATCAAGAAGGACAACCCCGACATCAGCGACGAGCAGATCGCGTTCTCGATCGAGCAGATGAAGAAATTCGGCATCGTCGATTCCGGCGATACGGAAAAACTCGGCATCGGCGCGATGACCGACGCGCGCATCCAGAGCTTCTACGACAAGATGGTCAAGGCCAAGGTCGTGCCGGCCGACGTCGACATCAAAAAGTCCTACACACTGGCCTTCGTCAACAAGGGCGTCGGGATCGACCTGAAGAAATAGCACCCGGGCATGATGCAGGAGAAAGTGGCGCAAGCGCCGGCAAGCGCATCGGGCAAAGGTCCGATGCTGCTGGCGCTGCGCGGCGTCGGCAAAGTCTTTTCCAACGGCGTGACAGCGCTCAGCGACGTCGACCTGACGATCCGGGAAGGCGACTTCCTCAGCCTTCTCGGCCCGTCCGGCTGTGGCAAGTCAACGGCCTTGCGCCTCATCGCCGGTCTTGCAACGCCGACCTCCGGCCTGCTCGACTGGCGCGGCAGCAGCGCTGCCGATCGCTCTGACATCGGCTTCGTCTTCCAGGAACCGACGCTGCTGCCGTGGGCCGACGTCTTCGACAATGTCTGGCTGCCGCTCAGGCTGAAGGGCATGTCGCGGGCCAAGGCTGCGCCTGTCGTGATGGAGATGCTGGCGCGGGTTCATCTGACCGGCTTCGAGAAAGCCGTGCCGCGCGAATTGTCCGGCGGCATGAAGATGCGCGTCTCGATCGCCCGCGCCATGGTGACCAAGCCGCGCGTGCTTTTGATGGACGAGCCATTTGCGGCATTGGACGAGATCACCCGCTTCAAGCTCAACAACGATCTTCTGGAACTGTGGCAGGACGAGCGTTTTACCGTCGTCTTCGTCACCCACAGCGTCTTCGAAAGCGTTTTCCTCTCCAGCCGCGTCGTCGTCATGGCGGCGCGGCCGGGCAGGGTCTTCAAAGAACTCGCCATCGATGCGTCCTATCCGCGCAACGAAGCCTTCCGCACCTCGCCCGCCTATGCCGCGCTCTGCCGCCAGGCGTCCGATGTGCTGATCGGCGCCATCAACTCAACCGCCGGACCGCATCATGACGGCCATTGATCATACTGCCGTAACCCTGGATCCAGAGGAGGCGCGTCGCGTGCGCCAGGAGCGGCTCGAGCGGATCGGCCGATGGCTGCTGCCGCTGGCGATCATGGTCCTGGCGATCTGGCTGTGGGACCGCATCTGCGTCTGGAACGACATCCCGAAATATATCCTGCCGCGCCCCGCTGTGGTGCTGCAAACGCTGTTCGACGATGCCGGGCTGCTGTTCTCCTCGCTGCTGGTGACGCTCAGGATCACCTTTCTCAGCCTGCTTCTGGCCGTCATCGGCGGTGTCGGGCTGGCGGTGCTGTTTACGCAATCGAAATGGGTCGAGATGTCGTTCTTCCCGTTTGCGATCGTGCTGCAGGTGACGCCGATCGTCGCGATCTTCCCGCTGATCAACATCTATGTCGACAACCAGACGACGAAGCTTCTGCTGTGTGCCTGGATCGTCGCCTTCTTCCCGATTCTGTCCAACACGACGCTCGGCCTCAACTCCGTCGACCGCAACCTGCGCGACATGTTCAAGCTCAACGGCGCAACCCGCTGGCAGCAATTGCGCTATCTGCGCCTGCCGGCGGCGATGCCGTATTTCCTCGGCGGGCTGAAGATCGCCGGCGGCCTGTCGCTGATCGGCGCGGTGGTGGCGGAGTTCGTCGCCGGGGCCCAGGGACAGTCGTCAGGGCTGGCTTCGCGCATCATCGAGGCCGGTTACCGGCTCAACGCACCGCGGCTGTTTGCGGCGCTGATCCTGATCTCGTTCACCGGCATTTTGATCTTCCTGGTGCTGTCGCTGATCTCGCACCTGATCCTGCGACGCTGGCACGAGAGTGCGCTGAAGCAGGAGCGATGATGATGTTGTGTGTTCAAGGCAAAAACTGCCTGGCGTCCTTTTCGTCGTTGGCGCTGCCCCTCATCGCCCTGCCGGGCACTTCTCCCCGTATAGAGACGGGGAGAAGGGCGCTTTCATCGGCGGTTTCGCCAACCACCAGCGTCGCAGAACGAGCGTCAAGGCTGCCGTCAGCCCCCTTCTCCCCGTTCACGGGGAGAAGATGCCGGCAGGCAGATGAGGGGCAGCGATGACCTCAGAAATTATTCCCGAAACCGGCCAATTCGTACTTTCCAACGTCCGGCTTCATTCATCTTTGACGCCGGACCTTGCCGCTGCCTATGACAGCGACGGCTTTGCACTCGCCGACATCGCCGTCGCCGACGGCAGGATTGCCAGCATCGTCGCGAATCGCCGGTCCAATACACCCGCAGGCGCCGTCGACCTCGGCGGCCGTATCGTCATGCCGTGCTTCGTCGACTGCCACACCCATATCGACAAAGGCCATATCTGGCCTCGAAAACCCAATCCGGACGGCACCTTCATGGGTGCGCTGAACGCCACCGGCGCCGACCGTGCTGCCCGCTGGAGCCCCGAGGACGTCGCTCGCCGCATGGATTTTTCGCTGCGCTGCGCCTACGCGCACGGCACCAGGGCTTTGCGCACCCATCTCGACAGCGTCGCACCGCAGGAGGAGATCTCCTGGCCGGTGTTCGAGACGGTACGGGAGAAATGGCGTGGCCGCATCGAGCTGCAGGCCGCCTGCCTGCTCGGCATCGAAGGCGTACGCGACAAGAAATGGTTCGAGAGCCTGGCCAAACGCGTCGCTGCGGCCAACGGCGTGCTTGGCGTCGTCACCTATATGCTGCCGGACCTGGAAGAGCTTCTCGATCGGGTTTTCGCGCAGGCGATCAAGCATGGCCTCGACCTCGATTTCCATGCCGACGAGACCGACGACATCTCGGCGATCTCGCTGAAGAAGATCGCCGAGGCGGCGCTGTGGAACGGGTTTGAGGGAAACATCCTCGTCGGCCACTGCTGCTCGCTGGCACGCCAGCCCGATCTCGACGTGCTCGACACGCTGGACAAGATGGCGAAGGCGGGGCTCGCCGTGGTGTCGCTGCCGATGTGCAATCTCTATCTGCAGGACCGGCGCGGCGACAACACCACGCCGCGCTGGCGCGGCGTGACGCTGCTGCACGAGATGAAAGCGCGCGGCATTCCCGTCGCCGTCGCCTCCGACAACACCCGCGATCCGTTCTACGCCTATGGCGATCTCGACGTGCTGGAGGTCTATCGCATGGCGACGCGTATCCTGCATTTCGATCACCCGGTCGGCGACTGGCCGCAAGTGGTGACTTCGACGCCGGCCAGGGTGATGCGGCTCGACGGTTTCGGCACCCTTGCCGCCGGCGGTGGTGCCGACTTCGTCGTCTTCAGGGGGCGGAACTGGACGGAACTGCTGTCGCGACCCGAATCGGATCGCATCGTGGTGCGGGATGGTCGCGCCATCGAGCGCCAATTGCCCGACTATGCTGAACTCGACGATCTGATGGAGAAATGATGGACATTTCGGCACTGAAGCGCGACCTCGACGGTCTGAAGATCGACGACCATCCGGCGATCATCCAGCAGAAGAGCCGCGATTTCTACTGGTACAGCCCGGTGCTGAAGCAACAGCTCGACCATGTCACCGGCGACCTGATCGTGACGCCAAAGACCGAAGTCGAGGTGATCCGCGTGCTTGCCGCGTGCCACCGGCATGGCATTCCGGTGACGCCGCGCGGCAGTGGCACCGGCAATTACGGTCAGGCGATGCCCTTGTCCGGCGGCGTCGTGCTCAATCTCGCCGAGATGAACGCAATCAAGGCGATCGCGCCCGGCCGCGTCGTGACCGGTCCCGGTGCCGTCCTCGCCGACATCGACAGGGCGACGCGCGCCCATTCCGGCCAGGAGCTTCGGATGTCGCCGTCGACCTATAACACCGCTTCGATCGGCGGCTTCGTCGCCGGCGGCTCGGGCGGCATCGGCTCGATCCGCTGGGGCGGGCTGCGCGACCTCGGCAACGTCATCCGGCTCAGGACCGTGACCATGGAGGCGGAGCCTCGCATCATGGATCTTGCCGGTGAGGAGGTGCTGAAGGTGATGCATGCCTACGGCACCAACGGCATCATCACCGAGGTCGAGATGCCGCTGACCGCAGCTTATGACTGGATCGACGTCATCGTCGGCTTCGACGATTTCATGGATGCGGCCGGCTTCGGCAACGATCTCGCCATCCAGGACGGCATCCTGGCGAAGCTGATCACGCCGATCGCCGCGCCGATCCCTTACGACTATTTCAAGCGGCACCAGCGGTTTTTCAGGCGCGAGCAAAGCATCGTCGTCTGCATGATCGTACCGCAGGCGATGGACGCCTTTGTCGCCCTCACGGCGCGCAGCAAGGGCGAGATCGTCTTCCGCGCCGACAAGGAGGCCGATCTCAAGGGCTTGCCGCCGGCCTATGAGCTGACCTGGAACCACACGACGCTGCGCGCCATCAGGGTCGACCCTGATATTACCTATCTGCAGACCCGCTATCCCTCGCCGGATCACCTCGCTTACGTCAAGGCGATGATCGACCGCTTCGGCGACGAGGTGCCGGTTCATCTCGAATTCATTCGCTTCGACGGCGCGATCGGCGTCGCCGGACTGCCGTTGGTCCGCTTCACCACGGCCGAGCGGCTCGATGAGATCATCCGCATCCACGAGGACAATGGCTGCTGGGTCTTCAATCCGCACCGCTACACGCTGGAAGAGGGCGGCATGAAGCAGACGGACGAGGTGCAGCTCGCCTTCAAGCGCGAAACCGATCCGCAAGGGCTGCTCAACCCCGGCAAGATGATCGCCTGGGAAAACCCGGACTATGACTATCGCTCGGGCAAGTCGTTCCTGTTCAAGGGGTTGCAGAAGGCGGGGTGAATGATGACGAGCGTGTGGCGCTGTCGCGCTGACCTGCGAGGTCTTCGGTGAAAATCCTCGTGCTCTATGCCCACCCGGTCGAAACCAGCTTCAACGCCGGTCTGCACCGGACGATCGTCGAGCGGCTGACGGCCGCTGGTCACGCCGTCGACGACTGCGATCTCTATACCGAGGATTTCGACCCGCGGCTGACACGGGCCGAGCGGCTCGGTTATCACGACGAGCGCGGCGCCGGTGATCCGGCAGCGCCCTATGTCGAGCGCCTGCTGCGGGCAGAGGCGCTGGTGCTGTCGTTTCCGGTGTGGAACTACGGCTATCCGGCGATCCTGAAAGGCTTTTTCGACCGCGTCTTCCTGCCCGGCGTCTCCTTCAAGCTGGCCAATGGCAAGGTGCAGCCGTCGCTGCACAACATCCGCAAGCTGGCGGCGGTCACCACCTATGGTGGCAGCCGGCTCCACGCCATGCTGATGGGCGACCCGCCGCGTAAGCTGGTCAAGCGTGTGTTGCGCGCGACGGTCAAGCCAGGCGCCTCGGTGTCGTATCTTGCGCATTATTCGATGAACCTGTCGACCGATGAAACGCGGAAGGGATTTACGGCGAAGGTCGCCGCCAGCATGGATGCCTTCTGATGCGGGTCCTGGTGGTTTATTGCCATCCGGTTCCGGAAAGCTTTTGCGCCGCGATCCGGGATAGTGCCATCGAGGTGCTGAAGGCGAGAGGCTGGGAGGTGCGGCTGCTCGACCTCTATGCGGAAAATTTCGATCCGGTCATGGGCTGCGACGAGCGACGCTTCTATAACGAGCACGCCCCGCAGGATCCGGCGCTCAAGCCGCATTTCGAAAATCTCAACTGGGCCCAGGCAATCCTCTTCATCTATCCGACATGGTGGTACGGGTTGCCGGCAATGCTGAAGGGCTGGCTCGACCGGGTGTGGGCGACCGACGTCGCCTTCCGACTGCCGGCCGGCAAGGGACGGATCCATTCGCTGGTGAGGCATGTGACGAAGATCGGGGTGATCACGACCTGCGGCGCACCGACCTGGTGGAGCGTCGTCGTCGGCCAGCCGGGACGCAAGACAATCCTGCGCGGCATGCGGGCGCTCTGCGCCACCCGCTGCAGGACATTCTTTCTGGCGCACTACCTGATGGATGCGTCGACACCCCGGAGCCGGGCTGCTTTCCTTGCGAAAGTGCGGGCGAAACTGGAGCGGTTTTGAGCTGGCGGAGATCTCCTTCTCCCCCTGTGGGAGAAGGTGGATCGGCGCGCAGCGCCGAGACGGATGAGGGGTGCTCGACGGAGTGCGGGGGTGCCAAGCTGGAACACCCCTCATCCGACCGAGCTTCGCTCGGCCACCTTCTCCCACAAGGGGAGAAGGGAAGGGCGCCCTAGATCCGCACCCGTTCCGCCTTCGGATCATACATCGGCTTCAGCGACACTTCCGCGGCGAAGCGCTCGCCGGCGACCTCGATCTCGTAGGAAGACGACAGCACATCCGCCTCGCTCTCGCCCTGGCAAGGCACGTAGCCGAGGCCGATAGCGCCGCCGAGATGATGGCCGTAATTGCCCGAGGTGACCGGGCCGACAATCTTGCCGTCGCGCAGGATCGCTTCGTTGTGGAAGAGCAAGGGTTGCGTGTCTTTCAGGCGGAATTGCACCAGCCGCCGGTTCAATCCGGTTTCTTTTTTTCTCAGCACGGCATCGCGGCCAAGAAAATCGCCCTTGGCAGTCTTCACTGCGAATCCAAGGCCTGCCTCCAGCACATTGTCCTCGTCGGTGATGTCGTGGCCGAAATGCCGGAAGGCCTTTTCGATGCGGCAGGAATCCAGCGTGTGCAGGCCGCAAAGCTTCAGGCCGACATCGGCGCCGGCCGCCTCGATCGCCTCGAACACGTGTGCGGCCTGGTCGGTCGAGACGTAAAGCTCCCAGCCGAGTTCGCCGACATAGGTCACCCGATGGGCGCGGGCCAGCCCCATGCCGATTTCTATCTCCTGAAACGTTCCGAACGGATTGGTTTCGTTGGAGAAATCGTTCGGGCTCAGCTTTTGAATCAGCTTCCTCGAATCCGGGCCCATCAGGCAGAGCACGGCCTCGGCCGCGGTGACATCGGTGATGACGACGAATTCATCGGCGAGATGTTTTTTCAACCAGGCGAGATCACGCTGTAGCGTGGCGCCCGGCACGACGAGGAAGTAAGCCGTTTCCGATAGCCGCGAGACGGTAAGGTCGCTCTCGATGCCGCCGCGCTTGTTGAGCATCTGGGAGTAGACGATCTTGCCCGGCGCCACGTCGATGTCGTTGGCGCAAAGCCTCTGCAGGAAGGCGCAGGCATCGCGGCCCTCGACACGGATCTTGCCGAACGAGGTCATGTCGAACAGGCCGACGCCGTTTCGGACCGCCAGATGTTCGTCGCGATGGTTGTCGAACCAGTTCTGCCGTTTCCAGGAATAGCGGTACTCGCGCTCCTGGTCCTCACGCGCGAACCAGTTGGCCCGCTCCCAGCCGGCAACCTCGCCGAACACCGCGCCGCGTGCCTTCAGATGTTCATGGAGCGGGGAGCGCCTGACGTTCCGAGAGGTCGCCATCTGCCGGTAGGGAAAATGGTCGGCATAGAGCAGGCCGAGCGTCTCGGAGACGCGCTCTCTGAGATAGCGGCGGTTCTTCTGGAACGGCTGGGCGCGGCGGATGTCGACCTCCCACAGATCGAAGGGTGCTTCGCCATCATTGATCCATTGCGCCAGCGCCATGCCGGCGCCGCCTGAGGAGACGATGCCGATGGAGTTGTAGCCGGTCGCCATCCAGTAGCCGGAAAGCTCCGGCGCCTCGCCGAGATAATAGCGATCATCAGGCGTAAAACTCTCGGGGCCGTTGAAGAAAGTGTGGATGCCGGCGCTGGCCAGCATCGGCATGCGGTTGACGCCCATTTCGAGGATGGGCTCGAAATGTTCGAAATCCTCGGGCAACTGGTCGAAGCAGAAATCTTCGCTTATGCCGTCCATGCCCCACGGCTTGGCCACCGGCTCGAAGGCGCCGAGCATCATCTTGCCGGCATCTTCCTTGTAGTAGGCGCACTCGTCCGGCACGCGCAGCACGGGCAGCCGGGTCAGGCCGGGGATCGGTTCGGTGACGAGATAAAAATGCTCGCAGGCATGCAGCGGGATGCTGACGCCGTTCTGGGCGCCAAGCTCGCGTGCCCACATGCCGGCGCAATTGACGACGACATCGGCCTCGATCGTGCCTTGCTCGTCGCCCTGCATCCAGGAAACGCCGGTGACGCAAGCATTCCTGGTGTGAACCTTGGTGACCTTCACATTCTCGACGATCGTCGCACCGCGCTGGCGCGCACCCTTGGCCAGCGCCATGGCGATATTGGCCGGGTCGCATTGGCCGTCGAGCGGCAGATGCACGGCGCCGACCACATCGGAAACTTAAGATGCGGGTACATCTGCTTGACTTCGTTTGGCGAAATCTCGCGCACGTCGATATCGAACGCGCGGGCGAGCGACGCCTGCCTATAAATCTCGTGCTTGCGTTCCTCGGTCAGCGCCACGGTGATCGAACCGACCTGGCGCATGCCGGTGCCGACATCGGTCTCGGCTTCCAGCCTGACGTAGAGGTCGGCCGAATATTTCGCCAGCCGTGTCATGTTCTGCGAACCGCGCAACTGGCCGATCAGGCCGGCGGCGTGCCATGTCGTGCCCGATGTCAGCTGCTTGCGCTCGAGCAGCACGATGTCGGTCCAGCCGAGCTTGGCCAGATGGTAGGCGACCGAGCAGCCTGAAACACCGCCGCCGATGATGACGGCCCTCGCCTTGGGAGGAATGGTTTTGGCAGACGGGACGGTCATGCGGCCTCGCGGCGGTAGCTGGACGCGAAGCGGCGCAAGCGAAGGGTTGCTTCCAGAAGCACCGCCTCGGGCTGGCAGAGGCTGACGCGAATATGGCCGGCGGCGGCCTCGCCGAAGCTCGAGCCGGGCATGACGCCGACCTTTTCCTTGTCGAGCAGAGCCCAGGCGAATTTCTCGTCGTCCGGCTCGAGAGCCGAGATATCGAGCATGACATACATGCCGCCTTCGGAGCCGCGCACGGTGATGTTGTTCATGCCGCGCATGGCATCGAGGACGACGCTGCGCCGTGCGGCATAGCGTTCGGCGATCTCCTTGACGCCGTAGCCGTTTTCCAGCGCCTCGGCGCAAGCGAGGCTGATGAACGCCGGCAGGCCGTAGGTGGTCACCAGATTGAGGTTGGTCAGCAGCGAGATCATCTGTTCGGGCCCGCTCAGCCAGCCCATCCGCCAGCCGGTCATGCCGTGGCTCTTCGACATGGAATTGATGACCAGCGTGCGTTCCGCCATGCCTGGCAGTGAACGCGGCGAGACGTGCTCGCCGCCGCCCAGCGTCCAATAGACCTCGTCCGACAGCAGCCAGAGGTCATGCTCCCGGCAGATCTGCGCCAGCTCTTCCAGCCGCTGGCGCGAATAGACGGCACCCGTCGGGTTGTTCGGCGTGTTGATCAGGATGGCGCGGGTGTTCGGCCGAAGTCCTGCGCGAATGTCGGCGGCGCGCGGCTGGAAACCATCCTCGGCGGGTGTCTCGACCACGGTGAAATCGGCGCCCGCCGCACTGAAGGTGTTGGGGTAGGTCGCGTAATAGGGCGCCACCACAATGGCATGGTCGCCCTGGTCGAGAACGGCCTGCACCGCCGCGTAAAGTGCCGCCTGCCCGCCCGGTGTGGCGATGACCTGGTCGGGGTTGGTCGTAACGCCGGTGCAGGCGGTCGAGGCCGCCGCCATGGCCTGGCGCAGGCGCGGAATGCCGGCAAGCGGGGTATAGTGGTGATTGCTGGCGCGAACCGCGGTCACGCAGGCTTCGATCGTCTGCGTCGGCGTGTCGAAATCATGGTCGCCGACCGACAGCATGATGATGTCCTCGCCGGCCTGCTTGCGCGTCCAGGCGGCGAAATGGACCTCCCAGCCGTCCTTGCCGGAAGGCACGATGCCGGAAATGCGCGATGACGGTCTGGGCATTATGCTACTCCCGAAATTTCGTAGCCGGCGTGTTCGAGCCGGTCGCGCAGGGCCGCGATATGAGGCGGCCCGACTTCGCAGCAGCCGCCGACGATGTCGGCGCCGGCCTCGACCCAGCCGACCGCCTGGTCGGCATAGGCATCCGGATCGAGGTCGTGGCGGGCGTGCAGCACTTCCACCGTTCCGCCATGCTTGAGCGCCTCGACCGAGGTGAAGCCGTTGGCATAGGCGCCAACCGGCCCGCCGAGAGCGATCAGTTCGGGCAGCGCTGCAGCAATGGCTTCGGGCCGGCAGCAATTGATCAGCCTGGCTGCGACCGGCAGGCCGTCGAGAGCTCTTGCTGCCGCCGCTATGGTTTCGCCGCTGCGCAGCCGCGGCGCGCCGTGATCGGCGAGCGTCCACGACACCCACACCGGCTTGCCGCTTTCCGACGCGGCGGTGACAGCCGCGCGCGCCTCCTCGGCCGACGCCATGGTCTCGCACAGGAACAGATCGACACCGTCGGCCTGCTCGGCAACGATGCGGCGGTAGATGTCGAGCGTATCCTCGAAGGATATCGTCAGGGCCGGTGCGTAGCTGCCGAACAGCGGCGACAGGCAGCCGGCGATTGCCGCGTCGCCGGCCTGGTCGCGCGCTTGCCTTGCCAGTTCTATGCCGCGCTGCTGCAGCGGCTTGAACAGCTCTTCCGCGCCCTCGCGCGCCAGCCGCTCGGGGGTTGCGGAATAGGTGTTGATGGTGATGACGCGGGCGCCGGCCCGAATGAACTCCGCATGCAGGTCGCGCACCAGGTCCGGTTCGTCGATCAGCACCCTGGCCGACCATAGCGGGGTGGGATCGGAGCTGCTGCGGCGGACCAGTTCCTGGCCCATGCCGCCGTCGGTGAGAATGACTGAATTCATGCGCGCAACCTCTCGTTGTTTGGATCCCACAGCGGTTCGTCCTTCTGCACGACCGCCTTGAAGCGCTCGCCGAAGATCTCGACCTCGACCGCAGTTCCCGGCTCAGTCAGGTCGGCGCGCAGCACGCCGAGCGCGATCGACTTGTCGATCCGATGACCCCAGCCGCCGGACGTCGTCTCGCCGACGATCCGGCCGTCATGCCACAGCGTCGACATGGTTGGCGCGTCGCAGTCGCCGGGGTTTTCGACGACCAGCGTGACAAAGCGCTTCTTCACGCCCTGCTGCTTCTCGTTTTGCAGCGCCGCCTTGCCACGGAAATCCGGCTTGTCCCATTTCACGAAACGCTCCAGCCCACCCTGCAGGATCGAATAGTCGGTCGACAGGTCGCCTTTCCAGGCGCGATAGGATTTTTCAAGCCGCAATGAATCCAGTGCGTACATGCCGAACGGCTTCAGCCCATGCTTCTGCCCTGCCGCCCAGACGGCGTCGAACACGGTGGAGGTATCGTCGATCCTGGTGTGGATTTCCCAGCCGAGTTCGCCGGCGAAGGACACACGCAACAGCCTTGCCCAACGGCCGGCAATTGTCGTCTCCTGGTGGGTCAGCCAGGGCAGAGCAAGGTCGGCGGCGCAGACATCGGCGAGGATTTTTCGCGAATTGGGCCCGGCGAGGATCTGCGTGGCGTATTCCTCGGTCCGGTCGACCAGCCTGAACGAGGCGTCCTTCGGCATGCGCCATTTCAGCCATTCAAAATCGTGCCATTGCGCCACCGCGGCGGTGATCAGCGTCATCAAATTCTCGTCGTGGCGAACGGCAGACATTTCGGTGACGATGCGGCCCTTGTCGTCGGCAAAATAGACGAGGCCGATGCGGCCGGGTTTCGGCACCAGGCCGGTGATCTGTTGGCTCAACCAGTCGGCCGCGCCCGGACCGTCGAGATTGAAGCGGGAGAACCCTTGCAGGTCCAAAATGCCGGCGGCATCGCGCACGGCAAGGCATTCTTCGCGCACGCGATGCTGCCACGGCCCGTCGCGGCGGAAGGTCAGCGTCGCGGTTTCCGAGACGTCGTCGCCGGCCTGCGCGTACCAGGTGGCGCGCTCCCAGCCATTATAGGCGTCGAAGCAAGCGCCGAGCGCCTTGATGCGATCATGGATCGGCGACAGTTTGCGGTCGCGGCCTGCCGGCCAGGCATGGCGCGGGAACTGGATGGCGTATTCGTTGCCGTAGATTTCCATGCCCTTGGCGACGCAGTAATCCGGGGCCGAGGCAAAGCTGGTGAAGCGGCGTGGATCGCAGGACCACATGTCCCATTCGGTTTGGCCTTCAGTCACCCATTCGGCCAGCACCTTGCCGGCGCCGCCGCCCTGGGCGATGCCGAAGGTGAAGACGCAGGCCTCGAAGGCGTTCGGCACGCCGGGCATCGGGCCGATCAGCGGGTTGCCGTCCGGCGCGTAGGGGATCGGACCGTTGATGACCTTGGACAGGCCGGCAGTGCCGAGAATCGGCACCCGGGCGACGGCATCGGCCAGATAGTCCTCGAGCCGGTCGAGATCGTCGGGGAACAGCTGGAACGAAAAATCGTCTGGCATCGGATCGTTGTGGCCGACCCAATGGGCACGGCAATTGCGCTCATAGGGGCCGAGATTCATGCCGTTCTTTTCCTGGCGCAGATAATAGGAGGTGTCGACGTCGCGCAGCAGCGGCAGTTTCTTGCCCTGCTCCTTCGACCACGCGGCCAGTTCGGGGATTTCCTCGAACAGGATATATTGATGGCTCATCACCATCATCGGCACGTCGCGGCCGAACATCCTGCCGACTTCGGCCGCACGGTAGCCGGCGGCGTTGACGACGATCTCGCAGCGGATCTCGCCCTGAGCGGTCTCGACCACCCACTCGTCCTTGTCGCGGCGCACGCCGGTGACCGGACAGAAGCGAATGATCTTCGCACCCAGGTCGCGGGCGCCCTTGGCCAGCGCCTGGGTCAACTGCGCCGGGTCGATGTCGCCGTCGCTCGGATCGTAGAGCGCGCCCTTCAATTCATGCGTTTCGATGAACGGGTAGCGGCGCTTGATCTCGTCGAGCCCGACCACATCGATGTCCATGCCCTGGTAGCGGCCCATGCCCTTGGCGCGCTGAAACTCCTGCATGCGCTGGGCTGTATGGGCCAGCCTGAGCGAGCCGGTGACATGGTAGTTCATGGGATAGCCGACCGCGTCGGCCAGCCCGCGATAGAGCTCGGTCGAATAGCGCTGCATGTTCATCAGCGACCATGACGAGGAGAAGGTCGGCACGTTGCCGGCCGCATGCCAGGTCGAGCCGGAGGTGAGCTCGTTCTTTTCGAGGAGCACGCAGTCGGTCCAGCCCGCCTTTGCGAGATGGTAGAGCGCCGACGCACCCACGACACCGCCTCCGATGATCACCACACGTGCCGTGGTCGGCAAACCGGCCATATTCTTCTCCAGACCTCTAGTAGACAGGTGGCGAAACCACCCAGATGACCACCGCCGGCTCCGCACCGGGATTGCGCCAGCGGAACGGCTTGCCGTCGAAGCGAAAGGAGTCGCCTTCGCCAAGCCGGTGCCAGACGCCTGATATCTCGATGTCGAAGCTGCCGGAAGCGACATATCCGGCTTCCTCCGTCGGCCGGCGGGCTTCGGTCTTCAGTTCAGCACCCGGCGCGAAGACCGAACGCAGCATCTCGAAGCTACCGCCGAGATCGGGCGAAAGAAGCTCCTCCACCAGGCCGGAATCGCTTGTGCCAAGCGTGCGGCGGCTGCCGGCGCGGACGACCACGCCGCGCTCGTTCTCGACGGGCACGTCGTGGCTGAAGAACAGGCTGACCGGCACGCCGAACAATTCCGCGAAGCCTCTGAGATCGCTAAGCGACGGTATCGACAGGCCGCGCTCGACCTGACTGACCCAGCCGACCGAGCGGCCGAGCTTCAGGCCGGTCTCGGCAAGCGTCAGCCCGCGCGCCCTGCGCAGCGCCCTGATATCGCCGGCCAGCAGCCGTTCGCGGTTTTCCTGCTCCGATCTGACGGCGGTTGAGGTCAAAGCTTTTTTCTCGGTAAAAATCTGTCTGGTGAAATTGGTGAAAAATTGAGGGCAAATTTCATCAGGGGTCAGGTTCGTGAAAAAATCAAGAGAATTTTCATGAGGGCCAAAGATTTGCTTGCGCCGTTTTGACGGTTCAGGCAAAGGCTTGGCCTCGAACGGCCAGTGAGGGCGTCCGGTCGAGGCTTGCGTTAGAGCGCCATGCGTCAAATTGGACCGCAATGGTGCTCTCTCATTTCTAGACGGCGCATGTATCCTTTCCGGAATCGATTCCGGTTTCCGTGGCACGCGCAAAGGGACGCCCATGCTGGAAAACAGGACTAAGATTACGGATGGCGCGGCGATCGTCGACGAGGCGATCACGTCGCGCCGTTCGGTGCGGGCGTTCCTGCCCGACATGGTCGACGACGAGACGATCCGCGCCATACTCGCCGTTGCCGCGCGGGCGCCTTCGGGCACCAACATGCAGCCCTGGCGGGTCTACGTGACCAGGGGCGAGGTCAAGCAGCGGATCACCGACGCCATCCTCAACTCCGGCATCCGTGCCGAAAAGGCCGAGTGGGACGAGTATCGCTACTATCCCGACCAGTTCTTCGAGCCCTATCTGACCCGGCGGCGAGCCAACGGTTTCGGCCTCTACAGCGTGCTCGGCATCGGCCGGCGTGAGGTCGACAGGATGCGCGCGCAGCACGACCGCAACTTCGTCTTCTTCGACGCACCGGTCGGCATGATCTTCACCGTTGACCGGCGGCTGAACAAGGGCTCGTGGATCGATTACGGCATGTTCCTGCAGAACATCATGGTGGCGGCGCGGGGCAGGGGTCTGCACACCTGCCCGCAGGCGGCCTTTGCACCCTATCACAAGCAGATCAGGCCGGTGCTCAACATTCCCGACGAGGAGATCGTCGTCTGTGGCATGGCGCTTGGCCGTGAGGACACATCCAAGCCCGAAAACGCGTTCCGCACCGACCGCGCGCCGCTGGAAGAGTGGGTGACGTTCGCCACGTGAGGTGACGACGCGCGGCGTCGGTCTACTGCACTTCGTAGCCGACTTCCTCGCTGGCGTGACAGAGCGCCTTCCAGAACGAGCGCGCAAACGAGCGGAACACATAGATGTCGAACTGGTCGGCGCCGGTGCGCTGGATCTGGGCGAAGACGTCATGATGCATGGTCGAGCGGCCGGCACCGACCGGGAAGGCCGGCAGCGCGAAGTCGATGGCGAAGAACTTTGCCAGCACCCATTCGGCCCTCGGTCCGGCGATGCGGATCGCGGTGCGGCCATGCGACAGGTCAGTCACCGTGCCGATATCAGGGGTGACGACATTGGCAAAGGCCGATGCCAGGCCCTCGGCCTCGTCGACCACGGTGAATTTTCCCGGCGCAAAACCGAACACCGACCTCACGCCGTCGGTGCTGCCGGCGCCGGCGCCATCGGGCAGCGCAAGGCCGGTAACGGTGCGAATGCCTGCTATCAACGCCTTCTCCTGGCCCGGCCAGGCAGCGAGCTGCAGGATCGATCCCGGCCTGGTTTCGGAGAGGATGACCTCGATGCCGTGTTCGAAATCGCCATGCGAGCCGGTGCGCAGCTCCAGCTCAAGCGGGGATTGGCGCTCAACCATGCATGCGGCTCCCGTCCGGATCAAAGAAGTGGTTGGAGACGATCTCGACCGGGCCGAACCGGTTGCGCAGAGGATCGGAGATATGGGCGCGCGTGCCGCGCCGTGCCTTGCCGTCCTTGACCAGAGCGAGCGCGATGTACTTGCCGAGCGCCGGCGAATAACAGCAAGCGGTGATGTGGCCGATGGAATCGTGCGGATTGGCTTCGTCAAGCGCTTCGACGATGTGCGCGCCGCCGTTGAGCGGCTGGTTGTCCAGCGAAATCAGGCCGACGAGTTCCAGGCGGCCAGGCGCGATCAGGCCCTCGCGATCCATCATCGCCGAGCCGATGAAGGGCTTCTTCCTGGACAGCATCCAGTCGAGATGCAGGTCGCGTGCGGTGGTGCGGCCGTCGATCTCGGCGCCGGTGACGTGGCCTTTCTCGATGCGCAACGTGCCAAGCGCCTCAAGCCCGTAGGTCACCAGTCCGAACGGCTTGCCGGCTTCGATCAAGGCTTCCCAGACAAGTGCGCCGTAGCCGGCGCCGGAGTAGACTTCGAAGGCCATTTCGCCGGAGAAGGAAAGCCGGCAGATCATCACCGGCACGCCTGATGTCTTGCCGTGCACGATGCCCATGAAAGGCAGGGTTGCGTTGTCGACGGCGGTGCCGGTGACGCAAGCAGCAAGGATCTCTCTCGCCCTAGGCCCGCCGATCGCCGCACCCGCCCATTCGTCGGTCACCGAGGTGACATGGACCTTCAACGCCGGCCAGATGACGTCGAGGAAATACTCCAGATGCTGCATCACCTTGCCGGCATTGGCGGTGGTGGTGGTCATCAGGAAGTCCTGTTCGCCGAGCCGCCACGTCGTGCCGTCGTCGAAGGCGAGGCCGTCCTCGCGCAGCATCAGCCCGTAGCGGGCCTTGCCGACGGCCAATGTCGAGAACATGTTGGTGTAAACCCGGTCGAGGAATTCCGCCGCGTCCGGGCCCTGCACGGCGATCTTGCCCAGCGTCGAGACATCGACGATGCCGGCGCTCTCCCGCGTCGCCCTGGCTTCGCGCACATAGGCCTGCTCGATCGTCTCGCCGGGATGGCCATAAATCATCGGGCGATACCAGAGGCCGGCTGAATACATGGTCGCGCCGTTGGCGACGTGCCAGTCATGCATCGGCGTCAGTCGTTCGGGCCTCAAGTCGCCGAAACGCTCCGCGGCCAGTGAGCCGATCGACACGGCCGAAAAAGGTGGGCGAAAGCGTGTCGTGCCGACTTCGGGAATCGGCTTGCCCAGCGCCTCGGCCATGATGGCGAGGCCGGGTATGTTGGAGCTCTTGCCCTGGTCGGTCGCCATGCCGAGCGTGGTGTAGCGCTTCAAATGCTCGACCGAGACAAAGCCTTCGCGATGCGCCAGCCGTACATCCTCCGCCGTCACGTCGTGCTGGAAATCGACGAAGCTTTTTCCATCGGCCCTGATCTCGAACACCGGGGCCGGGTCGGGACCGCCGGGTGCGGCTTCGACGACCGGCAGGGCCGTTGGCGCACCTGTTCCACCTGCCGCCGAAAGCCCGGCGGCGCGGCCTTCGGCGATTGCCTCGGCGGTGGAAAAGCTGCCGGTGAAAGCGCCGGCGCCAATCCATTGCTGTGTTGGCCATCGCTGTGTTGGCCATTGCTGGGTTGGCTTCGGTGGCAGGAAGGCTTGTCTGGCGGCATTCCATTCCGCCTTGGCGCCGGCCTGGCTGGCCAGATGGATGGTCGGCGACCAGCCTCCCGACATCAGCAGGCAGTCGGCTTGAATGCTGCGCGCCTCGCCGGCAAGCGCGCCGTTGACCATGTCGAAGCGCTGCACCTTGACGCCGGACAGCGCCTTGCCGCCTTCGGTGGCGACCACGGCGTGACCGAAAAGGATCTTGGCTTCCGCTTCATCGGCGAGTTCGCGCATCCTGCTCGAAAGCTCCGACCGCACGTCGACGATGGCGACAATCGCCGCACCGGCCTTCTTCAGCGTCAGGGCGGAGCGATAGGCGCTGTCATTGTTGGTGAACAGTGCGATCCTGTTGCCCGCCAACACGCCGTACTCGTTGGCGTAGCGTTCGGCGGCATGCGCCAGCATCACTCCCGGCCGATCGTTGCCCGGAAACACCAGCGGCCGCTCGAAGGAGCCGGTGGCCAGCACCACCGACTTGGCGCGAATGATCCAGTAGCGATGGCGTGGTTCGCCCTTGCCGGGCCTCTCCTTGTGGTCGGCAACCCGTTCAAGCGCGGCGAGCGTGTTGCCGTCGTAATAGCCCCAGACCGTGGTGCGTGGCAGCAGGCGGACATTGTCATAGCCTTCGAGCTGGCCGGCGGCTCGCGCTGCCCAGTCGGCCCCGGGCATCCCGTCGATCGTCTCGCCCGACCAGTTGGCCGAGCCGCCGAAATGCGGTTCGAGCTCGCTGAGGATGACACGCGCGCCCTGATCGGCGGCTGCCCTGGCGGCCATCAGTCCGGCCGGACCGGAACCGACCACCAGCACATCGCAGAAGGCGTTCATGCGCTCGTAACGCGCCGCGTCGGCAGCCGTCCCGGCGCGGCCGAGACCGGCGGCGCGGCGGATGAAATGCTCGCAGAACATCCAGAAACGCGTGCTCTTCAGCGGGCCGATCGCCGGCCCCATGAAGGTCTTGTAATAGAAGCCGGCGGACAGAAGCTTGCCGCCGAGCTGGTTGGCGGCGCTGACATCCCAGGCCAGCGATGGAAAGCGGTTCTGGCTGACGGCGGTCAGCCCATCATAGATCTCGGCCATGGTCGCGGCGATGTTGGGCTCGCGAACCTCGCCCCGCAACACCGTCACCAGGGCATTCGGTTCCTCGACGCCTGCCGTCAGCACCCCGCGAGGACGGTGATATTTGAACGAGCGTCCGAACAGGGTGACGCCATTGGCCAGCAGCGCTGAGGCAAGGGTGTCGCCGGCATGGCCGGTGTAAGGCGCGCCGTCGAAGGTGAACCGGATGGTTCGCAGCCGGTCGATCCGGCCACCGGCATCGGTGCGGCGCGGGCTCATGACTTGGCCTCCGCCTTGTGCCGGGCAGCCACTTTGTGGTCGCCGCGCGTGAACGCGACGCTGGAGATCTCGTGTGTCAGCGTGTTGCGCACGACCCTGAGATGGGCGCGGCAGCCGCCGGAATGCTGCCAGATCTCGTTGTGGTCACCCGCCGGGTTCAATCGGTCATAGACATAGGCATTCCAGGTATCGAGGTCCTGCGAGGCAGGCTGAGGGCGCTCGCGGTTGCCGTCATCCTGATAGGTGAACTCGATGACGTCGCGCGGGCCGCAATAGGGGCAGGTAATCAGCATGCGATTGTATCTTCTCGTTTGACCATGATCTTGGCCGAAAACCGGTTTCCACTCTTGGTTACGCCGACCTGCGGTTCGGGATCATGGTCTAATGCAGCCGCGGCGTCGCGCCCTGGCCCTTGTCGTCGATCACCAGGCCGCGATGGAAGCGATCCAGGGTGAAGGGCGCGTTGATGTCGTGCGGTTCATCCTTGGCTATGGTCCACGCAAAGCACCAGCCGGAGGCCGGCGTCGCCTTGAATCCGCCGTAGCACCAGCCGCAGTTGAGATACATGCCCGGCAGCGGGCCGGTGGTGATGATGGGAGAACCGTCCATCGACATGTCGCAGACGCCGCCCCAGGAGCGCAGCATGCGAACTCGGGCGAGACCCGGAAACAGCGCCAGCATCTCGCTCATCACCTCATCGACAACAGGCAAACTGCCGCGCTGGGCGTAGCTGTTGTAGCCGTCGAGATCGCCGCCATAGACAAGGCCGCCCTTGTCCGACTGCGACATGTAGAAATGGCCCATGCCGAAAGTCAGGACTGTGTTGATGAACGGCTTCAGCGATTCCGTCACAAAAGCCTGCAGCACGTGGCTCTCGATCGGCATCGTATCGATGCCGGCGAGCCGCATGACTTGCCCGGTGCTGCCGGCCACCGCGACCGCCACCTTCCTGGCGCGGATATCTCCGCGCGACGTCGAGACGCCTGATATGCGGTCGCCGTCGCGCAGGAAGCCGGTGACCTCGCAATTCTCGATGATATCGACACCGCGGCGGTCGGCGCCGCGCGCATAGCCCCAGGCGACGGCATCGTGGCGGGCGGTGCCGGCGCGCCGCTGCATCAGCCCGCCGACGATTGGGAAGCGCGCCGTGGCGGAGACGTCCAGCGCCGGCACCAGGCGCGCGATCTCGGCCGTGGTCATCAGTTCGGCGTCGACGCCGAGATGGCGCATGGCGTTGCCGCGGCGGGCAAAATCGTCGAGCTGGGCGGGCGTGTGCGCGAGGTTGAGGCAGCCGCGCTGCGAGAACATGACGTTGTAGTTGAGGTCGTGCGACAGGTTCTCCCACAGCTTCATCGAATGTTCGTAGAAGCGCGTGTTGGCAGGCAGCAGGTAGTTGGAGCGGACGGCTGTCGTGTTGCGGCCGACATTGCCGGAGCCGAGCCAGCCCTTTTCCAGCACTGCGACGTTGGTGATGCCGTGCTCCTTGGCGAGATAATAGGCGGTCGACAGGCCATGGCCGCCACCGCCGATGACGATCACGTCGTAGGACGCCTTCGGGTCCGGCTTGCGCCAGGCCGGTTTCCAGTCCTTGTTGCCGGTCAGCGCATTTTTGAGAAGCGAGAAGGCCGAATATTCCGCCATTCTTTTTGTTGTCCGTTCTGGCTTTTCGTCAGCCGTTTTGGGCGATGCGGCACATTATAGAGCAGGCCGCTGCCGCAAAGCCAATATTGCGCCATCGCTTTTCGACTGGCCGACTCCGAAGGGCGGCAGGGCGGGACGGCTTGCTCCCCGGTATCAGCGTCTTTATCAAGGGCAAGCTTTAGAACGCCTTACCGCCTGTGAGTCGCCAAACGATCATGCTTTTCCGACTGCTCCGCTTCGTACTGGTCCTGGCGACCGTCGCCTCGGCGCCGCTGTCGCTTGATGCGGCGGCGCAGGGGCTTGAGCAGGCTGCCTCTGGAGTGGTCGCCGACCAGCAGAAAATCCTGCAGGACCTGACGACGAGGACCGACAATCTCGAAAAGAAAATCCAGGAGGACGGTGACGACGACGCCAGCCTTGTCGACATCCGCCTGCAGCTCGAGGAAATGTCGCGAGGTGCGCTGGACAGCGCGCTTGTCTTCCGCCCGCGCCTTTCGGAGATCAACGCAAGGCTCGATCAGCTCGCGGCGCCGCCGGCCGCGGGCCAGCCACCCGAACCCGACATCGTGACCAGCGAACGCCAGGCGCTGGCGTCCGAAAAGGCCGAGATCAATGCTGTCATCGCCGCGGCGCAAAACCTGTCGATCCGAATCAGCGGCCTCATCGCCAAGATCGCCAATATGCGCAGCGAGCTGTTTCGCAATCTGCTCACCAAGCGCTACGTGCTGTCCGACGCGTTGAGCCCTGAAGTCATTTCCGATGCCAATGGTGAATTTACCGGCTTCAACAAGGCAGTGTCGTCGTGGCTGGCCTTTGTCTTCAAGTTCAAGTTCCAGGCCGTGCTGGCCGCGACCTTGACGGCGCTTTCCCTGGCGGCGGTGCTTTTTGTCGGTGGGCGGCGTTTGTTCGGGCGTATCTTCGAAGCGGACCCGTCGGTCGAAGATCCGTCCTATCTCAGCCGGTTGTCGGTGGCGTTCTGGTCGACATTGCTGCCGACGCTGGCGGTCGGCGTCTTCCTGGTCTCGACCGTGTTCTTTTTCAACTATTACAATGTGTTGCGCGGCGACATTGGCGTTTTCCTGAAGGCGCTGGTCGGGGTCATCGCGGTGGTGTTCTGCGTCAACCGACTGGCCAATGCGACGCTGGAGCCGCGGCTGCCGAACTGGCGGCTCATCCCCGTTGAATCAGGCCCGGCACGCTGGCTGGTGCGGCTGACGACCGCCATGGCGGTGGTGATCGGCGTCAACTATTTCCTGTCGGTGGTCAACGACACGATGGGCTCGCCGCTGTCTCTGACCATCGCCAGAAGTTTTGTCGCCACCGTCATCGTCGGCATCATCCTGATCCTGATGGCGCTGCTGAAGCCGTTCAAGGCCACCGACGGAAGCTGGCGCCCCTGGCCGGCTTGGCTGCGCTACACCGCTGTCGCGCTAGGCCTTTTCACCATTGCCACGGCGCTGCTCGGCTATATCGGCCTTGCCATCTTCGTCTCGCTGCAGGTCGTGGTCACCGGTACCATTCTGGTGACCGCCTATATCGGCTTCCTGTCAGCGCGGGCGATCAGCGAGGAAGGTGGCTTTGCCAACACGTCGATCGGGCGCTGGCTATCGACCAATTCCAGTTATGAGGAGTCCGCGCTCGACCAGCTCGGCCTGGTCGTCAGCGTCGCCATCAACCTGATGATCGTGCTGGTGTTCCTGCCGCTGATCCTGTTGATGTGGGGCTTCCAGCCCGGCGACATCGAGGCCTGGGCCTACAAGCTGGCGACGGGCCTCACCGTCGGCTCCGTGACGATCTCGGTGACCGGCATCCTCACCGGCATCGTCGTCTTCATCATCGGCTATTTCCTGACGCGCTGGTTCCAGGGCTGGCTCGACGGCTCGGTGATGGCGCGCGGCAAGGTCGATACCGGCGTGCGCAACTCGATCCGGCTGGCGGTCGGCTATGCCGGCGTCGCGCTCGCAGCCCTCGTCGGCGTCTCGGCGGCGGGCATCGATCTCTCCAACCTGGCGCTTGTCGCCGGCGCCCTGTCGCTCGGTATCGGCTTTGGCCTGCAGAATGTCGTCTCCAACTTCGTCTCCGGCCTGATCCTCTTGGCCGAGCGGCCGTTCAAGGTCGGCGACTGGATCGTCGCCGGTGAGATCAGCGGCACGGTCAAGAAGATCAGCGTGCGCGCTACCGAGATCGAAACGTTCCAGCGGCAGTCGGTGATCCTGCCCAATTCAAACCTGATCAACAATGCGGTCGGCAACTGGACGCACCGCAACAAGCTCGGTCGCATCGACATCAAGGTCGGCGTCGCCTACGGCAGCGACGTCAAGCAGGCCCATGCTGTGCTGTTGGAGATTGCGCGCGGCCATCCGCTGGTGCTGAAAAATCCGGAACCCTTCGTGCTGTTCACCAATTTCGGGGCGGCCGCTCTCGAATTCGAAATCCGTGTGTTCCTGGCCGACGTGATGAACGGCAACATCGTGCAGAACGACATTCGGTTTGCCGTCCTCGACGAGTTCGCCGATCAGCATATCGAAATTCCGTCGGCGCCGCGCGCCGTCGTCGAGACCAAGAAGCATGAGGCGTGGCCGATCGATGACGACAAGATCGAAGTCGATTTTGCCGAACAGGAGCAAGCAAAGGCGGAAGCCGTGGCCGAGACGAAACGCCTGGCCAGATCCGGGCGCAAGACCCGCAAGCCGGATCCCGATTAGGGTTTATTGATATTCAGCCGGCCTGCGAACGGCTGATACCTGCGCTTCCGACGCAGCCAAAGCAATTGCGGCATGAATGCGGCATTCAGTTGCCGTTCAGCTTGCATCTCATATAAGCTCACGTGCAAAGGGCGGGAAGGCCTTGCGAAATGCAACAGAGGCGGTGGCAACACCGATACTGCAAATGTGGAAGTCGCTCGTCGCCGCCATCGCTTTTCTTGCCGTGGGCGGTTCAGCCTTTGCCGCCAGCGCCACCAACAAGGACGCCGAGACCCGCACACTCGTCGTCACCGAAGGCGGTGGCAAGACGGAGCTGGCGCTGGCCGCCGGCGAAACCGCTGAATTCTGCCCGACCGGCTGTTTCGTTACCATGCCGAATGGCGACCTCGAAGCGCTGACCGGTTCGGAAACAATCGAAATCTCTGGCGGCGTCGCCCGCATCAAGTAACCGCGTCAAAAAACGTTGACTAGTTTTTAGAAGGCCGGGCAAATGCCCGGCCTTTGATCGTTTCGAGTTATCGAAACTTAACGATGAAAGGGAAAATACCGTCACGCAAGCCAGGCCGGGCCGGACGCTTTAACGATCGCTGCGCTGTTGCCCGCTATATCGGGCCGAAGACGCCGAAGCATGGGGTTTTGGATCGGCGCCTGATCCTTTCCGAAAGGTCGGCTTTCGGGATCATGCGCTTTTAGGCAGGGCAACGAAGAATGGATGTGCGGTCGGACAGGAACGCAATCCCGCTTGCTGTCGATCTCGACGGCACGCTGATCGCGACGGACCTGTTGTGGGAAGGTCTGTTCATCCTTCTCAAGAAGAATCCGCTCTATGTTTTCCTGGTGCCGTTCTGGCTCGCCGGCGGGCCGGCCCGGTTGAAGCAGGCCATCGCTCAACGCATCGACATCGATCCTGCGTCGCTGCCCTACCGCGAGGCGCTGCTTCAGCGCCTTCGCACCGAACATGGCGAAGGCCGCAAGATCGTGCTGGCGACCGGGACGCCGCGTAAATTCGCCGAGGCGATCGCCGCACATGTCGGCATATTCGATCGCGTCCTGGCGACTGACGGCCCCCACAACATGACGTCAGGCAGAAAGCGCGCCTCGCTTGTCGCCGCCTATGGCGATGGCGGCTTCGACTATGCCGGCAACAGTCGGCACGACCTTAAGGTATTCGATGCCGCGCGCACGGCAATCGTCGTCGCCCCCGACCGTCATGCCGCGCGCTGGCAGGCCGTGCACAGTGCTGAAATCATGCCGGCGCCGAAACCGACATTCAGAACCATCGTCACGATGCTGCGCGTTCATCAGTGGCTGAAAAACTCGCTGATCGCAGTGCCGATGGTGCTGTCGCACGAATACTTCAACGCCGACATGATCTGGGAATGCCTGCTGGCATTCGTCTCGTTCAGCGCAGTCGCTTCCGCCATCTACATCCTCAATGATTTCTTCGATCTCGCGCTCGACCGCAAACACCCGACCAAGCGCAACCGGCCATTCGCCAGCGGCGCGCTGTCGATCCCGTTCGGCCTCGGTTCAATGATGGTGCTGCTCGCAACAGGCGTTGCTGCAGGGCTTCTGCTGCCGATCGAATTCCTCGGCGTGCTCGGTGGCTACATGGTCATCACCACCGGCTATTCGCTGTCGTTCAAGCGCATGCTTCTGATCGACGTGCTGACATTGGCCGGTCTCTACACGATCCGCGTTCTGGCTGGCGCCGCGGCGACCGGCGTCGACGTCTCTTTCTGGCTGCTGGCCTTCTCGATCTTCTTTTTCCTGTCGCTGGCGCTGGTCAAGCGGTTTGTCGAGCTGCGCACCACCGCCATTCCGGCCGGCGAGCGCATTGCCGGCCGCGGCTACCGCACCGAAGACCAGGAGATCGTCGCCCAGGCGGGCATGGCGTCGGCCTTTTCCTCGGCGCTGGTGCTGGCGCTCTATATGGACAGCGCTGCGGTGCGCGAACTTTATCCGCATCCTTGGCTGGTCTGGCCGCTGGCGCCGATCGTGCTTTACCTGACCATGCGCGTCTGGATTCTCGCCCGCCGCGACCAGATGCATGACGATCCGGTCGTCTTCATCATCCGCGACTGGCGCAGCCAGATCGTCGTGCTCATCGGCGCTGTGTCTCTGGTCGTCGGAGGCTGGTAGGCTTGGGGCAGGAGCGGTTCCAGAGCTTCGGTCTTGCCACGCCACCGGCACTCAATGTGATCCCGGCGGACGACGCTGTTGCGTTGCTGAAGAGCGGCAAGGCGACAAGAAACGCTTTGCTCGCCTACGGCAACGGCCGCTCCTATGGCGATTCCTGCCAGAATGGGGCCGGCACGATCATCGATATGCGGCCGCTGAACAGGATCCGCGCCTTCAATGCCGAGACCGGCGTGATCGAGGCCGAGGCCGGCGTGCTTCTGTCCGACATCATCGCCCATGCCGCGCCATACGGCTTCTTTCCCGCCGTCGTTCCGGGCACGCAGTTCGTCACGCTCGGCGGCGCCATCGCCAACGACGTTCACGGCAAGAACCATCACCGGCGCGGCACCTTCGGCTGCCACGTCGACTCCTTGACGCTGCTCAGATCGGACGGACAGGCCCATTACTGCTCGGCCACCGAGAATGAACGCCAGTTCGCGGCGACGATCGGCGGCATGGGGCTGACTGGGCTGATACTGTCCGCATCGATCCGGCTGATGCGGGTGTCATCGCTCGACATCATCGAGAAGGTGACGCCGTTCCGTGGTCTCGGCGAGTTCTTCGAACTTGCAGAAGCGGCCGATCAGGCCAACGAATACGTCGTCGCCTGGATCGACCAACTTGCCGGCGGCCAAAGTCGCGGGCGCGGGCTGCTGTTCACCGGCAATCACGCCGAGCATGGCTCCCATGTGGCCTTGCGGGCCGGTGGAAATCTTTCTGTGCCGTTCCAGCCGCCGTTCAACGTGCTCAACCGGCCGTTCCTGACTGCCTTCAATGCCGCCTACCGGTGGAAGAAAGGCCGGTCGACGGCGCCGCGCCAGGTCGGCTACCAGGGTTTCTTCTTTCCGCTCGACGGCGTCGGCAACTGGAACCGGCTCTATGGACCGAATGGGCTTTTCCAGCACCAGAGCGTGATGCCGCAAGACGTCGCGCGCCGAGTTGTGCCGGCGTTGCTTGCGGCGGCAAAACGGGCCGGGCAGGGCTCGTTCCTCACCGTCCTGAAGCGCTTCGGCGGGGTCCGCTCGCCGGCACTGCTGTCGTTCCCGCGGTCGGGTTTCACGTTGACGCTGGATTTCCCCAACCGTGGCCGGGCGACGCTGGCGCTGCTGAAGGAGCTCGACCAAATGACGGTCGAGGCCGGTGGCGCGGTCAATCCCTACAAGGACGCCCGCATGGGCGACGACGTTTTCGCAGCCTCCTTTCCGGAATGGCAACGCCTCGAAGCGATCCGTGATCCCGCCTTCATGTCGAGTTTCTGGGCGCGAACGGCGAAAAAGCTCGAGGCGCGACACGGAACCGCCGAAGCCGCGGAATAGATAACATTCGAATAGGTTGTGGTTAATGCGTCGATAACTCAAGCTTTCCTCAAGGCTTTTTGTGCTTCACGAAATGTTTGGAAGTTTTCAATAGAACAGGGAAGGCTTTATGGGAAAAACATGAAATACATCGTCTTCATTCTGTTCACGGTCATGACCAACGCCGCCGCGCAACTCATGCTGAAGCAGGGCATGATGTCACTTGGTTCGATTTCCTTCGAGGGCAGCAATCCGTTGCTTAAGCTGTTGCAGATTGTCTTCAGCCCGTGGGTTTTCCTCGGCCTGTGCACCTTCGTCATCTCGATGGCGTCACACCTCTATGTGCTGTCCAAGGTAGAGCTCAGCTTCGCCTATCCGTTCCTCAGTCTCGCCTATGTCGCCGTTGCGATCTTCGCCTATTTCATCTTCCGCGAAGACCTCAATGGCTGGCGCATCGCCGGCATCGCTTTCATCTGCGTCGGCACGGTGCTGATCGCCCAAAGTGGCCGGGATTTGGCTGGTCTCGGGCATGACGAGGAAACGGCATCCCTTTCGTCCGACAAGATTCACAGTGGGATCGTTCGATGAGACATGTGATCTTCGGCGGTGACGGTTTCGTCGGCCGCCACCTTGCCCCGAAACTCCTGGCCGATGGCGAGGAGGTGGTCGTCGCCGATATCGCTAAAAGCGACCTGCCGCATTACCGCTCGGTCCGATATGTCGGGTGCGACGTCACCGATCCGGCGTCGGTGGCTTCGGTCGGTCTGAAGGCCGACGACATGGTCTACAATCTGTCGGCGAAAATGCTGTCGCCGATCCAGGTGCGCGCCAGGCGCCACGAATTCTTCTTTCCGGTGAATTTCCACGGCACCGAGCACATCATGCAGGCGATGGACAGAGCCGGCGCGCCCAAGCTCGTCCATTACACGACCGACATGATCTACGGCCACACGGTCACGCAACCGATGACCGAGGAACACCCGGTTGCGCCGCTCGGCGAGTATGGCTGGTCGAAGCAGAAGACCGAGGAACTGGCCGTCGAATGGCGCAAGCGCGGCATGTCGATCTCGCTGTTTCGGCCGCGCCTGATCATCGGCCCCGGCCGCCTCGGCATCCTCGAAAAACTGTTCAAGCTGATCGACTGGAACCTTCCGGTGCCGATGATCGGCTCGGGCAAGAACCCGTATCAGTTCATCTCGGTGTTCGACTGCGCCGAGGCGGCGCGCGCCGCGTGGAAGGCCGGCGTGCCTGATGATGCCTATAATCTCGGCTCGCTCAACCCGCCGCCGGTCCGGAAATTGCTCGGCGACCTGATCAGGCATGCCGGCTCGAAATCGATCCTGATCCCGACCCCGGGCTGGGCAGTCAAGCGAACGCTCGACCTGCTCGACCTCTTGAACATGCCGATCATGGATCCGGAGCAGTATCTGATCGCCGACGAGGACTGCGTGCTCGACGTGTCCAAGGCCGAACGCCAGCTCGGCTGGGTGCCGCAATATCGCGACGAGGACATGCTGATCGCCGCCTACAGCGAATATCGCGCCGAGAAAGACGGCCATGCCGTCGCCGCCAAACATGTGCCCGCCGAGTGAAGGGCCAGCAGGAGCCTCTTGAGATGACCGTCATGACCAAGCCAGACCACACGACTGCGCGCGCCACGGTCAGCGTGCCGGCGCTTTCGCCCGCCACCACCGCCAAGCCCGATCTGATCAGTGTCGAGCAGGCCAAGGCGATGGACGTCGCGCGCATGACCGACCTGTTCAAGGCGCATCTCAACCCCGGCCAGCTGCATTTCATGAAGCTGCTCGGCTTCCACAAGATCAAGGTCGAGCGCGCCGAAGGCATGTTCTACATCGACCAGAACGGCCGCAAGATCCTCGATTTCTTCGGCGGCTTCGGCTCGCTGGCCTTCGGCCACAATCATCCGCGCCTTCTCGAGGCGCGCAAAAAGTTCCAGGAGGAGAAGCGGCAGGAGATCGCCATCGCCTTCATGTCGCAATATGCGGCGGCGCTGGCGCACAATCTCGCCAAATGCTCGCCCGGCGACCTCGACATGGTGTTTCTGGGCTCTTCCGGCTCCGAAGCCATGGAGGCGGCGGTGAAGCTCGCCGAGCGCGCCGCCGGCCCGAAGCGGCCGAAAATCGTCTATGCCGAGAATTCCTTCCACGGCAAGACCAAGGGCGTGCTGGCGATCACCGACGGCTCGCTCTATCGCGCCGACTTCAAGATGGCCGACAATGTAATGCGCATTCCGTTCGGCGACGTCGAAGCGGTCGAGCGCACGTTCCGCTCCGATCCCGAGGTCGGCGTCATCGTGCTCGAAACCATCCAGGGCGGCGGCGGCATCATCCAGGCGCCTGCCGAATACTGGCAGAAGCTGCGTGCGCTATGCGACCAATACGGTGTTCTGTGGGTCGCCGACGAGGTGCAGTGCGGCTATGGCCGCTCCGGCCGCTTCTATGCCTTCGAGCACTACGGCGTCGTTCCGGACGTGACGGCACTGGCAAAGTCGCTCGGTGGCGGCAAGGCGGCGGTCGGCGCGATGATCGCCAGGCGCGAGGTCTATTTGAAGGCCTATGGCACGCCGAAGACGGCGATGATCCACGCCATGGCCACTTTCGGCGGCATGGGCGAGGCCTGCGTCACCTCGATCGAGGCGCTCAACGTGCTTTACGACGAGGGGCTGATCGACAACGCCGCGGTCACCGGCGACTATCTGCTGCAACGCCTGCAGACGTTGCGGGAAAAATACCCGAAGATCATCAAGGAGGTCCGCGGCAAAGGCCTTATGGTCGGGCTGGAATTCCACGACTTTTCGCAGACCTTGCCGATGGTGCTGCGGCCTGTGGTCAGCGTGCTTGACGACAAGCTGAAGGGATCCTTGTCCGGTTTTGTTGGTGCTTTGCTGCTGCGTGACTACGACGTGCTCGTTGCCTTCACCGAATACAACCGCAACGTCATCCGTCTCGAACCGCCGCTGATCTGCCAGCGCGAACATGTCGACCGCTTCGTCGAGGCGCTCGACAGCCTGTTGTCGCGCGGCATCGTGTCGATCGTGAAGGATTTCGTCAAAAGCCAGGTTCGTTAGCCAGGTGCGCCGAGCGAGACCATGCTGAGCAAGTCTGCGGCTCCGACAAACCTGCTCGACCGGCTGACCAAGGCCAGTCTGGCATGGGGCGAGGGCACCTATGCGCGTCTTGCCGCACCGATCGGCGCGGCTGCCTTCGCGCTCTACATCCTGCTGACCGCGGCGACGGCATGGTTCATGCCTGACGCCAATTGGGACATGCTGCCCTACCTTGCGATCGCCGAGGAGGGCACCTATCGCGATGTGCAGGCGCTGCACGATTATGCCTATGGCACGGTCAGGGACGGCCTGTCGGCGAGCGACTACAAGGCGCTGACCGATGATGGCGGCGGCTTCCGCAGTCATATGGCCGGGAATGCCGCCGATTTCCATTCGCTGCTCGGCATGTACCGGATCAAGTTCCTTTACGCCGAGATCCTGTCGACGATGAGCTCGGCGATGTCGCCGGTCGCGGCGATGCGGCTGCTGCAGGTGTTCTCGGTATTGCTGTTCGGCGCGATCGCGCTGCTCTGGCTGCGCTCTGAGGGCGCGCTGGCGCTGACGCCGGTTCTCGGCGCGGTGCTGATCATGGCCGATTTCGGTGACGCGGCGCGGGCGTTGACGCCTGATCTGCTGTGCTCGGCGCTGTTCCTCGGCGGGCTCTTTGCCTATAGGCGCGGTCGTGAAGTGGCCACCGCGATCCTGCTTTTCCTCGCTTTCATGGCTCGGC
This sequence comes from Mesorhizobium sp. WSM4847, assembly GCF_055811335.1. NCBI lineage: Bacteria > Pseudomonadati > Pseudomonadota > Alphaproteobacteria > Hyphomicrobiales > Phyllobacteriaceae > Mesorhizobium > Mesorhizobium sp. WSM4847. Next base: position 132,055 of record NZ_JBVVPY010000008.1, on the reverse strand, counting down.
CCGACAATATTGTTTTCCTTGCTATTTTTGCCGTGTTGCTGGTCGCCTTCCGGCAGAGGGCGTGGGGCGCGCTGGCCGGCTTTGCCGCCTCGCTCGTCGCCTATTTCGCCATCTCGCACTGGGCGCAGCATCCCGGCTGGTGGCCGCATCTGTGGTTCTCCTCGATCGAGCAGCACTACAATATGGCCGGCTTCGATCCGCCGTTCTCGGCTGTCGCCTACCTCCGGGCTTTTGCCGTCTCCGTGGTCCGTGCCGTCGGCCTGAACAACTGGGTCGGCGTCTCGGTGCTGGCGCTGGCGGGGTGGTATGCCTCAAGCCGTGCCGGCTTCAAGTTCGACCGCCGCGCCGGCATTCTGTTTGCGGCGTTGGTGCTCGGCGTATCGGCCAAATTCACGGTCTTCCCGATCCACGACACCCGCATCTATTTTCCCAATCTGATCCCGCCGTTCCTGCTGCTCGCCGGGCCATTCATGGCGTTGTGGGCATCAGCGAGCACCAAAGGGCGCGGCGCCGCGCCATTGCACGTCATTCCTGGAGACAAGTCATGAGTTCCGTTTCCAGCCTGGCGCGCATCGCGCTGTCGCTCGGCCTCCCCGCTGGCACCTCGATCGCGGGCCGTCGCTGCGCGGTACGAAGTTCCTGGCGAAGGCCGCGCTGAAGGCGCGCCTCAGTGGGGCAAAAAGGCGGTTCCAGATGGTCAATGTCGGCGCCTGCGATGGCGTGTTGTTCGACGATGTGACGCCGTGGCTGCACCGCATCCCGCACGCTCGCGCCGTACTGGTCGAGCCGATCCCGCACAACCAGAAGCGCTTGCACGCCAACTATACCGATACGGGCCGCTTCGTCATCGAGCCGGTCGCAGTGACGAAGACCAAGGGAACGATCACGGTCCACACCTTCGATGCCGCCGCACTCGAGGCTGGCACGCTGCCGATCGAGTTCATCGGCTGCTCGTCGGTGACCGACACCAATTTGATGTCGGGCAAGAATGCCTGGGGCCAGGCCGATGCCAACTTCAACAAATTCGCGCCGCACCTCAGGGATATCGAAGTGCCGTCGGAGACATTGCAGACGCTGCTCGACCGCAACGGCATCACCCATATCGACCCTTCCTTGTCGATTGCGAAGGCGCCGACTGGATCGTCTTCGAGCAGCTCGACCTAGAGCGCTACCGTCCCGGCATGATCAAGGTCGAGGTTGGTGCGTTGCCGGCGGCCGAGATCGGCCAGGTCGTGGTCAAGTTGAAGACCGCTGGCTACCAGGTCGGCTTCCAGGCCGAGGACATCTGGGCCTTCGCCTGAGGGATAGCCCCGGGCCCGAAAGCAGCTGACCCTTTCGGGTCGCGTCGCATCTGCAGCGTGTCGCAAACAGGCGGTAGCATGGCGGCTGCCGCCTGCATATTGTGCGCCGATCAAACGGGCGCCGGTGCCCGCTTTACCACTTTGGAGTCGCGGGCAATGGCAGGGTTTCCGGAAAAGGCGAAGGTCGTCATCGTCGGGCTGGGCGGTATTGTCGGCGCATCGATCGCCCATCACCTGATCGAGCGCGGATGGGACGACATCGTCGGCATCGACAAGTCAGGGATCCCGACCGATATCGGCTCGACAGCGCACGCCTCCGACTTCTGCTACACCACCAGCCATGATTTCCTGTCCTGCTGGACGACGCTCTACTCCATCGATTTTTACGAAAAGATGGGTCACTACGCCCGTATCGGCGGCCTCGAGGTTGCCCGCGTCGGCGACGACGATCGCATGGCGGAGATCAAGCGCAAGATCGCCTCGGCAAAGGCTTTCGGAACGCGTGCCCGCCTGATCGAGCCGGCCGAGATCAAGCAGAAATTCCCGCTGATCGAAGAAGAGATGGTGCAGGGCGGCCTGTGGGATCCCGATGCCGGTCTTGTCATCCCGCGCTCGCAAACGGTCGCCGGCAAGCTGGTCGACCAGGCGGAAGCCTCCGGAAAACTCAAATCCTTCGCCAACACGCCGGCCAGGTCGCTCGTCGTGGAGAACGGTCGCATCAAGGGCGTGGTGACCGATCGCGGCACCATCGAAGCCGACTACGTGATCGTTTGCGCCGGTATCTGGGGCCGGCTGATCGCGGAAATGGTGGGTGAGGACCTGCCGGTCATGCCGATCGACCATCCGCTCACCTTCTTCGGGCCCTATACCGAGTTCGCCGGCACCGGCAAGGAGATCGGCTGGCCGCTGCTGCGCGACCAGGGCAACTCGGCTTACATGCGCGACACCGGCGATCCCAAGACCGCCGAAGGCGGGCAGATCGAGTGGGGCTACTACGAAGAGACCAATCCGCGCCTTTGCCATCCGCGCGACCTTCTGGAGAAGGACCAGGCCCGTCTATCGCCCTCGCAGCGCGACCTCGACATGGAACAGATCCTGGCGCCGCTCGAGCGCGCCATGGAACTGACGCCGATCCTGGGCGAACTGGGCTACAATGAGAGCCATTCCTTCAACGGGCTTCTGCAGGTGACGGCAGACGGCGGCCCCTCCATGGGCGAGAGCCAGAAGGTGCGGGGCCTTTGGTATGCCGTCGCGATCTGGGTCAAGGACGGCCCCGGCATGGGCAAGCTCATCGCCGACTGGATGACGGACGGCCGGACGTCGATCGACCACCACGCCATCGACTATTCGCGCTTCTATCCGCACCAGACGCTAGAGCAGTTCATCTGGGACCGCTGCACCGAAACGGCGATGAAGGTCTACAATCCGGCCGTCCATCCGCGCGAGCCCTTCTCCAAGGCTCGCGACGTGCGCCGCTCGCCCTTCTGGGAGCGCGAGAAGGAACTCGGCGGCTATTTCATGGAACTCGGCGGCTGGGAGCGCGCCCATGGCTATGCCGCCAACGAGCACCTGCTCGAGAAATATGGCAACCGCGTGCCGGTGCGCGAAAACGAGTGGGACAACCGCCATTTCTGGCGCGTCTCCAATGCCGAGCATCTCGCCATGAGCGAGGATTGCGGCATCGTCAACCTGTCGCATTTCGCAATGTACGACGTGGAAGGCCCTGATCATGTCGCGCTGATGGAGTGGCTGTGCGCGGCCAGGATCAGCGGCGACGGCAATATCGGCAAAGGCATCTACACCCATTTCCTCGACGATGAGGGCATGGTGCGCGCCGACCTGACCGTCATCCGCATGGCCGACCGCTGCCGTGTCATCGACGGCGCAGATGCCGGTCCGCGCGACTTCCACTACATGCGGCGGACGGCAGAAGACAAAGGGTTCGATGTCGCCATCACCGACGTGACCGAAAAATACGTGACCGTCGGTATCTGGGGTCCGAACGCCCGGGCAACATTGAGCAAGGTCGTGGAAGACCCGGACGGCCTGACGCCGGAGAATTTCCCCTTTGCGGCGATCAAGCCTGTCAGGATCGCCGGCAAGGACGTGACCGCTTTCCGGATCTCCTATGTCGGCGAGCAGGGCTGGGAACTGCACATGCGATACGAAGACGGCCTGGCAGTATGGGATGCTTTGCGTTCGACCCGCGTGATGGCTTTTGGCGTCGAGACCTATGCCAACAGCCGCCGCATGGAGAAGAGCCTGCGCCTGCAGAATGCGGATCTTTTGACCGAGTACAATCTGCTGGAGGCCGATCTTGCCCGCCCAAAGGTCAAGGAGGCCGATTTCAGTGGCAAGGCAAAGCATCTGGACTATCGCGCCCGCGCGCATCAGCCGGCCATGCTCTGCACACTTGTCATGACGGATAATGTCGATTCCAACGGCGTTGCCCGTTATCCCGTCGGCACGCTGCCGGTGATGGACCCGCAAACGGGTGAAACGCTGGTCGATGAACTCGGCCGCCGATCGTTCACGACCTCGGTCGCCTACGGCCCGACCATCGGCAAGAACATTGCGCTCGCCTATCTGCCGTGGACGTATTGCCAGGAGGGCCGCAAGCTGGATGTCGAATATTTCGGCGAGAAATACCCGGTCGAAGTGGCCGCCGTCGGCTACAGGCCGCTCTACGACCCGGAGAATCTCAAGCCACGAAGCTGAGCCTCCCACAAAAGAGGTGAGGGGCGGACTCGCAAAAATGTGAATGCAAGGACTTAAGGCGCGTCACGTTTTGTGGGGTCATGCGGCAGCGCCTTAAGTTCTCGTTTTTATGCAAGTCGTTGCCCAAACCCGCTGCGCATCCTTGGTTCAAGCCCGAGGGCATGCTTTTGGACGACATGCATTAGCCCGGGGCTAGGCTTTTCGCTTTGTGGCGCGACGATTTTCGCTTACCTTGCGGCATGTCTGCTTTTCCCCGCGCAGGACATCTCCTCTCAGGCGCCGCCGCGCTGGCGCTGACGTTCGTCCAGGCGCCGGAATCCCGCGCTGCCGATCCCGTTGACGTCGAACTGGTGCTGGCGGTCGACGTTTCGCTGTCGATGTCGCCGGCCGAACTCGAAATCCAGCGTCGCGGCTATGTCGCGGCACTGACGCATGACACGGTACTGCAGGCCATCGCCGACGGCGCCTACGGCAAGATTGCCGTCACCTATGTCGAATGGGCCGGCACGACCTGGCAGCACATCATCGTGCCGTGGACGGTGATCGCCAATCGTGCCGACGCCGAGCGGGTGGTCGAGCAACTCTCCGCCCATGCGCCCAACAGCGCGCGGCGCACCTCGATTTCCGGTGCCTTGCAATTCAGCAGCGATCTCTTCGCCGAGAGCGGCTTTCAGGGCGTCAAGCGTGTCATCGACATTTCAGGCGATGGCCCCAACAATCAAGGTGCCCCCGTCGACATCATCCGTGACGAACTGGTCAGGCAAGGCATTACCATCAACGGCCTGCCGCTGATGACCCGGGGCGGCTTCACCAGCGTCTACGACGTCAACTATCTCGACCGCTATTACACAGACTGCGTCATCGGCGGGCCCGGCGCGTTCATGATCCCGGTCAACGAGTGGACGCAATTTCCCGAAGCGATCCGCCGCAAGCTGGTGCTTGAGCTTGCCGGGCCTGCCTCACCGCAATGGGCGGGGGAAGAAGCGGCGCATCCGCCGGTGGTGCTGGCGCAGGACAAGCCGGCCACCGACTGCCTGGTCGGCGAGAAAATGTGGCGCGACCGAAGCTGGATGTTCGACACCCGCTAGACTTCAATCGCCATCCGCCAGAGGTACGCGTGCAAAATATTGCCTTGCCTTGTCTACGCGGCCAGCAACTGCTTGCGATCGACGCGCTCCTGCTGCGGCGAGCGCGCATAGAGCTCGCGGTAGCATTTGGAGAAATGCGAGGCGGAGACGAAGCCGCAAGCGACCGCCACTTCGACCACCGGCAGCGATGATTGGATCAGCAAGTGCCGAGCCCGGTCGAGGCGGATCTCCAAATAGTAGCGGGCAGGGGATCGTCCCATCTCGGTGCGGAACAGGCGCTCGATCTGCCGGCGTGACAGGTCGACATGGTCGGCGATCTCGATCAACGACAGCGGCTCGGACAGGTTTGCTTCCATCAATTCGATGATGGTCAGCACCTTGGAGTTCTGCACGCCAAGGCGTGCGCGCAGCGGCAGGCGCTGGCGATCGGTCGGGCTGCGCACGCGGTCAGTCAAGACCTGCTCGCAGACCCGGTTAACGAGATTGTCGTCGAAATCGTCGCCGATCAGCTTCAGCATCATATCGAGCGCCGCGGTGCCGCCGGCGCAGGTGTAGATGTTCTGGTCGATCTCGAAGAGGTCGGCAAAGACATTGGCCTTCGGGAACGCTTCGGAAAAGCCCGGCAGGTTCTCCCAATGAATGGCGCAGCGCTTGTTGGACAACAGGCCGGCGGCGGCCAGTATATGAGCGCCAGTGCACAGGCCGCCGATGGCGACGCCGCGATTGTATTCCTCGCGCAGCCAGGCGAAGGCCGATTTGTTCTGGTAGCGCTCGACATTGATGCCGCTGCAAACGACCGCCATGTTCGGCCGTTCGGAGCCGGACATCTTCTTGCGTTCGTCCTCCAGCGAGGTGTCGACGGCGCATTCGACGCCGTTCGAGGCGCGCACCGGCTTGCCGTCGATGCTGGCGAGCCGCCAGCGGTAGGCTTCGTAGCCGAGCATCCGGTTGGCCGAGCGCAACGGATCGAGCGCCGTTGCAAAGGCGATCATGGTGAAATCGGGGACCAGGAAGAATACAAACGATCGCCTGATCGGATGATTTACGACGTTCACAGGGTAACCCTCACGCTGCAATGGCGCGAACAGGATGTCGCGATCAGCATAGCGACATCAGGAAAAATCTTTCCTGTCAATCGGCTAGGCGGCAACGAAAAGACTTTATTTGCGACATGGGTCGCAAATGGGCAATCGCTATGCGATGTCGACCCAACCTGCTGCCGGATTGAGCATAGGCCGCATGTGGTCGGGGCATGACCAGGCACGCCGCCTCGGCAAACCGAAGCGGCGTTGTGATCAAACTTTGAAGCAGCGAGCGCCGCTTGCGAGCTTGGCAGATCAGGCGACGAAGCCGAGGCGCGCGGCGGCCACGGCGCCGGTCTGGCCAGGCATTGTGTTGGCAAGGCGCTGGCGCTCGAGCGCGGTCGTCAGGCTCATTTCACGGCGAGCAAAAAGGCGGGCAAAAAGCTTCATCATCATCTCCATTCGGTTGCTCAGACGGGTCGCCTTCGCGTGATGGAGTGGGGCAGCTCGTTGGCTGGCGCTGATATAGGCTTACGTGAAGGGAAACTAAATCACAAAAGCGAAGCACTTGACATGAAAAGCGACATGGCATGCGATAAGTTTGGGCAGTCTGCCCGAGATTTGTGAATATGTACAAGGCGTTAGGCAGGAATCCGCTGCTATGCGGCGTATTCATATGCGTCATGCAACGGCGACATGGCTCTAAAAGAACATTTGATCAACAAATAAAAGGCCTGCCGGACATGGTCTGTGCGGCAGGCCCTCAGCTTTTGATACACACGATCTATTTTGCTCCGCCAGCCCAGGATCCAACGCCGTGGCGAGTGCCGGTCTTGGTGTCGGCGGCTTCAGGCCAGCCGATATCCTTCTGCAGTTCGATCGGCAGAGAGCGGATGGCGCGTTCGGTCTGGTAGCGGGCGCGGGCCGCGCTGAATTCGGTCGCGATGCGGCCGATGGATGACAGGACAGACATTTCAATTCTCCTTTAGGGTTGGGCCGGGTGCCGGTGCTGGCGGACCAAGCGCTACATCCGGTTTGTTTCAGCTTCATTTCGTGTCGATTGCAGATCAGTGTAATCGCCGTCTGCCTTCGATGGAGTTGACTATCCTCCCAAAGTGATGTTCAATCAAACGAAATGGAATGATAGTTTGCATCAGAAAAATTGAAGGTCGATCCCGATGAACGCCCCACTCAATCATCCGTTGCCGCTGCTCGATCTCGACGTCTTGCGCACCTTCGTGGCGATCGCCGAGACCGGCAGTTTCACCACCGCTGCCAGTGCCGTCTTCCGCACGCCGTCGGCCGTCTCCATGCAGATCAAGAAGCTAGAGGACATTCTCGGTCGCTCGGTGTTTGCGCGCGACGCGCGCTCGGTGACGCTGACCACGGATGGCGAGATGCTGCTCGGCTACGCCCGCCGGCTGTTGTCGATCAACCGCGAGGTGGTGTCGAAGTTCATCATCCCCGACATTGTCGGGGTGGTGCGGCTCGGCTCGCCCGACGACTATGGCGAGCGCGTGCTGCCGCACGTGCTGAAGCGTTTTGCACAGTCGCATCCTTCGATCGCCGTCGACGTGACCATCGACCAGAGCGTCAATCTGCGTCGGCGCATGGACGACCGGGCGCTCGACATCACGCTTCTCACCAATTCATACAAGACCAGCGCGCTCGGCGCCGAAGTGCTGCTCACCGAACCGATCGTCTGGGCCGGCGCGAAGGGCGGCTGCGCGCATCTGCGCGAACCGCTGCCGGTGTCATTGTGGGAAGAGGGCTGCGCCTGGCGGGCCGGGGCGCTCGAAGCGCTTGGGCGTGAGGGCCGCAACTACCGCGTCGCCTATATGAGTGCGCACACCGCCGGCCAGCGCGCCGCAATCATGTCCGACCTCGCGGTGGCGCCGCTGCCGAAATCGTTCCTCGGCAGCGACATGGTCGAGCTTTGCCCGAAGGACGGCATGCCCGATATCGGCACCTACAATCTGGCCATGGTCGTGGCGCCGGACGCCAGCGCGCCAGTGAAAGCCGTTGCCGATCACATCCGCGCGACCTTCGAAGTGTTCAAAGAAACCGGAAAGTTTTGATTCAGGACTTCGACGGCGTAGACAGGTTGTGAGTGGGGACTTCACGACCTGTCCTTTGCAGTGCCAATTCGCCGGCCTTGGCATGATAGCTTTCGGTGTCGCTGGCTAAAAACGTCACGATGCTGTCCCGCGCGCGCCGCGCTTCTGGCATGTCGATCAGCGGCCAAGCATGGAACATGCCTTGCTCGTGCACAACCTCTATCGCGACACCGGCGGCACGGGCCTTTTGCGCGAAGATCAGATTGTCGGGGGTCAGCATGTCGCGCGAACCGGTCAAAAGCAGCGTTTTCGGCAACACCGAGAGGTCACCGTAAAGCGGACTGATGCGCCAGTCGCTGGGATCTATGCCGGCACTGTAGAGCCGGACTGCCTCCAGCCCGCCAGGAATTCCCAGCCACGGATCGTAGCGTTCCGCCTCGAACACTTCGGGGTTGGCGAGCGACAGATCGAGCCCGGGCGAAATCAGCACATGGCGCGACGGCAATGGCAGGTCGGCTTCCGCGGCCATCATGGTCAGCACCACGGCCATGTTGCCGCCGGCGGAATCGCCAATGAAGACGATGTCCTGCGCTTCCGTTTCGTCGAGCATCTGACGGTAGACCTCGCCGACCATGCCGAACATGGCGTGGAAATCGTGTTCGGGAGCAATGGGGTAGATCGGCACGGTGATGCCGAAGCCCAGCCGGTCGGCCATATCGGCGATCAATCCCCAGTGATAAGACGTGATTTGAAAGACATAGGCGCCGCCATGCAGGTAGAGGATCCGCTTTCGCTCGCCGGTCTTCGGCGCGATCTCGTACACGGGAAAGCCGTCCACGCTGCGCGTCGCGATCTCGAAACGCTGATGCAGCGATGCGGGCGGCTGATGGTTCTCCGTCTTGCGGGCGTAGGCGATCCAGCGCTGCAGGTTTTCCGGGCTGGAAAAGGCTTTCTTGCGGCTATACCTGAGCACGAAGGAAACGACGTGGCTTTTGATACTGGGCATGCGGACACACGGACTTCGGCTGAGCCGACTAAGAGAACCCCTCGCAATCGAAGATCGTGCCTTCGCCCAGAATGTCAAGATTTGCGCGGTCTCAACACGGCCCTGTGATCTGGCTGGCAATCAAGGCCAGCGCAGCATCGCTCAGCGCCTGGGCAGCAGTACGGCGCGCAGCCGACGGTCGCTTGCTGCCGGAGCCGGATGACGGTTCCGGCGCTTGGCCAGCAGCTTGCATTTGTCGGCGAAGGTCATCAGCGCGCCGAACCCAGAAGCAGGGCCGAGAAGGTGACCTGCGGGTCGTTGCGCGGCGACACGGGCCAGCCGATATCCTTCTGAATTTCGGGCGGCAGGCTGTTCATGGCCCGGACCGACCTGTTCCTGTTGTGCGCATCCTTGATGGCCGTACCAAAGCGGCCGAGGCTTTCGAACATCGACATCTTCATCTCCCTTGGAGTGCTGCGGCGGCTGAAAGTTATTTCCTGCCTGCCGTTCGATGCCGGTTAAATGCGCCGCGTGTGTATCGGGTGGATTTCGCGAAAACAGCGCCTTGTTTCTGTTTGGGCTGATCCGGAAACATATGCATGCAAATGAGAATGAGGGTGAGTGCAGCTTTTAGCAGCGGGATGCTACCCCCGGCCGCGCCGGGCGGCGTGGCCTTCGCGCGAACGACGCCGTGGGGCGGCATCGCCGGCAATGCCGTCCTCGCTCACGGTCTTGCGCGGCGGCAGCTTCACCGCCGCCGATAGTTTTGGGAACGGGTCGATCTTGTTCGGCAGCGCCATGGCATAGACGAAATGCTCCTGGAATCTCGGCTCCAGCGCCGTCTCGATCTTCTCGATCCGGCTCACCGTTTCCTCGATCTCGCGGCGATAGCCGCGATTGAGCAGCGCCATGCGCGCACCGGCACCGGCGGCGTTGCCGACGGCCGAGACCTTGTCGAGATCGCAGTCGGGGATCAGTCCCAGCACCATGGCGTATTTCGGATCGATGAAGGAGCCGAAGGCGCCGGCGAAGTGGATGCGGTCGACATGATCGGTGTGCTGCTTTTCCATCAACAGCTTGGTGCCGGCATAGAGTGCTGCCTTGGCGAGCTGGATGGCGCGCACGTCGGTCTGGGTGATGGTGATCCTCGGCTCACCCTCCTTCAGCACGTAGGAGAAGGTGCGGCCACTGGCGGTGACGCGCGGCGAGCGGGCGCAGAGCCCACCGTCGACGACGCCGTCCTCGGAGATGATGCCGGCCAGGTACATCTCGGCGACCACCTCGATGATGCCGGAGCCGCAGATGCCGGTGACGCCGGTTGCCTGGACGCTGTCGAGGAAGCCGGGCTCGTCGGACCACAGTTCCGAGCCGATGACGCGGTATTTCGGCTCCAGCGTGTCGGGATCGATGCGGACGCGCTCGATGGCGCCGGGCGCAGCGCGCTGGCCGCCGGAGATTTCCGCGCCCTCGAAGGCCGGACCGGTGGGCGACGAGGCCGCCACGACCCGCTGGCGATTGCCGAGCACGATCTCGGCATTGGTGCCGACATCGACGATCAGCATCATCTCGTCCTGGCGGTGCGGGCCTTCCGACAGCGTCACCGCAGCCGCGTCGGCGCCGACATGGCCGGCGATGCAAGGCAGCATGTACAGCCTAGCGCCCTGGTTGAGCTTCAGGCCGATATCCGACGCCTTGATGTGCACGGCGCCCGAGACAGCCAGCGCGAAGGGCGCGCCGCCGAGTTCGGTCGGGTCGATGCCGAGGAACAGATGGTGCATGATCGGATTGCCGACGAAGACGCAATCCAGGATGTCGTTGCGCTGGACGTTGCCTTCCGCGCAAACCTTGTCGACGAGACCCGAGATCGCCTCGCGCACCGCGACCGTCATGCCTTCGCGGCCGTCCGGGTTCATCATCACATAGGAAACGCGGCTCATCAGATCCTCGCCGAAGCGGATCTGCGGGTTCGACGTGCCTGACGAGGCGGCGACGCGGCCCGACAGCAGCGACACCAGATGCATGGCGATGGTGGTCGAGCCGATATCGCAGGCAAGCCCGTAGGCCTCGTTCTTGAGGCCGGGCCACAACGAGATGACCCGAGCGGTCTCGCTGTCGGCATCCTTGTGGATGGCGGCGGTCGCGGTCCAGTTGCCTTTGCGCAGGATGACTTGCACCTGCGGCAGCAGATGGAAATCGAAATCGAGGCTGTTGAGCCCCCAGTCCTTCATCAGCGCGATCTTCAGGCGATCGAGATCGCCTGATGGATTGTGCATGTCGGGCTCTTCGATCTCGACATAGCACATGTGGATTGCCGAATCGCGGGCAATGACCCTGGTGTCGGCATCCTTGCGAATGGTCTGGGCGTTGATGACCGTGTCCTGCGGCACATCCACGACGAGATCGCCCAGGATCTGCGCCGAGCAGGACAGGCGGCGCCGTTCGGGAAGGCCGCGCACGCGTTCGTAGCGTTCCTCCTTGGCGCCCTTGGGCGAGATGTGGTCGTTGGAAGAGACGATCTTGTGCTTGGCGAAATTGCCTTCCTGCACCTCGACCTGGCAGCGCCCGCAGGTGGCGCGTCCACCGCACACGCTCTCGACATAGACGCCGAGCTGGCGTGCGGCATCGAGCACCGGCGTGCCGACCGGAAACCGCCCGCGCTTGCCGGACGGCATGAACAGCACGAGTGGATCGGTGATGTTGGCAGGAGAGTTCACGATTGCGCGCTTATCCTCGGGCCATACGGGCTTCACGACCCCCGCGCCGGCGACCGCCATTGCCATTGCCTTCGCCCGGCGCATTGACCTGCGTGGGCGCCGCGATCGCTTGGCCGCCTTCGGCCGGCTTGTAGTCCTTGTAGGTCCTGATCCAGTTGGTGCAGTTCTCGTCGGTGCCGTTCAGCACATTGGCGCCGCGCACCGCTTCCATCTCCTGCGGCCGCACCGGGTTCATGATCGCCGAGGTCATGCCGGCGCCGATCACCATCGGGATGAAGGCGGCGTTGATGCCGTGGCGGTGCGGCAGGCCGAACGAGATGTTTGACAGGCCGCAGGTGGTGTTGACCTTGAGCTCTTCACGCAGCCGGCGCAGCAGGGCAAAGACCTGGCGGCCGGCGTCGCCGAGCGCGCCGATCGGCATGACCAGCGGGTCGACGACCACGTCATGCGCCGGAATGCCGAAATCGGCGCAGCGCTCGACGATCTTCTTGGCGACGGCGAAGCGCACATCCGGATCCATCGAAATGCCTGTCTCGTCGTTGGAGATGGCAACCACCGGGACATTGTATTTCTTGACCAGCGGCAGGATGGCTTCGAGCTTTTCTTCCTCGCCGGTGACGGAGTTGACCAGCGGCCGGCCCTTGGCGACCCTGAGCGCCGCCTCGATCGCCGCGGTCACCGAACTGTCGATCGACAGCGGCAGGTCGACCAGCCCCTGCACGATCTCCAGCGTCTGCACCAGCAGGCCGGGTTCTGTCTCGTTCGGGTTGACCGAGGTGACGCCGGCATTGACGTCGAGCATGGTCGCGCCGCAGGCGGCCTGTTCCAGCGCGTCCCTGATGACGGTATCGAAATTGCCTGCGATCATCTCGGCCGCGAGCTTCTTGCGCCCGGTTGGATTGATGCGCTCACCGATCACGCAGAAGGGCTGGTCGAAGCCGATGATGATTTCTCGTGTCGCCGAGGCGACGATCGTCCGGGTCATGCAATCTCTCCCTCGTGATATAAAGACTTCTTTATATCGTTTCTGTTTTCGATCAAGCGAATGGTGGCGTCCGCGCCATCAATGCGCGGTCTTGACCATGTCGACCTGCGTTTCGGTGATCTCGTCGTGCAAAATGTGGTCGAGCCGGTCGGCGACGAGCTGATCGTCGCGGCGGATTTCGCGTTTCCAGGGCTGGCGCCCCTTCAGCACGCCCGATTCATCGACGATCTCGGCGACATATTCCTCCTGGCGATAGGCCATCACATGGACGCCGCAGACGCCGGGAATTTCTTTCACCTCGTTGATGATATCGATGCAGAGCTGCTTGCCTTCCTTCTTCTGGTCCTGGGCGCCTTCCAGCCGCTTGACGATCGAATCGGGGATATGAATGCCCGGCACGTTTGAGCGGATCCATTTGGCGGTCTTGGCCGAGGCCAGCGGTCCGACGCCGCACAGGATGAAGCATTTTTCCGTAAAACCGAGATCGCGGACCTGCTGCATGTAGGTGCGGAACATCGGCACGTCGAAGCAGTACTGGCTCTGCACGAATTGCGCGCCGGCGGCGATTTTCTTGCCCAGCCGGTAGGGGCGGAAATCGATCGGCGGCGCGAAAGGGTTGATCGCCGCGCCGAGGAAAAGCTGCGGCGGCGTCGTCAGCTTGCGGCCGGACAGGAACTTGCCGTTGTCGCGCATGATGCGGCAGGTTTCCAGCAGTGACATGCAGTCGAGATCGAATACCGGCTTGGCGCCTGGCTGGTCGCCGGCCTGCACGCCGTCGCCGGTCAGGCACAGCATGTTGGCGACGCCCATCGCCGCCCCGCCCAGCACGTCGCCCTGGATGGCGATGCGGTTCCTGTCGCGGCAGGCGATCTGCATGATCGGGGCATAACCCATGCGGGTCAGCAGCGCACAGATGCCGACCGACGACATGTGGCAGTTGGCGCCCGAGGCGTCGACGGCGTTGATGGCGTCGACCCAGCCGTCGAAGATTTTGGCGCGGTTGTAGACGTCTTCCGGATCGGCGCTGTCCGGCGGGTTGAGCTCGGTGGTCACCGCGAATTCGCCGCGCCTCAGGACGCGCTCCAGCCGGCCGCGCGAGGTGTGGCCGGGCAGGGGGTCGAGCGGCAGATGGATGCCGGCCGGGTTCTCGTCGGGCTGGCGGCCGATCATGCCGGTGCCCCAGGTTTTGGAACGTTGCGCGCGGCTTCGCGGGCGGCGGCGGCCTGCGCGGTCACCCGCAGCCATGCCGAGGTCTCGCGCAGCGACTGGTCGACCGGCTTCTGCACGTCGAGGATCTTGTCGCCATGCACCATATTGCGTGAACCTTCCCAGGCCTTGACCCAGACGCACGGCATATCAGGCTCGACCTCGCAATTGCCGTTGGCGCGCACACCGCCGCAAGGGCCGTTGCGCAATTGCTTGGGGCAATTCATCGGGCACGACATGCCGGTAGAAGAAAGGACGCACTGGCCGCACATGCGGCAGTCGAACATAAAACCCTTGACGCGTTTTTCGACGAATTTGATCGGACCTTCGACGCGGCCGTAACCGATGCGCTTCCACAGCGGATGGAGGAGCAAAAACATGTCGGAGAATCTGGCGTAGAACCATTCGAGCAGTCGCGAGTGGCGGACGGACCACAGCCTGACAGCGAAGGAGCGCTGCACGCGCCGCTGCGGCGACACGTCGGCCGGCTTGTAGTCGGATTTCGGCGCTGCCTTCTTGACCAGAGTGGCCTGGGTAATCGCCGGGGTGGTTTCAGACATCTTCTTTTCCGCCCGCCTTGACCAGAGCGACCAGCCGCTCGCGGTCGTATTTCGCGTCGATGTCCTGAAAGGCTTTTTCCACCTCGCCTTCAAGATCGTCGCTGACCGACACGGGGTCGGCCTTGCGCCATTCGGCAAGGTAGTCGTCGGTGCCGCCGGCGCCGGTGCGCATCGCGCACATGTCGATCGCCTCGGTAAAGCGCAGCGGCAGTTCGCGCTTGGCGTTCTGCCGGCCCTTCTTGACGATGACCTGGGCGGGGATGTCGCGCCAGTAGACGACGATCAGATCGGCCATGAATTTCCTACTCCTCGCGCATGACCCCGAAAATCGGCATCGAATTTGGAAAGGATCATGCGCCGACTTAAAGTGCTACAGCGTCCATTGCGCGTCCAATAGGACGCGCGGCGCTGCAGTGAGTGCGAGCATTGCCGGAAGCGCTGTCGGGCTGCTTGTTATGGGACGACGCGCGCGCATTCAAAAGCGACGCAATTGGCAGCCGCAACGGAAACGCGAAAATATTCGATGCTTGGCCTGGTTTTGATCAGCCGGCGCGACGATCGAAGCTGCCGACAAGCTTCCTGTGGAAGCGGATATAGCCTCGCTCGGTCGTGCGCAGATGTTCGGCGACAATTTGGTGGAAACGCGGCAGGCGGTGAAAGGGAACGGCCGGATAAGAATGGTGCTCGGAGTGGTAAGGCATGTTCCACGCCACGAAGCGTACCAGCCTTGTGGTAAAGGTGGTGCGGGTGTTTTCGAGCATGTTGGCGACATGCGGGCAGAGCGCGTGCTCGGCCAACAGATAGGCCCGCAAGAAGGGCTGGCCGACGAGCACCGGCACGATCCACACCCACAGCAGAAGCGCCGACTGCACGGCCAGCGAGGCCGCCAGCAGCACTGCATAGACGAACAGGAACCAACGCGCTTGCGACGTCACCTTGTCGCGGCCTTTTTCCGGCACGAAGCCGTCGCGGTTGCGGCCGGCGGCGTTGACGACGATCACGCGCGCCATGCCGCTCCAATAGGGGATCCCGGAGAGATAGCGCACATACTGGCCGATGGTCTCCGGTTTCGGAGCCATCAGTTCGGGGTCGTTGTCCGGATCGTGCGTGTGGCGATGGTGCGCGAAATGGAAATAACGGAACCATGCCGGCGGCAGCAGGATCAGGAAGCCGGTCACGGCGGCGATGGCGCGATTGAGCCACGGCGTCCTGAAGGCCGTTTCGTGGATCGTCTCGTGCAACAGCGTGAAGAAAAAGACGATCAGGATCCCCTGCGGCAGCACGAGAACCGGCCAGAACGGGATGCGGGCGGCGATCAGCGCACCCAGCACGACAACCAGCCCGCCGTGAACGGCCAGCCGGACAATGCCAGGCCTGTCCAGTTTGGCGGTGAGGTCGCGACGATCATGGACCGAAAGGCTGGCGATGATGGTGCGGTGGTCGATTTCGCTCATAACGGCGCAAGCTTATCGCCAGGGCGCTGTCCGGTAAATCGGCGCTCGTTGCCAGACGCCGGTTTTTGCGCCGGTCCAGAAATAGACCCAGATCGTCGGATGGTACCATTGTTTCCAAGACAGGCCGCGGCGCGCCGCCCGCAAAGACATAGTGCTAGTCGTGAAAATCTGACGGTTGATACCCAAATCGAATTGCATCGATGGGCGGTTAACTGCCTTCCGTGTCGCCGATTGGAACGCACAGGCAGCGCCATATCAAGACCTTCGTGGTCTCACTTGCGAAATCGTGATCCGCACTCAATCCAGACATCTAGTGATTGGACTTGACGCGCTACTTCGGGACGAGCGACCCGGCGCGGCTTCCTGGGGTTGGATGAATCGCGCCGTTTCGGCCGGGGTCGTTATGTGGCTCATTCGAGCGCAATAGAGCGCGACTCGCGATCACTCTAGGCTGGTCTTGCCGAGCTGAGTGTACCAAGTAGCGTTGTCCCAAAAGCTCGTGATCTTGATGATCCGGCCTTCCTCGTTAGTTTCCAGAATGAACAGATGGCGCAACCAATACTCCTTGCCTTTGTTTGTGATTCCAAACGCGTCCTTAGTCTGCTTTCCGCCGATGTGAACATCCACGAAGGCAACGTCACCGCTCTTGTCCTCCCAGATTGTGCTAACCTCGTTGCGCAGGTCAGGGAAAGCATCGATCAGCGTCCGCCAGACCGGCACGCCATCTTTGAGGACATTGCCGGAACCAGAGTCACCGAAAGGCACGTAGACGAACGTGGCATTCTCGGTAAAAAGAGTGGTCATGGCGTCTACCTTCCGATCGCGGTAAGCGTCGAAGAATTTCTTTGCCGCTTCCGCTGCATTTGCCGCTTCCGCCGCAGCGACCGCGAAGGCAGACAAGGTGATTGCGATCAGCACCGCCGCCGAAATCCGAGCTGGGTGTAATTTTTCCCGTGTCCTGAGTGAATGGAACGTCATCATCTCCTCCCTGAGATTGTTGACTGCAGCAGATTGTCCAAAACGGCAGATCAGGATTCTACTAGATCGAGGAACGTCCTCGCTTCCTTGATGTCCGGCGTCGCGAAGCCCTCTGTGAACCAGCCGCAAACCGGTGCGAGAAGGTCGTGGGCCCTTTGCCGCTCGTTTCCCTGGACCCAGAGTCGGGCAAGAGATGTGGCGGCTCGCAGCTCCCAAAGCTTGGCGCGTTGATGTTGGGCCACGGTAAGCGCGTGCAGGAAGGAAGCCTCGGCCTTCTCGTCCGCCTTCAAGTCCAGGAGCAGTTCGCCCTTGCGGAGGTGCAACTCAGTCTCGTTCCACCGCTCGTTGGTCTCGGTGATCAATGCGAGCCCTTCCTCGATCCTGTCGAGTGCCGCGCGTGGGTTGCCAAGCCTGCTGAGGGCGCTGGCGAGCATGAGCAGCCAGCGTGGCACAAAAAGCTTAGCGTCGTGCCCACGCCATTCGACTATGCCGTCACGCATTTGAGCAAGACCGCTATCCGACTCACCCGCCTGGATCAGAACCCAACCCTTGAGAATGACCCCTGCTGTACGCCAAAGTGAGAAACCGTGCTCCGTACTGATTGAGATCAGTTCATCGACAATGGCCTCATCCGCACCAAAGTTGCTGTCGCGCTTATACGCGCCGAGATCTCTCGAATAAGTGCAAAACAGGGCCGATTGGAACAGGCCGAACGCCGCGGATGGGCTGTGCCGGTGGTGTCTTATAGCCTGTAACAACTCGGTGTATTTTTCGAATGCTTGATCGGGATAACCGAGGTGCAGCAGCGCGTGGGCGATATAGCAAAGGTTTGCGATACGGGGATCATAGGCGAATCGATAGGCAAGCGCAGCGTGCTCGTTCGGATCGTACAGCGCCAACGACGCCTCCATATGCTTGCGTCCGGCATCAAAATCTCCCCGGTGCACCGACGTGATGCCGACGCACCGGTGTGCGATCATGATTGTGGCCCGATCGCAGTCGCATTCGGCCCTGCGCAGCATCGATGTCGTCGTTGCCAGCGCAGCATCGAGTTGACCACGCAGGAGGTAGACGAGATACCGGCCGTAATCGGCCACGCTGCGCAGAGTGATGTCGTCCACTCGCTCGCACAACTCCTCGGCTCGCGCGAACGCCGCTGCGGTGGCCGGCGACGACCAACCTTTGGCCGCCATAAAGGCGGTGCCCAACGCCACCTGCATATCCAGCTCCAGGCGGACGCGCTCCTGAGTGTCAGGTAGCGTGCGGACAAGTCTTAGCCCATTTTCCAGGTGCGCGATCGACTCCAAAATTGCAGAGCGCTGGATCGCCGATTGCGCGGCTTGCCACCAGTAGCTGACTGCCCGCTCGATAAGGCCTGCCTCGGTGCAGTGATGGGCAATGATCTCCGGCAAAGCCTCGGAACCCGCTGCCACACGCTCTTCGAGAGCCGCGGCGATGCGCGCGTGCATCTGCTGCCGCCGAGTTTTAAGAAGGCTGGAATACGCCGCATCCTGCACAAGCGCATGCTTGAAGCTGTAGGTCGCTTCCGGCGGCGCACCGCGGCAATAGATCAGCTCGGACCTGCAGAGCTGGGCCAAAGCGTCCTGCAGTTTGCCTTCGTCGTGCGGCGCCACGGCGGCCAGCAGATCGTGCGAGAATTCGCGGCCGATTACAGCCCCGATCTGCGCCACCTCCTTGACCGGCGCCAGGTGATCGAGGCGAGCCATTAGCGAGTCGTGCAGTGTAGCCGGGATCGCCAGCGGCGGGAGAGTTCCGGTCAACTCGAAATGATTGCCGACGTCCCGCAAAAGGCCTGACTCCAGGACTGTCTTGGTCAGTTCCTCAACGAATAGCGGAACCCCGTCAGTTCGCGCCATGATCTGGTCCAGAACCTCGCGCGGTAGCGCCTTGCCGCCGGTGACGCGGAGAGCCACGGCTGCGCCGTGCCGTCGCGTGAGACGAGAAAGCGAGAGCTGGGTCACATGGGCATGGCTGGTCCAGGGTGGGCTGAATTCCGGCCGGAAGGTGATCAGAACCAGTGCCGGGAGACGCTGGACCCGCTCAATTACCAGGCCCAGCAGCTCTAGTGTCGAAGGGTCGATCCAATGCACATCCTCGTATACGGCCAACACAGGCTTCTGCCTGGCTAGGCCGGCGAGCTGCTCGACCAAGATTTCCAGCGTGCGTTGCTTGATGCGCTGTGGCGGCAGATCGATTGGCGGGTAGCGTGTTTCGGTTGGGATCGCAAGCAGAGCGGCCAATACTTGCGCCGCCTCCCGGTCCTGCTCGCCGCCCCGAGCGAGCAGAGTTTCAAGTTTATCGAGCTTCATCTCGGCGGTGTCATCACGGTCGAAATGCGCCGCCCGCTCCAAAAGTCCGACCACCGGATAAAGCGCACTGTTGGTGTGGTACGGCGAGCAGTAATTGCTGAGCGGGATGTACGATTCGTTGGCCAAGTGCTCGCGCAAGGCGCGCACAATGCGCGACTTGCCAATCCCCGGCTCCCCGGAGAGGAGGATCACCTGTCCTTCACCTTCCTCCGCCCGCGACCAGCGTTCCAGAAGCAGAGCCAGCTCCTGCTCGCGGCCAACGAGCTTCGTCAGCGCGCCGGTGTGGAATGCCTCGAAGCGGCTTTCGGCCCGGCCCTCGCCTCTGACGGAATAGGCTTTCAAGGCCGTCTCGAAGCCCTTCAGAACCTGTGGTCCCAGATCCTCCAACTCGAACAGATCGCCCAGCAGATGTCTTGTGCTCTCGGCGACAATTACGCTGCCCGGCCGGGCCAAGTCCTGCAGTCGCGAGGCCAAGGTCGGCGTCTCGCCGACCACCGCCCGCTCGCGCGCTTCCTTGTCGCCGACAAGCTCACCGACCACCACGAGACCCGTCGCGATCCCCACCCGGCCCGCAAGCGGCTTGCCATCCGGCGCCCGCAGTTGCGCCACTGAACTGGCAACCGCCAAGCCTGCGCGCACCGCCCGCTCGGCATCATCTTCATGCGCTCGTGGCCAGCCGAAATATGCCAGCACACCATCGCCCATGAATTTCGCAATGTGTCCCTCGAAGCGGGTAATCTCGCCTGCGCAACAATTCTGGTAGCCTCGGATGATCTCACTCATCTCCTCGGGATCGACCCGAGCCGAAATCGCGGTGGAGCCGACCAGATCAGCGAACATCACGGTCAGTTGCCGCCGCTCGGCACCGGTTGGGGACGCCGGTGCCGACGCAAGTTCGGCGACTTGAGTCAAGGCTTTGACACCTTCAGCTGAGATTGCAGAGGAACTTTCCCGCAGCTCGGCAATAGCCTCCAGAAGCTTCCGGCGGTGCCCTACCGAACTGACGCCGATGTCCTTGAGATCCTCGGCCGTCAGCCGCAGGAGCACTTCGGCCTCGACGTTGTTCTCACGAAAGGCCGTGCCGTATTGCTGCAGCCCTAAGCTGCGCAGCCACTCCTCAATGTCCATGTCCCACTTCCGCGGTGGAGACGCCGGAGGGCTCCTTCGGCAACAGTCCGGCAGTCTTACACAACTGGGGTCCTATGCAACGTCATGGAAGTTGTGGCCGACGGGCTTCTAGCGGCCGGCGTGTTAGCGAGGTAGGCGGATCAACCGTCCGGTCTTTGAACCCTGCCGAATTTCAGATCGCTGGAACGAACGGCAGATCCCCACAGCTGTCCTTAAACCACGCCCGCGCCAAGGTCGCGAAAGGGTCACGACGTTCCCTTGACCTCTCATCAGGGATGGTCCGCAAGGGGTCGTCTCGCGTCCTTCTACGTGTGTACCAAGCGTCAGGACTTCACCACTAGCGCGTGGGTTCGCTTGGACCGCCGGGTTAACCCTGTGATCGGCCTCAGGACAGCGGGCTCAGCGCCTGAGCTCAAGGATGTCGAGCTTCGATTCGTGATAGGGGGCCGGGAACTCGATGCGCCATTCGTTGGCGCTGTTGCGAAAGGCATAGCCGACCTGGTCGCTTTGCGGGCCGCTGCCATAGGGTTTTGCGGGATCGTTGTTGACAAAGAAGGAGCCGAGATAGATCGCGCGCTTTTCGCCGTCGTCGAAGAAACGGCCCTTGGTGCGTTGCGAACCGGTGCGTTTTTCCAGCATCCAGCCCGAACCATCGTCGCTCACCTTGCACTTGAACCAGCCATAGATGACGAGCGGGCTCAGTCCGCCGGCCTTGATGGTGCGGCACTGCCAGCTGCCGGCCAGGTCCTTGCCGGAAAACGCGACCAGCGGCTTTGCCAGCAAGGCGTCGAGCTGCTTGACCTCGGCGTCGTCGCCGGCCCTGGCTTCATCAAGGGCTGCCTTGCGCGTCTCGTCATATTTGTCGAGCCGCACCTTGTCGGCGGGCGTGATCAGCTTCTGCACCTCGCCATCGGCGAGCGCGGGCAGGGCGAAGCAGAAAACGCCTGCGGCAATCAGGAGGCGAGCGATCATCGGTGCGTTTCCCGGTCGACGGCTGGAACAGCGTGTTTTCTCGTTTGGCATCCAACTTACCGGTTCGCGGCGGCCTGTCATCCGTGCTTAACAGCGGTCAGCTTAAAACTCGTGGTTTTGCCGATGCGGATCTTGCTTACGGGGTCGTCAGGCTGGCTGGGCAGCGCGCTCGCGCCGCGCCTGCGGGCCCTTGGCCATGACGTCATCGGGCTGGATCCGGTCCCGTCGGCGCAAACGCAAATGATCGGCTCGGTCGCCGACCGTGATCTGGTGATGCGGACGGTCGGGGAAAACCGCATCGAGGCGATCGTCCACAGCGGCGCGCTGCACAAGCCTGACATCGAACACCAACGTAATGAGGATTTCATCGAGACGAATGTGCGCGGCACCCTGAACCTGCTCGACGCGGCGGTGTTATCAGGCGTTCAGCGCTTCGTCTTCACGTCGACGACCTCGCTGATGATCTCGAAAGCCATACGCGCCGGCCTCACCGGCGGTGCGCGCAAGGCCGCCTGGCTGACGGAAGACATGGCGCCCGAGCCGCGCAACATCTACGGCGTAACCAAGCTTTCGGCCGAACATCTTTGCCGCCTCTATCACATCCAGTCCGGACTGCCGGTGATCGTGCTGCGCACCGCCCGGTTCTTTCCCGAGGCAGACGACATGGCGCATGCGATCGAGCAGTCGGACGCCAACACCAAGGCCAATGAGCTGTTGTTCCGCCGACTGACCGTGGAAGATGCGGCCGAGGCCCATGTCGCGGCGCTGGAGAAGGCGCCGCGACTGGGCTTCGATATCTTCATCGTCTCGGCGCCCACGCCGTTCCGGCCTGATGATTGCGAGGCATTGATCGCTGACGCGCCGCCCGTCGTCGCCCGCTATTTTCCGGAATTTCCGGCGCTCTACGCGCGAAAGGGCTGGACGATGTTTCCCTCGATCGACCGTGTCTATGACGCCTCGCGGGCGCGGGACAGGCTGGGCTTCGTCTGCAAGACGAGCTTTGCCGCTGTGCTCGCCGGGCTAGCAGCGGAAGAAGGAGCGGCCTGAACGGTCAGCCGTGTCCGGCGGCGCTGGCCAGCTCCTTCGTCAGGTCGCCATAGCCGGTCGAGCGGCGCTCATAGGCGAGGCCGAGCATTTCCGCGGCCTTCTCCGCTACCTTGTCGAGTTCCGGATCGTCAGTCTGGGCGATGTAGACCAGCTTCTGGTAATTGCCGAAATAGTCCTTGATGAGCTCCGGATGCCGATCGAGGCCGAGCGGCTTCATGAAGAAGGCATCGAACTGCCGGCACAGGAAATCGGTCATGTAGAACGACATCATGTCGTCGTCGGCGATTTTCGCATAGGCTTCCATGCCCTGGTAGAAGGCAAAGCAATGCGGACCGGCCATGCGCTCGACCCCATGCTTCTCGCAGACGCGGTCGAGCAGGCCGCCGGTGCCGCAATCGGCATAGCCGACGAAAATATTGGTGTAGCCGTCCGCCTTGGCCTTCTCGATTGCCTTGTCCATGGCCGGCGCGATGCGGTCCGGGTAGAAATGGAACTCCGCCGGCAGGCAGGTCAGGTCGAGATGGTCGAGCCCCAGCTGCTCCTTAACGGCCAGAACTTCGCGCGCAATCATCCCGCAGGCGATGACAAGCAGCCTGTCACCTTGATCGGGTTGTAGTTTTCGCGCAATGCTCATGGAACCAGTCTAACCGATTTTCGTTGCTATCCCACGAATCTATCTGTTGAGGGAGATACCATTCATGAAACCGCTACGCATTGCGCCGATCGCCATCCTCGCTTGCGCCCTGGCTCTTTCGGCCTGCGCCAACACCGTCCGCGGTGTCGGCAGGGATGTCAAATCGACAGCCAACGCGGTCGAGGATACGGTCCAAAATCCCTGATCCCGCGGATATCAACAAGGCGCACCGCTGTCGAGGAACTTCAAGCGATGCGCGTTAAGCCCTTGTAATATATGGGAGCAACAAAGCCGCGCCGCAAGGCGTGGTTCGTTCTGTTGTCCATGCGAGTTCGCGGAGATGGGCCGAAGCGCAGGCTTGGGTGTCCACCTCTCCGCAATTCCCTATCGTCACGGCAGGCACAAAAAGTTGACTTTTCCAATGCGGGACATGCCGGTAGTCTTTCCCTGTACCTCAACAACGAAGCTAGGAGCATAGAATGAAGACCGCTCTCTTGGTTGTCGCCGCTCTGGGCCTATCGGTATCCGGCGCCGCAGCGGAATGTGTCGGCCACAACAAAACGACGGCTTCCGTAGATCAGCAAACCAAAGCTGCAAGCGTAGATCAGCAAACCACAGTCGCAAGCGTCGCGAATACAACCGCCGACACGCCGATCCTGAAAAAGGAAGAGGCGAAAGAGTCTGAATAGGCACTTCAAGCCGTTACGCGGGTCGCTGTTGCTTGTTGAAGTCTTGACATGCCGGCGCTACGCGGCGCCTCGTCTGCAAGAGCATAAGTACGGGCTTCGTACTTATGCTCTTGTGTTCTCCTCGTCAGTTCAGGCCGAAGCGCGGACGTTGTGCTTGCGCTTCATAAAATCCTTGGCGGTCTCGACTGCCACGGCTGCGTCGCGGCAATAGGCGTCGGCGCCGACGGCCTTGCCGAATTCCTCGTTGAGCGGGGCACCGCCGACCAGCACGACGTAGTCGTCGCGGATGCCCTTTTCCTTCATCGTGTCGATCACGACCTTCATGTAGGGCATGGTCGTCGTCAGCAGCGCCGACATGCCGATGATGTCGGGCTGGTGCTGTTCGATGGCGTCGAGATATTTTTCCACCGCATTGTTGATGCCGAGGTCGATGACGTCGAAGCCGGCGCCCTCCATCATCATGCCGACAAGGTTCTTGCCGATGTCGTGGATGTCGCCCTTGACGGTGCCGATCACCATCTTGCCCTGCTTCGGCGCGCCGGTGGCGACAAGCAGCGGACGCAGGATGAACATGCCCGCCTTCATCGCGTTGGCCGACAACAGCACTTCCGGCACGAACAGGATGCCGTCGCGGAAATCCTCGCCGACGATGCGCATGCCTTCGACCAGTGCCTCGGTCAGCACCTTGTAAGGCGCCCAGCCGCGCTCGAGCAGGATGTTGGTGCCTTCCTCGATCTCTTCCTTCAGCCCGTCATAAAGGTCATCGTGCATCTGCTGGACGAGTTCGTCGTCGGAAAGCTCGGAAAGGATGATCTCGTCGTCGGCCATTTTTAATCCAGCTCCTTGCCGCACAGATGCAATTGCGGGGCCTCAAATATCACGTCAATACCTAACCCGCTACAGGCTTGCGTCCATAGCTGATTTGCGACTTCCCGCAAAAGGAAAGCGACTGCAAATCTATTGGAATTCTTGTCGATTTTGCGACAGGCGTTGGCGCTGGCGGGCCGTTTCGAATAGGGTGCATGATTACGATCCGGCCAGAAGCCGCGATATGCGGCCATAATAATTGTGCCAGAACAAAAGTCAGGGAAGAACGATCATGAGTGAGAACGCGCCGGTCGACCAGGAAGCGTCAAACGCGCGGCGCGGGCGCGCCGCCAGTGGTGGTGCCGCTGCCCGGCGGGCGGCGCGGTCGGGTGGCGGCCCCGGCACCCAACTCACCTACATCAAGCGCAAGATCAACGTCTATGAGGTGCTGGACGAGGAAGGGCTGACGCTGATCGAGAAGAACACCGACACGGTGCTCGAAGAGATCGGCATCATCTTTCGCGACGACGCCGAGGCGCTGCAGCTGTGGAAAGAGGCCGGCGCCGACGTCAAAGGCGAGCGCGTGCACTTTCCCAAGGGGCTCTGCCGCTCACTTCTGAAGACGGCGCCGTCCGTCTATACCCAGCATGCCCGCAACGCCGAACGTTCGGTGCAGATCGGCGGCAACGCCACGGTCTTCGCACCGGTCTACGGCCCGCCCTTCGTGCGCGACCTCGACGGCGTCAGGCGCTATGCGACGATCGAGGATTTCCGGAATTTCGTGAAGCTCGCCTATATGGCGCCGTCGATCCACCATTCGGGCGGCACGGTGTGCGAGCCGGTCGACGTGCCGGTCAACAAGCGCCATCTCGACATGATCTACAGCCACATCAAATATTCGGACAAGCCGTTCATGGGCTCGGTCACCGCGCCGGAGCGCGCCGAAGACACGGTGGCGATGGCCAAGATCGTGTTCGGCGACGATTTCGTCGAGAACAACACGGTGCTGACCAGCCTGATCAACGCCAATTCGCCGATGGTGTTCGACGAGACCATGCTGGGGGCGCTGAAAGTCTATTCGCGCCACAACCAGGCCTGTATCGTCACGCCGTTCATCCTCGCCGGCGCGATGAGCCCGGTGACGGTCGCCGGCACGCTGACCCAGGTCCTGGCCGAAGTGCTGGCTGGCGCGTCGTTCACGCAGCTGATCCGGCCGGGCGCACCGGTGCTGTTCGGCACCTTCGCCTCGTCGATCTCGATGCAGTCGGGCGCGCCGACCTTCGGCACGCCGGAGCCGTCACTGGTTTCCTATGGCGCAGCGCAGCTCGCGCGCCGGCTTGGCCTGCCGTTCCGCACCGGCGGCTCGCTGTGCGCCTCGAAAATCCCGGACGCGCAGGCGGCCTATGAGAGCGCCAACACGCTGAACTCGACGATCCTCGCCGGCACCAATTTCGTGCTGCATTCGGCCGGCTGGCTCGAGGGCGGGCTCGCTTCCTGCTACGAAAAATTCATGATGGACATCGACCAGCTCGGCATGACGCAGAAGTTCTCCGAAGGCGTCGACCTGTCGGAGAACGGCCAGGCGATGGATGCCATCCGCCAGGTCGGCCCGGGCAGCCACTATCTCGGCTGTGACCACACCCAGGCCAATTTCCAGACGGCATTCTACCGTTCCAGCATCGCCGACAACAATTCCTACGAGCAGTGGCTGGCCGAAGGCGAAAAGTCGGCACCGCAGCGCGCCAACGAACTCGCTCGCCGCTGGCTGGAAAGCTACGAGGCGCCGCATCTCGATCAGGGCATCGACGATGGGCTGAAGGACTTCATCGGCAGCAAGAAGGCGTCGATGGCCGACGCCTTCACCTGAAAGGAGCCCGAGTCAGGCGGGGCTAAAGTCGCCAACATCATCCACAAGGAAGTCTGGCGGAGCGCCTTCTCCGAGCCGGACAGCAAGGGATGATCCTTGAGCGCAGCATGGTCGAAGATATAGCGGCGGCGCTTTCCGCCCACGGCCTCATCCTGCGCGGCGGCTTCAATTTTGCAGGCGGTGAGGAAACACCCTCCGGTCTCTCCGGCGCTGCCGCCAGATCCGTCCTGCTGGTGGGGCAGGCGGGCGCCGCGCCGTGGCCGCATTTTCTGCGCTGGCGGGAAGGCCAATCGCAAACTGTTGCGGATCCGCTCGATGCATGGTCGCGCGAAGTGATCGGCGCAGTGGCGAAGAAATTCGGCGCGCGCGCCGTGTCGCCGTCCGACACGCCTTATCTGCCGTTCCAGCAATGGGCGATGCAGGCGGAGGGTCTGAAACCGTCGCCCCTCGGCATTCTCATGCATCCGCAATACGGGCTCTGGCACGCCTATCGCGGCGCGCTGCTGTTCGAGGACGCGATTGCGTTTGGGGAAACTCGCGAAGTGGTTCACCTTTGCGATGCATGTGTCGACAAACCTTGCCTGAAATCCTGTCCGGTCGATGCCTATTCTGCGGATGGTTTTGCGCACAAGACCTGTCTGGCGCATGTGCGTGGGCACAACGGCGCGCCATGCCGAACCGGCGGTTGTCTCGACCGCAACGCCTGTCCTTACGGCGCGGCCTATCGCTATCCGCCACAGGTTCAAGCCTTCCACATGGCCGCGTTCGCGGGCCTGTAGCATCGCCAAATGCCGCACGAAACTTGAACACCGTAATTGCGACCCCGACCGCCCTGCAAAAAAATCATTCCATCATCCCCAAGGAATCGCCATTAGCCTTCGTCCAACAGGCAAATGATGGCGATGATGCTGGATGAAAGCGAAGCCTCCGACGCCGAACTGATCGGTCGTGCGAAGGGCGGTGACAGGGGGGCTTTCGGCACATTGCTCGAAAGGCACTATGACTTCGTCTATCGCGCCGCCTATCGCTGGTGCGGGAAAAAGGCCGATGCCGAGGATATCGCCCAGGAAGTCTGCGTCCGGCTCGGCCGGGCGATCCGCGACTATCATGGCAGCGGCGCGTTCACCACCTGGCTCTACACGATGACGCTGAACGCGGCACGCGACATGATGCGCAAGACCGTCCGCGAGGCGATCAAGACCGAAGCCTACGGGGCTTACGAGCTGATCTCGGGAGAGGCCCCGGCCGAGCCCGAAGATCCAGCCGAGGCGCTTTGGGCGGCGGTGCGGATGCTGCCGGACAAGCAGCGCGACGCGGTGCTGCTCGTCTATGGCGAAGGGCTGAGCCACGCACTCGCTTCCGAGGCGATGGGCATCTCGGAGACGACGGTTTCCTGGCACATCCATGAAGCGAAGAAACGGTTGAAGGCGTTGATGCTTTCAGCCGGGGAAGTGTGATCATGGTCGACGACAACGAACTCACCAGGCTGCGCGACATCGCAGCACCGGCACCCGGTACCGCGGCGAAGGCGCGTGCCTTCGAGGCCGCCATGCGGGCTTACGACCTGGACGAAAAAACTTCACCTGCCGCCCAAGGAACGGCGAAAGGGCTTCGTCTCACAGAGCGAGCACAAAAGCTCTGGAGCGAAATCATGCAAAAGAAACTCTTCGCCACCCCGGCCATTGCCGGGCTCGTCGCCCTGCCGATCGCCGGATACGCCACGATCTATATGCTGCAGGAGCAGCCGTTCTATTCCGGTGGGGACGAGAAGATCGCTGAAACGCTGGCCGATAAACCAGCGGCCAAAGCGCCGGCTCCGGTGAGGCCGCTCACCGTAGCCGAGGCCGACAAGCGGATGAAAGCCGATGCCGACGCCGAAAACCGCGTCGCAGCCGAGGCGCTTGTCGCGCCGGCATCGCCGCCGAAGCCACAATCGGCTGCCGGCGGCCTGGCGCAGCAGGACGCTCTGGCCCGCAATGCGGCGCCCGAGCCGGCACCTGCGACGAAAGGCGAGTTCGCAAGGGATGGTGGAACTGCGCCGTCTGGCAGAGTGATGATGTCCATGTCTCCTCCGAAAGCCGACGGAGCCACGCAGGCTGGCCGCATGCCAGGCGCCGAATCCAAGCTGATGGTACAGCCGCAGGCCATGCCGGCCGACCAGATGCTGCCGGAGCAAAACCGCGACCGCATCGAGGATTTCAAGAGCAATCCGGTGCGTGCAGCACTTGAGGACCCGGTCTCGACCTTCTCGATGGATGTCGACACGGCCTCCTATTCCTTCGTGCGGCGTTCGCTCAGGGACGGTGTCGTGCCGCAGGCCGACACGGTCCGCGTCGAGGAGATGATCAACTACTTCCCCTATGACTGGAAAGGACCGGACGTTGCCTCGACGCCGTTCAACTCGACGGTCAGCGTCATGCCGACGCCGTGGAACCAGCACACCAGGCTGATGCATGTCGCCATCAAGGGTTTCGACGCCAAGCCAGCCGAGCAGCCCAAGGCCAATCTGGTCTTCCTGATCGACGTGTCGGGCTCGATGAACGAGCAGGACAAGCTGCCGCTCCTGCAGTCCGCCTTCCGGCTTCTGGTCAACAAATTGAAGCCCGACGACACCGTCTCGATCGTCACCTATGCGGGCGATGCCGGCACCGTCCTGGAGCCGACGAAGGTTTCGGAGAAGGATAAGATCCTCAATGCCATCGACACGTTGGCGCCCGGCGGCAGCACGGCCGGCGAGGCGGGTATCAGGCAAGCTTATCGGCTGGCGCAGAAATCCTTCGTCAACGACGGCATCAATCGCGTGATGCTGGCGACGGACGGCGACTTCAATGTCGGCCAGACCGACGACGACGATCTGAAGCGGTTGATCGAAAAGGAGCGCGAGACCGGGGTGTTCCTGTCGGTGTTCGGTTTCGGCCGCGGCAACCTGAACGATCAGATGATGCAGGCCATCGCCCAGAACGGCAACGGCACCGCCGCCTATATCGACACTTTGGCCGAGGCCGAGAAGGTGCTGGTCGAGGATGCGTCCTCGACGCTGTTCACCATCGCCAAGGACGTGAAGATCCAGGTCGAGTTCAACCCGCAAAAAGTCTCGGAATACCGGCTGATTGGCTATGAGACCCGCGCATTGAACCGCGAGGATTTCAACAACGACCGTGTCGATGCCGGCGAGATCGGTTCGGGGCATTCGGTTACCGCGATCTACGAGATCACGCCGAAGGACAGTGGCGGCGAGAAGATCGATCCGCTGCGCTACGGCCAGGCTGCAGTGAACAATGGCGGCGTCGCCAATGCCGACGAATATGCCTTCGTCAAGATCCGCTACAAGTTGCCGAACGAGGATGCCTCGAAGCTGATCACCACGCCGGTGACATCGGCCAACGAAGTGGCTGGTTTCGACCAGGCCAGCATCGACCAGCGATTCTCCGTTGCCGTCGCAGCTTTTGGCCAGAAGCTGCGCGACGAGGATGCGACCGCGAAGTTCGGCTACGACAAGATCATCGAGATTGCCACTGCCGCCCGTGGAGCCGACCCGTTCGGGTACCGGTCCGAGTTCCTCTCGCTGGTGCGCCTTGCCTCGGCGCTCGGCGGTAACCGGTAGTGGGTGTGACGGCCGGTTTTCCTCAGATGGGATCGTTCTGATACGGAAAACCACCGATGGGCGGTGAGGGAGGCCGGCAGGGAAACCTTGCCGGCCTTTTCAATTGCGTCAGGCGCGGCTGCGCCGGCGCTCGCGGCGGGCTTCGCTGGTCTCGACGGTGTTGACCGTCGCCTGCTTGTTGCGCATCGGGCCGATGCGCTCGACGATTTTTTCGACGGTCGGGCGACCCGACCTTGTGTGCGCATCGAGTGCCTTGCGCATGGCGGCGAGGTGGGCGAACGAGGTGCCGCAGCAGCCGCCGACGATCTTTGCGCCGGCATCGACGGCCAGCCTGACATAGTCGGCCATCAGCTCGGGCGTGCCGGAATAGTGGATTTCGGCGCCGCGAAATTCCGGAATGCCGCAATTGCCCTTGACGATCACCGTCGCCTCCGGCTTCGCCTCGGTCATGTCGAGCAGTGAAGCGAGGATGTCGGAGGCGCCGACGCCGCAATTGGCGCCGACACCGAGCGGCGCCTGCGACAAGCCATCGGCGACGCCGTGGATGTCCTTCGGCAACAGCCCCATCATTGTGCGGCCGGCGGTGTCGAAGGAGCCGGTATAGGTATAGGGCAGGCCGACGCGGATCGCGGCTTCGGCTGCGGCACGGATTTCGTCCGGCGCCGACATGGTCTCGATCCAGGCGACTTCGGCGCCGCCGGCCTTCAGGCCCTCTATCTGTTCGGCAAAGGCGTCGACCGCCTCGTCATAGGTCATGGAGCCGAGCGGCACCAGCAGCTCGCCGGTCGGGCCGACCGAGCCGGCGACGATGACCTTGCGGCCGGCCTTATCGGCGACGGCGCGGGCGATCTCGGCGGCGCGCTTGTTCAGCGCGTAAACCCGGTCCTGCGCATGGTGCAGCTTCAGCCGGTGGCGGGTGCCGCCGAAGGAGTTGGTCAGGATGATGTCGGCGCCGGCATCGACGAAGTTCTGGTGCAGACTGGTGATGGTGTCCGGCGCCGTCTCGTTCAGCAACTCTGGAGCCTCGCCGGCCTCCAGCCCCATGGCGAACAGATTGGTGCCGGTGGCGCCATCGGCGAGCAGAACGCCCTTTTCGGCAAGCAAAGCGTCGATTGGATTGGTCATTGGAAATCACGCCTTCCGGGATTCTTTGTCGGGATATAAAGAAATCTTTATATGACGTCAATGTCGGTGCAGGAAGCAAGCCGTCAAAATCGCATTTCCGCCAGCCTTTGGGTGAAGCTGGCTGCTTCGTGCGCATTGATGTCGGCGGCGCGGATCAGATTGTCGAAATGGCTGGTCAGCTTGCGGACCGGCTGGGTCGCGTTCAGCACCAGATACATGTCGCCGACATAGATGGCGGCGCGATAAGGCCCGAAGATGGTGTAGGGGATCGAATACCGCATCCGTCCGTCATAGAGAAACAGGCGGAAGGTGGGATAAAGGTCGTCGAGCAGCGTCGCCATATGAAGAAGCTGCTGGTGGCGGGCGGCCTCAGGGAAACGGTCCCAGACGCCCAGGCCGCGCGCAAAGATCTCCAGCGTATGGCGCGGCATGCAGACTTCCATGTCGGTTTCCGGCCGCCGGTTGTAGTCGATGCGGTACTGCGTCTCGCCGGCCTGGGCCTCACGGCTCTTGTTGGCGATACCGGCCTCGTAGTCGACGAGCGCTTCGGTGCGCAGAAGATCGGGAATGCCGGCCGGCACGTAACGGATTTTCGTGCCCGCGGCCTCGGCATGCCATCTGGCCAGCAGCGTGCGGTCGAAGCCGTCAGGCGCTTCCTCGATCTCCAGGCTCTCGCGGATTTCACCGGTGAGGCCTTCGTCCTGGCTTAGGCCGAGCAGCCAGTCGAGCGACACTTTGAATTCGGCGGCGATGTTGAGCAGCGTTTCGGCGCGGGGAAGGCGTGTCGAGGCGCCGGACAGCAGCTGCGAAAGCGCCGAGCGGTCGATGCCCACCGCAGTCGCGAAAGCGGACTGGTTCAGATCGGATCGTGTCAGGAGCATTTTCAGGCGCTCCCGAAACACCGTTGACAGGTCGCGTTTGTCCATATCGTCATTCCGGCCATTGGGAGAAAAAAAATTCGCCGAACCCGCCGACCTGGCACTTTGGGCGTAAATGAATCCTCAAGCCTGTTTACAATAGATAACACATGCAGCTGAAAATGCGCAATCGCAACATCTTGTGCGCTTTGTCGCGTTGCAGCATCACGACGCTCCTGACACAATGCTGTCAGGAATCAAAACGGTTCCGGCGACTGGAAGGGCAGTGGTCGATCCATGACAAGCAGGAATAACAGGCGGCGCAATGCACCGGCCATCGAATGGCCGACGGTCTTCCTCGCGTTTTTCTGCTACGGCACCTGGCTTGCAGCCGGCCTGTTCCTGTGGCCGTCCTATCCGCTGCTGGCGCTCGTCGTCCTGGCCTTGATGGCGGCGCTGCAATCCTCGCTGGCGCATGAAGTCCTGCACGGCCATCCGACCCGCAATGCGCAGATCAACGAAGCTTTCGTCTTCCTGCCGATTGGTCTCGTCTGGCCGTTCCGGCGGTTCAAGACCATTCATCTGCGCCATCATGCCGACGAACGGCTGACCGATCCGCTTGACGATCCTGAAAGCTACTACAAGGCGCTATGGCACCATAACGAATTGCCGCCGACGATGAAGTTCCTGCTGACGATCAACAACACCATGATCGGCCGGCTCATTCTCGGCCCGTGGCTGTCGTGCACCGGCTTCTTCATCGACGATGCCAGGCAGATGCTTGCCGGCGACAAGGTGATCCGCAAGGCATGGCTGCTGCACGCCATCGGCCTCGCCGTGGTGCTGTCGGTCGTGCAGTTGGGCTTCGGCATCCCGCTATGGCTCTACATCCTGGTGCCGGTGTGGCTGGGCCAGTCGCTGATCTCGATCCGCACCTTCGCCGAGCATCAGTGGTCGGAGCATCCGGAAGGCCGTACGGTGATCGTCGAGCGTTCGCCGCTGTCGTTCCTGTTCCTCAACAACAATCTGCATTTCGTTCATCACAAGAGCCCGACGGTGGCCTGGTACCGGCTGCCGAAGCTGTTTCGCGAGCGCCGTGACGAGTGGCTGCGAATGAACAATGGCTATGCCTATCCGAACTATTTCGCGCTGCTCAGGGCATATGCCTTCAAGGCCAAGGAGCCGATCGTCCACCCGGTGCTGCGGCGCACGCCGGAACCGGGCCGGGCGTTCAAGCCGCGCGTCAGGGCGCGCAGCCTCAATGGGCTTGGCAGTGCGCCGGTACCGGCCGAGCCGCCGAAAGAATGAATTTTTGGGTATTGCCGGCAGCGATGCTCAGGTGCGCGTCAATGGCCTCGTCAATTTTTCTCAGCGTAACGATCAAAGTCCCGGCATGAGCGATTTCGTTGCCGGCTTGCCGATGTACGACTGGTCTGAAATGCGGAGCGAGGTCGACGCCCAATGGGCGCGGCTGCGCGATGCCTTCCGGCAAAAAGGCATTGACGCGCCGCAGACCGTCGCTCGCGTCAATGCCGATCTGCGGCCTGTGGAAGGCGGCATCCGCGACGCCGCCGGAAAGGTCATGGCGCCCGATCCGGCGACGCTGCCGCCGGACGAGTTGGATTTTTTCGGCCTCTGGCTGCATCCGGCGCTGCTGTTCGCACAGACCTGCTGGGGCCCGATGGAACTCGGGCTGGCGACGCATGTTCAACTGGTCGGCCAGCCGCGTTACGACGCGTTCGAGGGCGGGCAGGGTGAATTTTATTCGAGCGCGCTGGTGATGCGTGCAGGTGAAGCGCCAACGGTTGGCTCACCGTCCGACGGCAGCCCGCTCATCCCGCTCGATGTCCTGCGTGGCAAGCATTTTACCTTCAACAGCCTCGATTCCATGTCGGGCATTATCGCGCCGACGCGTGACCTGGAGGCGCTGGGCGAAAGCCTGGACATCTTCTCCGAGCGCAGCGAAAGCGGTGGCCACCGCGCCTCGATCGTCGCCATTGCCGAGGGCAAGGCCGATGTCGCGGCCATCGACTGCCAGAGCTGGGCCAATGCGCGGCGCTTCGAGCCGGCAGCGGAAGCGGTCACAGTCGTCGGCTGGACAAGGCGGCGCAAGGGCCTGCCGTTCATCACTGCCAGAACGACACCGGAAAAGATCGTGGAGGCGCTGCGCGAGGCGGTCGCGGCGACCGCATAAAAATCAGTCGCCGAGCAGCCGCTCGTCGAGCGGATAGGTCGAAAGCTGCTCGTTGCCGGTTTCGGTGATCAGGATCTGCTCTTCGATCTTGACGCCCTCGCGTCCGCCAAGCCGGCCGATATAGCTCTCGACGCAAAGCACCATGCCCGACACAAGCACGCCGTCGGGCGTGTCTTCGGTCCAGTCGATGGAATGCGGCAGCGTCGGGTATTCGTCGGCCAGGCCGACACCGTGATAGAGCACGCCGTAACGCGTCGGGAAACAATCTCCGGGCGGCACCGCCGAGCGTTCGACAAGATCGCGGAACGATGTGCCCGGCTGCATCAGGCCGATGTTGTGGGCGATCTGGTCGGCGGCGATGCGAAACAGCTCGCGTTGCTCGTTGGACGGCTCGGTGTCGCCGCAGAGCCAGGTGCGCGACAGGTCGGCGCAGAAACCGTAAGGGCCGATCAAATCGGTATCGAAAGCGACGAGGTCGCCGGCTGCGATCGTTCGCGACGAGCATTCCTGGAACCAGGGATTGGTGCGCGGGCCGGACGTCAAGAGCCGGGTTTCGACCCATTCGCCGCCACGCGCAATGTTGCCGCGATGGAGTTCGGCCCACAATTCGTTTTCGGAAATCCCTGGCCTCAAAGCTGCTTCCATCTCGCCCATCGCCGCCTCGCAGGCGACGATCGACCGGCGCATGGCCAGGATTTCGTCGGGCGATTTGATCAGGCGTGCGTTTTCCATCAGCGCTTCGCCATTGGCGATCGAGATGCCGAGGCGGGCGAGCGCTTCGACGCCCTCGGGATTGATGTGATCGACGGCGATGCGACTGACACCGCCGCCATGCTGCTTGACCAGATCGGCAATCCCGGCGGCCCAGCGGCGGACTTTTTGCTCGGTGAGGTCGCCGCTGTAGAGATACATCCACGACACTGCCGGCCGAACCTCGTCGACGACGCCGGAGTGGTCGGAAAGGTGCTCGCAGGAAAAATAGTCGAACAGCACCACCGGACCTTCGGTGGCAACGAAACAATGTCTTGTCGGATTGTGCGCGACCCAGAGCTGCATATTGGTCGAGTCGGTCGCATAGCGGATGTTGATCGGATCGTAGAGCAAGGCTCCCGCATAGCCGCGGCGCTTCAGCTCGGCGCGGATGCGGTCGAGCCGGTATTGGCGCATGGCGGGCAGGTCGGGAGCAGCAATGCCGGCGGCGTGCCACTCGGCTTCCGCCAGTGCGCCGTAGCCGAGCACATGCTGGTTGAGTTCAGCGGCCTTCTGCCGCGACTTCAGGCGCAACGCATCGATCGAGCCTGCTTCGCCCGGCTCGAACGGCGCGATCCTGCGATGACGACCGAACCGTCGCTCGACGCTCGGATCGCTCATTTTCCCATCCTCCCGATATCAATCGGCCGCGCGGGTCAGGCCCGAGGGCGGGCCTTGGGTCCAATGCTTTCAGGCTCGCATCTTCTCGCCGCTCGGGTCGAAAGGCGGCTCGACATTGATGCGGGCTGGTCGTCGGCTTCCGAGGATCTCGATCTCGAACAGTCCGGCGCTCTCGTCCGCGGCCAAGGCCGCTGGTACATAGCCTTGCGCCATCGATTTCTTGATATAATGGGCATAGCCGCCGGAGGTGACCCAGCCGACCACGCGCCAGTCGCCGTCGACGATGCCGCGCACGGCCGAAGCGCCTTCAGCGGCCCTCGAGCCGCGCACTTCCTTGCCGTCCGCGTCGAAGCGCGGCGCGCCATAGCCGTGCGGCTTTTCCACCGTGCCGTAGTCCTTGCCGCCGACCTTGGCCCAGATTGGTTCGTCGCCCATCACGTCGGCGTCCGCGACATCGACGATGAAGGAGACACGGCGCAGTTTTGGCCCTTCTGCCTGCTCCCTGGCTGCCGCGTCGCGTCCGATGAAGTCGTTCTTCTCCAGCTTGACGAAGCGGTCCATCGCTCCCTCGAACGGCCCGTAGATCGGGCGCAGTTCGCGGAACCAGGTCGGAAAATTCTTTTCCAGGCGCATCGAGAGCAGGGCGCGCATGCCGAAATCGACCAGGCCAAACTCTTCGCCGGCATCCTTGATCGCCTTGTAGACCAGACGCTGGTAGGCCGGCGCCATCCAGATTTCGTAGCCGAGGTCACCGGTATAGGTAATGCGATTGACCATGCAGGGCGCGCCACCGACCGCCATCTCGCGGAAATCCATGAAGCGGAAGGCCTTGGTCGAGATGTCGACATCAACCAGTTTCTGCAGAAGGTCGCGTGATTTCGGCCCGGCGATCGACAAGCCGACCAGCGTCTGGTCGAAGCGGTGAATGCGGACCTGTGACGTCCCTGGACCATCCTTCGGCAGGTGGTTCTCGAACCAGCGCATATGATACTTCTGCGCCGCCGACGAGCTCCAGATCATGAAGCGCTCTTCGCCCGCCTTGGCGATGGTGAAATCGCCGATCAACCTGCCGAACTCGTTCAGCATCGGCGTCAGCACAATGCGGCCGGTCTTCGGCATGCGGTTGGTCATCAGCCGGTTGAGGAAATCTTCCGATCCCGGCCCGGAGACTTCGTATTTGGCGAAGTTGGCGATCTCGGTAACGCCGACCTTCTCGCGGGTGGCGCGCACTTCCTCGCCGATCGGCCCGAAATCGTTGGAGCGATGGAAGGAAACGATGTCCTTCGGCTCGGTGCCTTTCGGTGCGAACCAGAGTGGGGTTTCGAGGCCCCAGCTATCGCCCATGACGGCGTTGTTGGCCAGCATCGTGTCGTAAAGCGGGGTTGTCTGGGCCGGGCGTGCCGCCGGCAGTTCCTCGTTGGGAAAGCGGATGGAAAAACGGCGCGAATAGTTTTCGCGCACCTTGGCATTGGTATAGCGCAGCGTCGCCCATTCGCCGAAGCGCGCGACGTCCATGCCCCAGACGTCGAAGCCGGGATCGCCATGGACCATCCAGTTCGACAGCGCCAGCCCGACGCCGCCGCCCTGCGAGAAACCGGCCATGACGGCGCAGGCGCACCAGAAATTGGTCAGGCCCTGCACCGGGCCGACGAGCGGATTGCCGTCGAGCGCGAAGGTGAAGGGACCGTTGATGATCTGCTTGATGCCGGCCTTCTCGATGCCGGGAAAATGCTTGAAGCCGATTTCCAGCGACGGCGCGATGCGGTCGATGTCGGGCTGCAGCAGCTCATGGCCGAAATCCCACGGCGTGTTGACCGGAGACCACGGCTTGCAGGCTTTTTCATAGGTGCCGAGCAGGATGCCGTTGCGTTCCTGGCGGGTGTAGATCTCGCCCTTGAAGTCCATAACGCCGATCATCTCGCGGCCGGTCGACTTGTTGAATTCCTCGACCTCCGGCATCGGCTCGGTCAAAAGGTACATATGCTCCATGGCCAGCAGCGGCAGCTCGACGCCGACCATGCGGCCGATCTCGCGCGCCCACAGGCCGCCGCAGTTGACGACGTGCTCGGCCTTGACCGTGCCTTGCTCGGTAACGACGTTCCAGGTGCCGTCGACCTCCTGCGTCAGCTCGACGACGCGGTTGCGCAGCACGATCTCGGCGCCGAGCTTCCTGGCGGCCTTGGCGTAGGCGTGGGTGGTGCCGGAAGGATCGAGATGGCCTTCGACCGGATCCCACATGGCGCCGACGAAATTGGTCTCGTCCATCAGCGGGAACATCGCCTTGGCCTCTGACGGCGTGATCAGCTCGGTGTCCATGCCGAGATAGCGGCCTTTGGCGTGGGCAAGGCGCAGGAAGTCCATGCGCTCGGGCGTGTCGGCCATCATCACGCCGCCGGTCAGGTGCAGCGAGCAGGACTGGCCTGAAAGCTCTTCGATCTCCCTGTAGAGCTGCACCGTATAGGCCTGCAGCTTGGCGACATTGGGATCGCCATTGAGCGTATGGAAGCCGCCCGCCGCATGCCAGGACGAACCGGAGGTGAGCTCCGAACGCTCGATCAGCATGATGTCGGTCCAGCCCGCCTTGGCCAGATGGTAAAGCACCGAGCAGCCGACGACGCCGCCACCGATGACAACCGCTTTTGCATGAGATTTCATGAAGATAGTTCCGTTTTTGAAGAGATTGAATCGAGTGGGCGGGGCGTGAAAACAAAGCGGAGGTCGGATACAGCGATGTTCTCGGCCAGCCTGCCATCAAGCGCGGCAAGGATGGTTTCACAGACGGAAGTACGATGTTTCAGGACGTCATGGTTCCAAAGACGCAGAATCGAATAGCCTTGGGCGCGCATGAATTCGTCGCGGCGGCGGTCATAGGAACTGCCGGCGTGTTGGTGTCCATCGACTTCAACGACAAGCCATTTCTCGCGGCAAACGAAGTCTGCAAAAAAGGAGCCGATGGAAAACTGACGCGTAAAGCGATAGCCGCCAAGCTTGCGCGCCTTTAGTTCAAGCCAAAGCAATGCTTCCGCCTGATTGCCTGCTTGCCTGAGTTTTCGTGCTCGCTGGGTTGTACCTGTTTTGCGGCGACTGCGGGTCTTGGCAATGGCGTCCCCCACTCCGTCGCTGCTTCGCAGCGCCACCTCTCCCCCCTCCGGAGGGAGAGGAAGGGCGTCATCTGGAACAATCTCGCGCCATTCCTCTACCCCGTCGATCGGGGGAGAGGTGTCGAGCGGAGCTCGACGGAGTGGGAGTCGCCTGTTCATCAAATCAATGCAGATGATCAAAAATCAGTCGGCGCGCCGCCTTCGGACCGACGTTTGTCGACGAAGGCGTCGAGCTCCTCGCGGATAGCCGGGTCCATGTAGGGCTCTTCATAGGAGGCCAGCCGCTCCTTCCACACCCGATTGGCTTTTTCGATAGCTGTCGGCGATCCGGCTTCTGCCCAGGTCTCGAAATTGCGCCAGTCGGAGATGATAGGCGAATAGAAGGCGGTCTTGTAGCGGTCCTGGGTATGCTGGGTGCCGAAGAAATGGCCGCCGGGACCGACATCGCGGATGGCGTCGATAGCCAGTGCTTCCTCCGAAAGGTCGAGCGGGGTCAAAAATTCGGCCACCATCTGCAGCAGATCGATGTCCAGGATGGTCTTCTCGTAGGAGCAGCGCAGGCCGCCTTCCAGCCAGCCGGCCGCATGCATCATCAGATTGCCGCCGCCCTGGATGGCGCCCCACAGCGAGAACACGCTTTCATAGGCGGCCTGTGCGTCGACCGTGTTGGCGGCGCAGGTGTTGGAAGTGCGGTAGGGGATGTTGTAGCGGCGGGCGAGTTGACCGCCGACCAATTGCGCCTTCATGTATTCCGGCGTGCCGAAGGCCGGCGCGCCGGACTTCATGTCGACGTTGGAGGTGAAGCCGCCATAGCCGACGGGCGCGCCCTTGCGCACCATCTGAGCGAAGGCAATGCCGGACAGCGCTTCGGCATTCTGCTGCACCAGCGCGCCGGCGATGGTCACCGGCGCCATGGCGCCCGACAGGGTGAACGGCGTCACGATGACGACCTGGCCCTTGCTCGACATCTGGATGATGCCTTCCATCATCGGCACGTCGAGCTTGAGCGGCGAATTGGTGTTGATGATGGTGAACACCGACGGCTGTTCGAGAAGCTGTTCGTCGCTGATGCCGCGCGCGATCCTGGTGATCTCGATGCCGTCAACATTGCGCTCCTTGCCGAGCGAGTAGATGTGGAACACCTTGTCGGTGAGCACGCTCAGATCGCGGATGCATTCGAGGTGGCGGACGGAGGGATGGATATCGATCGGCTCGACCGGATAGCCGCCGGTGCAGTTCAGGATGTTGTGCATCTGCGCAAGCTTGAGGAAGTTGCGGTAGTCCTGCTGGTTGCCGGGGCGGCGGCCGCGGTCGATGTCGGAACAATTGGGCGCCGACGCCGTCATCGAGATGATCAGGTTGTCGCTGCCGAAGCGGACATTGTGCGCCGGATTGCGGGCATGGATGGTGAATTCCGACGGGCAGTGCGAAACCAGCTCGAGGATCATGTCGCTGTCGAAGCGCACCCGCTCACTGCCTTCGCGGACATCCGCGCCATGCGCCTTCATGATGCGCCTTGCCTCGTCGTGCAGCACGTCGACGCCGATTTCCCTGAGAACGCGCAGCGAGGCGAGGTGGATCGATTCCAGTTCGTCGTCGGAGACCAGCCTGGTCGGCGTCAGCGGGATTTTCAGCTGACGGAAAGGCGGCTGCTCGAATGCCGCCGCTGCGCCGGCGCGCTTGCCCGCGCGGCCGCCGCGACGGGCGCGGTCGTTTGTCAATGCCGGTTCGGCGGGATGAAGGGCGGCGGTCATGATAGTCCTCGTACGCTGCGACGGTGCGGCGGCATAATGGACCGACCGCCGTCCCGCCATTGCGGAGGCGGCGACCACTAGGACGAGGGAAGCGACATGGACGTTCGCCAGCCGGACGCACCAGGGCGAATCCAGATCTGTGCCCGAACTGTGAAACATGTCACGTTGCGATCACGTCATATTGAGCAAGTACATTGAATACAAACCGTCCTGAGGGAGACTATTTCTGTGTCGGATGTTGTCAGTGTGCGTGCAGCGACCAACAACGAAGTCGCTTTCATTGCCTGGGATATTGACGGAATGATCGACGGCTGTCTCGGCTTCGAGATCGTCCGTATCTATCCCGGCACCGGCGAGGAACGCTGTCTGGCGTCCTGGGTGCCTTTCCGGGGGCAACGCAACAAGGACTGGATTCCGCAGGATACCGGCGTCTGGCCGGTGCAGAAGACATTCTGGCGCGATCTTACGGTGCGGCGGCGCCGCGACAGCGTCGAAATCAGGCCGGATGGCGAATTGGTCGCCTACCGGGTGCGTCCGGTCGGCGACATGCGGCCCGGCCTCGATCCAGTGCCGGTGCGCCCCGAGAAAGCCTATAGCGGAGCGGCTCGGCCGCTCGGCTATCTCGGACAAGGCGCCGTCAGCCCGACCATCTTCCTGGGATCGATGTTCGGCAAGGCGCGGCTCGCCTTCACCAACGGTGTGCTCTCGACGCAATGGCTGTCGCGCGCGCTGGAAGACGCCGGCATCAAGGTCGGGCAGCGCGACAAGATCAGGGCCGAGCTTCAGCGTCCCGGCAGCAAGATCCGCGCCTATCTTCATGGCGAGGTTCCGGATGTGCTCACCAGCCTGATGAAACGGGCCAAGGCCGAGGGCGGCACTGTCAGGCTTGCCCTCTACGAGCTTGGCGATGACGAGTTGTGCGACGCGATCATCGACGCCAAGGATGTCGTCGACGTCATTCTTTCGAATTCGGGCAGGGATGAACAAACGAAGGCGTGGGACGCGGGCAACGCGCCCTTCAGAAAGCGGCTGCGCGACGCCGGCGTCGTGCTGACCGATCGTCTGTTCAACAACAACCATATCGGCCATAACAAGTTTGCCGTCTACCGCGACGCCCAGGGCAATCCGCAAGCGGTCATGACCGGCAGCACCAATTGGACGTCGACGGGCATTTGCGGACAGTCCAACAACGCCTTCATCCGCGACGACCCTGCCATAGCCGAAGTGTTCGATGCCTATTGGGAACGGATGAAGGCCGACGTGTTCCCGCCGCCGGCGAGCGATAGCGCCGCCGGACGTGTTGCGCAGAAGCAAGGCAGGCCGTTTCGCCTGAAGAACCGCACACCGAACCATGTCGATGGGACGACCATCTGGTTCTCGCCAAACGATCCCGACCGCAGCAAAAAGGACATCTCGGTGCGGCCTGTCGATCTCGAAGATGTTTTCGCACGAA
This sequence comes from Mesorhizobium sp. WSM4847, assembly GCF_055811335.1. Lineage (NCBI taxonomy): Bacteria > Pseudomonadati > Pseudomonadota > Alphaproteobacteria > Hyphomicrobiales > Phyllobacteriaceae > Mesorhizobium > Mesorhizobium sp. WSM4847. Next base: position 90,054 of record NZ_JBVVPY010000008.1, on the reverse strand, counting down.
TCAAGGCGGCGAAGCAGGCGGTGCTCTTTCTCGTGTTCAATCCGTCGCGGCTTGGCAACAATTCGGTCATCGATCAGGCGGTCGCGGCGGCGACGGCGAATCCAAAGCTGATTGTGCAAGGCGCAATCAGCGATCACACCGCCATGCCCAACTATATTGCTCCGACCCGGGATCCAGTCACCAACAAATCGAACAAGGACGGCAAATCGCCATTCGTCTTTCCGGAGAAGGTCTGGGAGGCGCCGAACGTCTCCATCGTCAGGGCGGCCAACCTGACCGGGGCCTCCGTTGCGCGGGATTTCCAGGCGGAAGTGCTGACCGTCGGCCATGCGATCGTGCACGACAAGATCGTGATCATCGATCCGATGGCCGACAATGCGACCGTCATCGCCGGCAGCCACAACCTTGGCTACAAGGCGTCCTATGAAAACGACGAGAACATGGTGATCGTCGAAGGCGACAAGACGTTCGCTGCGGCCTTTGCGGTGCATATGCTCGACGTGTTCGACCACTACAAGTTCCGCGCCTGGCGTAGAACGATTGGAGAAGGACCGTCGGACAATGACGGGCTCTCCATCGACGACAAGTGGCTGAAGCCTTACGCGGAGGGCAAGAAGGGGGCGATTGCCCGGTATTTTCCGTAGTGGCCTGAATGGCGCCGCGGAGTCCTTAACAAGGCATGCTCTGGCTGGCGCAAGCGGTTCCTGCCGCCGGTGCTTCCCGGCACGCCGCCGAAACGCTAATCGTGCAGGTTTCGTGGTGCGGATCATGGACCGGGCGGAACAGAACAGCGACGAGACAATGCAGTGGGCGGCGATCACCGGCGTGATCGCCACCGTTTCGGTGTTCGCTATCGCGCAAGGGCTGAGCTACCCGCTGCTGAGCTTCATCCTGCAGCGCCAGGGCGTCTCGCCGGCCATGATCGGCCTGTCGGCGGCAATGACGCCGGTCGGCTTTATCGTCTCGTCGCCGCTCATCCCGGCGCTGGCGCGCCGGTTCGGGGCAGGGCGCACGGCGCTGACCTGCGCGGCCCTTTCCGCCATCATGCTGGCGCTGATCGGCTGGACGCAAAATGTCTATCTCTGGTTTCCACTGCGCTTCCTGATCGGCGTGGTGACCAATCCGCTCTATGTGCTGAGCGAGATCTGGGTGATCGCGCTGGCGCCTCCGGCGCGCCGTGGTCGCGTGATGGGAATCTATTCCACAGTCATTTCGGCCGGTTTCGCGGCCGGCCCGCTGTGCCTGCTTGCCGTCGGCACCGAAGGATGGCCGCCGTTTCTCGTTGGCATCGCCGCATTCGTCTTTTGCGGCGCCTGCCTGGCGCTGGTGCTGGGACGGCTGCCAAAGGTCGATGAAGCCGGGCACCAGGTTTCGGTGATGGGGTTCATGCCGATGGCATGGCTGCTGCTGTCGGCGGTGGTGGTGGCCGCCGGTTTCGAACAGGGGGTGTTGGCACTGCTGCCGGTCTACGGAGCGCATTATGGCATCGCGGAGGCGCGCATGTCGGCGCTGCTGTCGATGATGATCGCCGGCAACATCGCCATGCAGGTGCCGCTCGGCCTGCTGGCGGAACGGCTGACGGCGCGTCTGGTGCGATTTATCTGTGTATCGCTAACGGTGCTTGGATGCGTGCTGTTGCCGGTTCTCATCGAGACGCCGCTGATCTGGCCGTGCGTGTTTGTCTGGGGTGCGGTTTCCTACGGCATCTACACGATGTCGATCATCGAGCTTGGCGAGCGGTTCACCGGCTCGGCACTGGTCGCCGGCAACGCCGCCTTCTCGCTAATGTGGGGCGTCGGCGGCATCGCCGTGCCGCCGCTGGCGGGCGGCGCCATGGATATTCTCGGCGCGGACGGCCTGCCGATCACGCTTGGCGCCATTTGTCTGGCGTTGGCGGTCACAACCGTATTGCGGGGGCGAGCGGTCTAATACAATGGCGGGATGCCTTCATTTCCTTGCCATCTGGAAATCGCCCATAAATCACATTCGGCATGGTGTTCAGAGGGATGCATCCTGCGTAGAAGGTCTCGAATTTCAACGGCACGATCAAAATCGGGTATCAATCCAACATCGGACAGTTCCGTGTTTGCAAACACGTCAGGAAATCCTCCGCAGTTGGTCAGAGCGCTTATGGAGACGTCTTGATCCAACAAGTCGTAGCCCAGGAAGGTAAATCCGTTCCAGTCGAGTGAACGCACGTCAAGCGATGGTCTTCGGATCACATTAAGGACATTCAAGTCGCCCGGATCGGCCAACTCCGAAAGGAGGAAGTCCAGATCCACAAAGAAATCGAGCATGTAGTCCTCGTTAACAATATGGGGCCAGTAGCTGTCCTTTACCTGTCCCAGCGCGACCGGCCCGAGCATTCCATCGAGTGAGACGACCTCGCTTAATTGGGTGAGGCCGGACCAGTTTATGTACATAGTCCACGCAGTGCCGCTGAAGGGACCGAACTTCTCTTTGGCAATGTACAGATGTTGCATGGATTCCCTCGTGGCCTGCGGGCGGCAGGCGGCCCCATCTTAGGAGGCCAACAGCGCAATGGCTCCTTTTGCGTTCCAAGTTGAATACCGATAGTGGCAAGACGACGTTGCCGAGCCTTGACGAATTTATCGGAGACCACATGACCAGTTCGAACACAAAGACGCGTCCCAATTCGGCGACTGAGGATCCCTTTCTCTGGCTGGAGGACAGAACGGGCAAGGAAACGCTCGACTGGGTTCACCGTCAGAACGAGATCACGGTCGCCGAGTTGCAGGGCGATCCATCCTACCAGACCTGCTTCCAAACCGCACTGGACCTGATGACGGCCGAAGACAACATTGCCGTCGGGTCTGCGCTCAACGGCCACGTCTATAATTTCTGGCAGGACAAGACCAACGTGCTCGGCCTCTGGCGGCGCACTCCGGTCGCTTCCTACAAGACCGAGAAGCCGGAATGGGACACGATCATCGACTTCGACAGTCTGTCAGCCAAAGAGGGTGTGAAATGGGTGTTCAGCGGCGCCAGCCGGCTTTACCCCGATTTCAGCCGCTGCCTGCTCAGCCTGTCGCCGGATGGCGGCGACGCCAGCGAAATGCGCGAATTCGACATCGACAGCAAGTCCTTTGTCGAGGGCGGCTTTCGTGCTCCTGCATCGAAGTCGGGCTTCAACTGGCTGGACAAGGACACGGTCATCGTCTCGGCTGCTTTCGAAGAAGACGAAAAAACCCAGTCCGGTTATCCGCGCGTGGTCAAGCTTTGGCAGCGCGGCACCAGGCTGGAGGATGCGACGCCGATTTTCGAGGCGCAGAAGCAGGATCTCGCCGCCGGCGGTTCCCTCGAATTCGACGGCGACAAGCGTCATCTTCTGCTGACCCGGACGCTCGATTTTTTTGCCTCGCACAGTTTTCTGCGTCTGCCCTCCGGTGAAAACAGGCGCATCCCGTTGCCGGACGACGTGACCGACGCGGTGCTGTTCAGGGATCAGTTCGTCTTTGGAGTGCGCAGCCCGTGGACGGCGCCGGACGGCACGCTGTGCAAGCCTGATGGCCTCTATTCGCTGGACTTCGCGCGCTGGATCGAGACCAATGTGCTCGGACCTGTCGAGACCGTGCACGAGCCGGCGGATCGTGTCTCGATTGCCGGGATTGCCCGCACGCGGAACCGGTTGTTCATCAATCTGATGGACAATGTGCGCGGCAAGGTCGTCGCCTGCGATCGCAGCGGCAACGGCTGGTCGCTGCAGCCGGTGGCGCTGCCCGAAAACGGCAGTGTCGGCATCAGCCACGCCGAGCGGTTCGGCTCCAGCGTGTCCTTCTCCTTCACCGATTTCCTGACGCCGAGCTCGATCATCTGGTCGGACGACAATGCAGCGATGCTGACAACCGTGAAATCGCAGCCGGCGCGTTTCGATGCATCGTCCCTGGTCTCGGAACAGTTCGAGGCACGCTCGAAGGACGGCACCAAAATCCCTTATTTCGTCGTCAGGCGGCGCGACCAGGACGGGCCGGTGCCGACGCTGCTTTACGGCTATGGCGGCTTCGAAGTGCCGCTGCTGCCCGGCTATGCCGGCGTGCGCGGCCGGCTGTGGCTGGAAAAGGGCAATGCCTATGTGCAGGCCAATATACGCGGCGGTGGCGAGTTCGGTCCGAACTGGCATCAGGCCGCGCTCAAGGCCAATCGCCAGAACGCCTTCGACGATTTCGCCGCGGTCGCGCAAGACCTGGTGGAACGAGGCATCGCCACGCCGGCGACGCTTGGCATCCAGGGCGGCTCGAATGGCGGCTTGCTGACCGGCGTTTCGCTGACCCAGCATCCCGAGCTTTTCGGTGCGGTGATCATCGATGTGCCGCTGCTCGACATGCTGCGCTACACCGAGCTGCCGCCCGGCGCATCCTGGATGGCCGAGTATGGCGATCCGGCGAAGCCGGAAGAGGCCGCGTCGCTGGCGGCTTACTCGCCTTATCAGCATGTCGAGCCCGATGCCGCCTATCCGCCGGTGCTGCTGACGACATCGACGGCCGACGACCGCGTCCATCCCGGCCATGCGCGCAAGATGGCGGCGCGGCTGCAGGCTGCCGGCCACGCGAAGACGCTGTTTTTCGAGGAGACCGAGGGCGGCCATGGCGGGCGCGGCGATCGCCGGCCGCAAGCGGCACAGGCGGCGATGAAGTATGTCTTCCTGCAACGGGCGCTGGCCGGAACGGCTTGAACGGAACGGCTTGAACTGAGCGCATCAGACCGCCTAAGATGCTGCATGGGTCGGATGAAGGCATCATGCGCGTTTGGGGTGGCGGTGACGCCGTCGCCGCGCACGCTTCGCGCCGAGCTTTTGCGGCTTTGCGCCCGCATCGGCTATTCGCCGCCCGCCTTCCTCTGACGAATCCGCCCCCGCTGCAATTGCCGGATTGTCTGCAATTGCCGGATTGGTTCAAGAGGAAGATCAGACATGACCTATCAGAATTATTCGCTGAAGCAGCTTCAGCAGATCGATGCTGCGCATCACCTTCATCCGTTTACCGACCACAAGGAGATGCGCGAGGCCGGCTCACGCATCATCACCCACGCCAACGGGCCGTTCATCTACGATTCCGAAGGCACGGAAATCCTCGACGGCATGGCTGGGCTGTGGTGCGTCAACATCGGTTATGGCCGCGATGAGCTGGCCGACGCCGCTTACGCCCAGATGAAGGAACTGCCCTACTACAATTCCTTCTTCAAATGCTCGACCCCGACACCGGTGCTGCTGGCCAAAAAGCTGGCGGAACTGGCGCCGAAGCACGTCAACCAGGTGTTCTTCGGCTCGTCCGGTTCGGAGGCCAACGACACGGCGCTGCGCCTCGTGCGCCACTATTGGGCATTGGAAGGCAAGCCGGAGAAGAACCGCATCATCTCGCGCAAGAGCGCCTATCACGGCTCGACCATCGCCGGCACGTCGCTGGGCGGCATGGAGCCGATGCACAAGCAGCTCAACGGCGCGGTTCCCAACATCGTCCATGTGATGATGCCTTATGCCTATGAGCTGGCTCTGCCCGGCGAAAGCGACCATGATTTCGGCCTGCGCGCGGCCAAGGCCGTCGAGGATGCCATTCTCGAAGCCGGCGCCGACAAGGTCGCCGCCTTCATCGGCGAGCCGGTGATGGGAGCAGGCGGCGTGAAGATACCGCCGATGAGCTATTGGCCGGAAGTGCAGCGCATCTGCCGCAAATACGATATCCTGCTGATGCTGGACGAGGTCATCACCGGCTATGGCCGCACCGGCGAGTGGTTCGCAGCTCAGACCTTCGACATCGAGCCCGATACCATCACCACCGCCAAGGCGCTGACCTCCGGTTATCAGCCGCTGTCGGCACTGCTGGTCGGTGACCGCATCGCCGCGACGCTGGTCGAGAAGGGCGGCGAGTTCAATCACGGCTATACTTATGCCGGCCACCCCGTGGCCTGCGCCGTGGCGCTGAAGAACCTCGAGATCATCGAGCGGGAAGGTTTGGTCGATCGGGTCAAGAACGACACCGGACCCTATTTCGCCAAGGCGCTGCAGGAGCGCGTCGGCGGGCACAATCTGGTCGGCGAGGTGCGCTCGATCGGGCTGATGGCGGCGATCGAGATCGTCAGCGACAAGGCGACCAAGGAGCGCTTCCTGCCGGCCGGGAGCGCGGCCGTGACCGTCCGCGACCACGCAGTTGCCCAGGGCATGATGCTGCGCGCCACCGGCGATACGATGATCTTGTCGCCGCCGCTGATCTGGACGCGCGAGACGATCGACATGGCCTGCGGCCGCATCGCCAAGGCGCTTGACCTGGCGCAGGCGGATTTACGCAAGCGGTGAGATAAAACGGCGCCGGGCGTTCTGCAACCGGACGCCCGGCGTTTGAATGCCGGACTCTGCCAGCCGGAAAAGCCGCTCACCAAGAGCCGAGGCCCGATCGGCGGATTTCACTTTTTTGTCTCGGGCAGCGCCGCTTTGCTCAAGGCAGTGCTGCGCTTCGGTACGGCGCGCCGGCGCCGCATAAATCGATCAAGCAAGTTCCGTCTTCTCTTGCGCTGGACAAGATCGATATCGCTGACAAGCTTTGCGCCGCCCTCGCGCCGCTCCAATGTGATCTTGCGGCTATGAAAGGCTTCCAGCTCGGCGCGATGCGCTACGCTTACGATGGTGACCTTCGGCAATTCGTGAACGATCATCTCCATCATCTTGTCCTGGCTCTTTTCATCGAGTGCTGACGTTGCTTCATCCAGCACGATGATATCGGGGCTGTGCAGCAGAAGACGCGCGAAGGCGAGCCGCTGCTTTTCGCCACCCGACAAGGTCTGGTCCCATGGCGCGTCGTCCTCGATCTTGTCATTCAGATAATCGAGCCCGACCTTGTCGAGGGCAGCCTTGATCTCGTCCAGCGTCCAGCGATCGGCGGCGCCTGGATAGGCGACTGCGCGGCGAAGCGTCCCGGTGGGGACATAGGGCCGTTGCGGCAACATGAACAGCCGTCTGTCGGCGTGGATGTTGACGCTGCCGCCGCCCCACGGCCACAGACCTGCGACGGCCCGCACCAGCGTACTCTTGCCTGAGCCGGATTCGCCGGCGACGAGCACCCGCTCGCCTGATTCGATCACGACCTTGGTTTCCTTGACCACGGCGGTGCCGTCGTCGAGCGACACGGAGAGATTGTTCAGGCTGAGCATCGCATCGCCTGCAGCTTCGCCGCGCTTTATACGTCCGAGCGTGTTGCTCTGCTCCGCGCGCTCGAGCCCGTCGAGCGACATCATCAGCGAGGCGATGCGCCGTGCACAGGCGTTCCAATTGGCGAGACGGGGGTAGTTGTCGACCAGCCATCCGAACGCGCCCTGCACAATGGCAAAGGCAGAGGCAGCCTGCATGACCTGTCCGAGTGTCATGCCGCCTTCGAGAAACTTTGGAGCGCAAAGCAAAACCGGCACGACAGGCGCAAACAGACTCGCCCCCTGCGATACCAGCGCTGTGCGCATGTGCTGACCTGTAAGGAGCGCCCATTGCCTGAGCACATAGGCGAACGTCTTGTCGATGCCGCTACGCTCTTCCTCCTCGCCGCCGAGCAATGCGATACTCTCGCCGTTTTCCCGCACGCGGGTCAGCGTGTAGCGGAATTCGGCTTCCGCCTGATTTTTTTCCTCGGAGAGGTGGACGAAATGGCGGCCAATGACCGCCATCGAGGTGGATGTGATCGCGGCATAGAGCACCGCGGTGATGACGAGAAAGCCGGGAATGGTCACTGTCGAACCTGCGATCGTCAGAGTCAGGGCCCCGCCGATCGTCCAGAGCACCACGATGAAGGTCGAGGCCGACAGAAACGCGTTGATGACACCGGCGATGAAGTCGACCGGCGATTCGGTGGCAATCCGCAAATCCTCCGTGATGCGTGCTTCAGGGTTCTGGTGGTCGCCGCCGACGAGGTTCAACTGAAAGTAGCGGCCGCTTGCAAGCCACCGCGCGATGACCGCGTTGGTGAGCCAGGAACGCCAGCGGCGCTGCATCGTCATGCGAAGGAAGACCTGTGCAACGACAAGGCTTCCGCTGCCGAGCACGAGCGGCACGAAAACGGCGCTCAGGACATAGACGGTGCGCGCATTGCGTTGCTCAAGGGCATCGAAAATTGCGCGATTCCAGACATTGATCCCATACTGGAAGCCGACATTGATGACGATCAGGAGCAATAACCCGATCGTGTACGGCCAAGCCCGCCTATCGCCTCCGCGGCCCCAGTAACCGCGCGCGCTGATCCAGAAACGCCTCAGCAAGTATCTCTTGCGCGCCTGCTCGGCCTCCTCAGGGGTCAGCTCCGGATCGGGTTCGACGAACTCCAGCGGCGGCGGGGCCGCGCCGGCGATCTCAGACGCGGCTTCGACAGTCGATTGCTTCTCCTGGCGCGACTTCTCGCCATCGCGCGATTTGGAGACGGATTTCGGCTTGGATTTAGCCCCGGACATACCGGCGATAACGGCTTGGAAATCAGAAGGTTTCAATGATGTCCGCTCAAGCCGCTTGATCTCCACGTCGGCGCGGATGCGGTCGGCTTCGTTTCCTGGCGTCTTCCTTGATCTGCTGCCGCTTCGCGAGCGTGTCGACAATCTTTCGTCCGCAGTGCGGCTTCCAACGACAGTGGTGTTGGAACTGCCATTCATCTGGGGAATTGTATTGCTGGCTAAGCATAAGCCGCTTGGCACATAGGCTTGTCAGAGCAATCGAAGCGTCAACTGTAAGTTTTGTAAGATCGACAACGCAATTTGTAGTTGCGTTTTACATAAACGCGTCAAAATAACATAGGGAGGCTATCATGATTAGGCTGCAGACAGTTCTATTTTCTATTCTGCTACTAGGAGTGACAGGGTTGCCGGCGACGGCGGAGGAGGTCTGGTCGCTTGACGGCTTCAAGGCCCCAGAGAGCGTCCTCTTCGATGCAAAGCGGAACGTCTTCTACGTCTCCAACATTGTCGGCGAGCCCGCCGGCAAGGATGGGGTTGGATACCTTTCGAAAGTTTCGCCTGACGGAAAATTGCAGGCAGCCGAATGGGTGACCGGCTTTAATGCGCCCAAGGGATTGGTGATAAAAGGCGATACGCTTTTCGTCACCGACATCGATCGGCTCATGGCTGTCGACGTCGAGAGCGGTCAGATCACTGGAACGTGGCCTGCAGAAGGCGCTCAATTCCTCAATGATCCCGCTGTCGACGAGGCGGGTCGGGTCTTTGCTTCCGACATGCTGGCGAACAGGATTTATGTTCTGGACAATGATGCTCTCTCCGTCTGGCTCGAGAGCGAGGATCTCCTGCATCCGAATGGTCTGCGCGTCGAAGACGGTCGCCTCCTCGTCGCCGGTTGGGGTCGCGACATCCAGCCGGATTTTTCGTCCAAGACACCCGGCCATCTGATCGCGATCGACCTGAAGACGAAGGCCATCTCTGACATCGGGTCCGGCGAGCCTGTTGGAAATCTGGATGGTCTAGAATCAGACGGGGCAGGGAATTGGCTGGTTACGGATTGGGTCGCAGGGGCGCTCTTTCGCATTCATCCGGATGGAAAAGTCGAGCAGCTGATGGACCTCAATCAAGGCAGCGCCGATCTGGAATTCCTGGAAGAAAAGAAGCTGGCAATCATCCCCATGATGATGGACGGCAAGCTGGTCGCAACTCGATTGGATGGAGCAACTTGAGAAGAGGCTCGCATAGCCCTCTTCCCTTGGCCGCACGGGGTCGTGACTTGCACCACCGAGGGCCGCATCTGCCGCCCTTTTCACATCGGTGCCCGCTCTTGTGCGCGGTCCCGGCCCATTAATGCAAAAACCGCGCTCCATCGGGAACGCGGCTTTGCCAGATACGCATGGCGCTTCGCTGACTGAACACTTGGCGAAACTTACGGGCTCCGGGACGCGAGACCTGATCCGGAGCGCCGGGCGGTTGCGATAGGCCGCCTCGCACTCCGTTCTACAGGGACATCGTTACCGGGTGGTTATCGATAGTTTAAGCAAATCTAAATTTCCGATGTTTCTTGCCGGAAACCGAAAGCCCCTCGAGTTCGAGGCTGAAAGCGCGTCGCGCCTGAAGGGCAGGCTTTTGGGCGACATGCGTTACGCCGGGGTGCCGCGCAGGAAATTTATGATGCCGGAGAAGTCGGCAGCGGCATGCCCCTGGGCGTTGAACAGCGCATAAAGCTGGGCGGCCTCGGCGCCGAGCGGCGTCACCGCACCGGCGCTTTGCGCGGCTTCCTGCGACAGTTTCAGGTCTTTCAGCATCAGTGCAGCGGCAAACCCCGGCCTGTAGCCATTGTTGGCCGGCGATGTCGGCACCGGACCAGGGACCGGGCAGTAGGTGGTCAGCGACCAGCACTGGCCCGACGAGTTCGAGGCGACGTCGAACAGCGCCTGGTGCGACAGGCCGAGCTTTTCCGCCAGAACGAAGGCTTCGGCGACGCCGATCATCGAAATGCCCAAGATCATGTTGTTGCAGATCTTTGCCGCCTGTCCGGCGCCGTCATCACCGCAATGGACGATACGGCCGGCCATCGGCTTGAGGATTGGTTCGGCCTTGGCAAAAGCTTCCTTCGAGCCGCCGGCCATGAAGGTCAGCGTGCCGGCGGTGGCGCCGCCGGTGCCGCCGGAAACCGGCGCGTCGATCGACAGCAGCTTGTGTCTGGCGGCAATTGCGTGGGCTTTTCGTGCCGATTCGACGTCGATGGTCGAGGAATCGATGAACAGCGCGCCTTTTTTCGCCTTTGGCACGATGTCTTCATAGACCGACAGAACGTGTTTGCCGGCCGGCAGCATGGTGATGACCACGTCGGCCTCCTTCACCGCGGCAACGGCATTGGCCATGACGACGACCCCATGCTCCTTGGCGTTGGCGAGATTTTCCGGGATCAGGTCGAATCCGTGAACGGCATATCCAGCCTTGACGAGATTGGCTGCCATCGGATTGCCCATATTGCCGAGGCCGATGAAGGCGATGGTGGTCATGATGGCACTCCGTGGTTTGGGTAAGGCAGCAGTTAGGCAGTAGGGCAGTAGGGCAGTAGGGCAGTAGGGCAGTAGGGCAGTAGGGCAGTAGGGCAGTAGGGCAGTAGGGCAGCCTATTCGGGCGCTAGTTGCTTATAAGTTGCGAAGCATTTTCCTATGCCTAGGTCGCATCTGATAAAGCTTGATCATGCGCCAGATATCTCCCCTGCTGCCATACAATAAGGTCCTTGTAAGAATTGATCCTGCCGGTCACTACTACTGCCCTACTGCCCTACTGCCCTACTGCCGCCCGATCAGCGCGCGTGCGATGATGACGCGCATGATCTCGTTGGTGCCTTCGAGAATCTGGTGAACGCGCAAATCCCGCACCAGCTTCTCGATGCCGTAATCGTGCAGATAGCCATAGCCGCCATGCAGTTGCAGCGCGTCGTTGGCAACGTTGAAGCCGACGTCGGTGACGAAGCGCTTCGCCATCGCCGACCATTTCGAGGCGCCCGGGGCCTTGCGGTCGAGCTTCGAGGCAGCGGCGTAAAGGAATATCCGTGCTGCCTGCAACTCGGTCTCCATGTCGGCCAGCTTGAATTGCAGCGCCTGGAACTGGTTGATCTTGGCTCCGAAGGCCTTGCGTTCGGCGGTGTAGGACAGCGCCTTGTCGAGCGCCGATTGCGCCCCGCCCAGCGAACAGGCGGCGATGTTGAGCCGGCCGCCGTCGAGCCCGGCCATGGCGATGCCGAAGCCGGCGCCTTCGTCCGAGAGCAGGTTTTCAACCGGCACCTTGCAGTCCTCGAAGACGACCTGGCGGGTCGACTGCATGTGCCAGCCCATCTTGTGCTCGTTGGCGCCGAAAGACAGGCCGGCCGCATCTTTCGGCACGACAAAGGTCGAAATGCCCTTCGGACCGTCAGCGCCGGTGCGCGCCATGACGATGTAAAGGTCGCTGTCGCCGGCGCCCGAAATGAACTGCTTGACGCCGTTCAGCACATAGTCGCCGCCGCTCCTTACCGCACGCGTCTTCAGCGCCGCAGCATCCGATCCCGAACCCGGCTCGGTCAGGCAATAGCTCGCCAGCCATTCCATCGAGGTCAGCTTCGGCAGGAAGTGCTGGCGCTGCTCGTCGCTGCCGAAGCGGTCGATCATCGAAGCCGCCATATTGTGGATCGAGATGAAGGAGGAGAAGGCCGGATCGGCGCGCGAAAGCGCCTCGAAGATCAGCACCGCGTCTAGCCGGCCGAGCGCTGAGCCGCCGACATCGTCACTGACATAGATGCCGCCAAGGCCGAGCGGGCCAGTCTCGCGGATCACGTCTGCCGGAAAATGCTTGTTGCGGTCCCAGTCGAGCGCGTTCGGCGCAACGCGATCGGCAGCGAAGGCCTCGGCCATCTGCTGGATGGCGCGCTGGTCCTCGTTGAGTTCGAACTGGCTGGTGCCCGCATCGACAGCGGCGTCCATGGCGTGCTCCGTGATGTCTTCGGCCTGCTGGCCTGTCGTTTTTGGCTTTGCGCGCCGCCCAATCTAGACCAATGATGCCGCCACGCAAGCCGACTAGCTCCATCCAACGATCTGGGGGCGGCTGTATGAGAATGCGCGTGCGGAGCAAGGCGTGACGATAAATTTCGATGAACTGCTCGAGCGTTTCCACGCCACTCTCGCAACATTCGATGATGCGCTGGTGCGCAATGCGGTGGCCCGGATCGGCTGGGCCATGCCGGCACGACCGCTCGATCCGCGTCCGCTTGCCTGCCTGCGCCAGCTCGATCGTATCGTCGAGCTCGCTTCGGCCAACGCCCAGCCGCTGGCGCGGCTGCTTGCGGAGCGTCGCGGCCAATTGCGCTGGGGGCAGACCTACAGCGAGGCGGATTTCGGCAAGACGTTCATCGACAATTACGGCTGGCTGGAGGTCTTCGGCACGCGCGGCCATTTCGTCAACGACGAGGTCGCAGCCGGTCTGCTGATCCTCGGACCTGAAATCGTCTATCCCGACCACCATCATGTCGCCGAGGAGATCTACATTCCGCTGACCGGCGGCACCGAATGGCGCATGGGCGAAGGCGACTTTGGCAGGCGCGAGGCGGGTGAGGTGATCCACCATGCCTCTGATGTCAGCCACGCCATGCGCACCGGCAAGGAGCCGCTGCTGGCGCTCTACCTCTGGCGCGGCGGACCACTGGCCGCGAAATCCACGATCACCGGCAGCGTTTCACAGGGCAGGAATTGATGGCGGCCAAGGCGATCATGCTGCAGGGCACAGGCTCCGATGTCGGCAAGACGGTGCTGGTCGCGGGCCTCTGCCGCGTGGCGAAGAAGCGTGGGCTGAAGGTGCGGCCGTTCAAGCCGCAGAACATGTCGAACAACGCCGCCGTCGCCGATATTCCGGGCGACAAACTCGGCGGCGAGATCGGCCGCGCCCAATGGCTGCAGGCGATCGCCTGCGGCGTTGTGCCCACCGTCCATATGAACCCGGTGCTGCTCAAGCCGCAGACCGATATCGGCGCCCAAGTGGTGGTGCAGGGCAAGGTGTTCGGCGAGGCGCGGGCGCGAGACTACCAGGCGCTGAAGGGCCGGCTGATGGATGCCGTGCTGGACTCCTGGGCCGAGGTCGCCGAGGGTGCCGACCTCGTCATCGTCGAAGGCGCCGGCTCGCCGGCCGAGATCAATCTCAGGAGCCGCGACATCGCCAATATGGGCTTTGCGACGCGCGCCGACGTGCCGGTGATCCTCGTCGGCGACATCGATCGCGGCGGCGTCATCGCCTCGGTCGCCGGCACCCATCTGATCCTGCCGGAAGAGGACCGGCGCATGATCGTCGGCTATCTCATCAACAAGTTCCGCGGCGATGTCTCGCTGTTCGATAACGGCATCAAGGCGATCGAGAGCTTCACCGGCTGGCGCTGTTTTGGCGTCGTGCCATGGCTGAAGGCGGCGGCGCGGCTGCCCTCGGAAGATTCCGTGGTGCTCGAACGCCTGGCGTCCGGAGAGAAGCGCGCGCTGAAGGTGGCCGTGCCGATGCTTTCGCGCATCGCCAATTTCGACGACCTCGACCCGCTCAAGGCCGAGCCGCAGGTCGAGGTCGTCTTCGTGCCGCCCGGCCAGCATTTGCCGGACGACGCTGGGCTGGTGATCATTCCCGGCTCCAAGTCGACGATCGGCGACCTGCTAAGGTTCCGTGAAAATGGCTGGGACCGCGATCTGCTTGCCCATCGCAAGCGCGGCGGCCACGTCGTCGGCATCTGCGGCGGCTTCCAGATGCTCGGCCGTGTCGTGCGCGATCCCGACGGCATCGAGGGCAGCGTTACCGAGACCGACGGGCTCGGCCTGCTCGACGTCGAAACGGTGATGCAACCGGAAAAGACGGTGCGCAATGTCAGCGCGCGCTCGGTCCAGTTCGACCTGCCGCTCGAGGGCTACGAGATCCATCTCGGCCGCACCACCGGTCCCGACACGCTGCGGCCGTCCGCCGTCATCAACGGCGCCGATGACGGCGCCGTCTCCGCCGACGGCAAGGTGTCGGGGACCTATCTGCACGGGCTGTTTTCCGCCGACGCTTTTCGGGCGAAATTCCTGGAAAATCTCGGCGTCAAAGGCGGCGGCATCGATCATCGCGCCGAGGTCGAACGGGCATTGGACGAGGTCGCAGCCGAACTGGAAACCCACCTCGACTGCGACGCCATCTTTGGTCTGGCGCGTTAGCTGGCGGGCTCACCGGCCTTTGGCCAATAGGTGCCGAACGACCAGACATTGCCTTCCGGATCGCGGCAGATGAATTCGCGGCTGCCATAGTCGCGGTCGGTGAGCTCTTCCAGTATTTCGGCGCCGGCCTTCTTGGCTCTGGCATAAGCGGCATCGGCATCGTCGACGGCAACATAGATCGATCTGCCGCCACCCGGGCCCGGTGCGCCGATCATCTGGCCAAACTTGTCGTTGCGTGCGGTGCCCAGCATGATCATCGAGGAGCCGAAAGTCAGTTCGGCGTGTTGGACGATGTCGCCTTCGCCGTAGCGGGCATGAACGGCAAAGCCGAAGGCTTCACCCAGCCAGTCGATCATTTTCGCGGCGTTGCGGTAGCGCAAGGTCGGATAGAGCCTGGGCGGTTCGACTGACATGGTCATGACGATCTCCTTCAATTGGATTGGACGATAATCCAGTCTGGGCGAAGGCTTTTCCCACGTCTTGAAGAAATGTTACCGGTGCCTCTATGCCTGGGCGGCCAGCGCCGTCGGCGTTTCGCCGGCAAGGTCGCGGAATTCGCGTACCAGATGCGCCTGGTCGGCATAGCCGCAATCGGCGGCGATATCAGCCCAATCGGATTTGCCCTGCCTTGACAGGCCGAGCGCCCGGTTGAAGCGGACGATGCGCGACAGCGTCTTGGGGCCGACGCCGATCGCGTTGGAGAATTTTCCCGCGAGATGCTTGCGGCTCCAGCCCAGCCTGTCGGCGAGCGATGCGACGCGAATGCGGCCACCCGAGACGATGATCCGGTCATAGGCCCAGGCGATTTCGGCCTGCATTTCGCGGGCGTCGGTCAGCCGCGCGGCGACGAACGTCTCGACGATGGCAAAACGTGCGCTCCAGCCGTGCGCATTGCCAAGTCTTTCGCGCAGCGCGATGCCTTCGATCCCGAGCACATCGTCGAGGCCGACCATGCGGTCGGTCAGTTCGCTCATCGCAAGGCCGAAGAAGCGTCGGGCGCCGAGCGGGGTGAAATTGACCTGGATGCAGCAGGCGCCGCCGCGGGATTCGATCACCACCGGACCGGCATAGAGGCCGGCGGCGAAACTGGCGAAGCGGTCGTTGTCGCCCGGCTCCTTGCCGAGCCCGATGGCGAAGGGTTCGGCAAAGCTGATGACCAGCGGCACGGTCAGCGATGCGTATTCGACGTTGCGGAAACGGCCGGGCATGGTTTCGCGGTAGCCGCAGATGTCAGTGACTGAACCCTGGAGCCAAGGGCCAGGCGCACGCCGAACCATCTCGAACCGGTCGAGGCCAGGACTGTGCTGGTTGCTGCCGTCTTCGCTCTGGGCAGACATGAGCTTTCCTCCGCCCGCGGATGGTAGCAGACCAACCCTCAGAATCAAAAGCGCCCGGCTTGTGGCCGGGCGCTCCGAGTTGCCTGAGAGATCTGGGGGCTTAAGCGCCGCGAACCAGGCAGCCGCCGGCAAGCACGACATAAGCGATGAGGACGATCCACACCGCGGCCAGGGGAATGAACGCAAAAACGCCGAGAGCGGCGAGAAGACCGATGATGGCGATAACAAGGGATATGATGAAAATAAGCTGCGTAGGCGCACTGAGATTCATGTGTGGCTCCTCCGACATGATTCGTACAACCGCATCCTATCAGGCGCCCCGTTCACACACCAATCAGCGTGCGCAGCGGCGGAGATCACCAATTGTCGATCTTGGCGCCGCCCCTCATCGCCCTGCCAGCCTCTTCTCCCCGTATAGGGACGGGGAGAAGAGGCTGGCCGCAACGCCGGCACCGCTTCTTCGAAACGCTGGTGATTGGCGAAACCGTAGATGACAGCGCCCCTCTCCTCGTCACTATACGGGGAGAGGATGCCGGCAGGCAGGTGAGGGGCAGCGCCAATGGCCGGAAAAGGGCGAGGAGCCGAATTCAAAACCTGAAAGCGATTGCCCTGTCGAACCACAGCCGACCATTTGCGCAAGGCCGATTCCGCGCTACCTATTTGCAACGAATCGGAAAGGGGTCGCTGATGGCATTCGCATTGCTGGAGCAGATACGCTCGATCTTCGACGGCGACCCCGGCGTGCGCAAGGTCGCGGACGATCCAGTGCTGTCGGCGGAACTGCTGATGCTGTTTCGCATGATTTTGGCCGACGGCACGGTCAACGAGAGCGAAATGGCCGCCCTCAGGCGCATCTGCCGGGAAGCCTTCGGCATTCCGGAAGCCAGCATCGACAGCGTCATCGAATATCTCAACGAGTTCGGCTACGAGACCAACGGCTCGCAAGCCATCGCGCAGTTCCGTGACCTCGACGTCGAGAGGCGCAGCCTGCTTGCCCGCCATATGGCCGAGATCGCCAAGGCCGATTCGCAACTTGCCGGGACAGAGATGCAGCTCTTGCGCCGCACCCTCGACTTGCTCGACATCAGCCCGGCCGATGTGGTGAAGGCCGAAGAGTAAGCCTCTCCCGACGGTCGGCTGTTCACCCCTGTTCCTGTAACCGCCGGGCAATCGCGCGGTGCAGGTCCGGGGCCGCAGCGACCAGCGCCTTGGCGGCTTCGGACTGCGGATGGTCGAGAACGTCGCTCGTCCTGCCGCGCTCGACGATCTTGCCGGCATGCATGATCATCACCTGGTCGGTAATGGCGCGGGCAACGGTCAGATCGTGGGTGATGAACAGATAGGCAACGCCGAGCTTCTGGTTGAGCTCGGCGAACAGGTCGAGAATCTGGGCGCGGATCGAGACGTCGAGCGCCGAGACCGGCTCGTCGGCGACGACCAGCTTGGGGCGGGTGATGATGGCGCGGGCGATCGACAGGCGCTGGCGCTGGCCGCCTGAAAATTCGTGCGGGTATTTGTCCATGTCGCGTGGACCAAGGCCGACCTCGTGCAAGGCCTTTGCCACCATCTCGCGCCGCTCTGCATTGGTCGGCCTTTTCTCCAGGACATGCAGTGGCTCGGCGACCAGTTTTTCCACCTTCTGGCGCGGATCGAAGGAGCCGTAAGGGTCCTGGAACACCACCTGCATGTCGCGGCGCGCCGGCTTGAGCTCAGCCTCGCTCTTGCCGGTGATGACTTCGCCGCGAAACCGGATCGTTCCCGATGTCGGCCCGTCCAGCGCCAGGACCATGCGGGCAAGCGTGGACTTGCCGCAACCGGAACGCCCGACCAGCGCCACAGACTGCCCAGGATCGATCGAGAACGAGACATCGTCGACGGCGCGGGTCGGAACCGCGCGCTGCAGCAGCGATTTGCGCCGTCCCGGATAGTCCCGCGTCACGCTCTCTACCTGAAGAAGAGGTCTGGCTCCCTGAAGAAGAGGCTTGGCTCCTTGAAGAAGAGGTTTGGCAGCCTGGAGCTGGGGGTTGTCTTGGCCGACCTCGTGCGTCCTGGCACGCGCCGGCACATGCATCGAGGCCTGCGCCAGTTGTCTTGTGTAGGGATGAAGCTGCTCGGACAGGGTGCGCGCCGTGTCGCCGGCCTCCATCACTTCGCCGTGGCGCAGGATGGTGATGCGCTCCGCCATTTCGGTCACCACCGCTAGGTCATGCGAGATCAACAGCAGGCCCATGCGGTTTTCTGCGACCAGGTCGCGCAACAGGTCGAGGATCTGCGCCTGCAGCACGACGTCGAGCGCCGTCGTCGGCTCGTCGGCGATCAGCAGTTTTGGTTTCAGCGCGCAGGCAATGGCGATGACGACACGCTGGCGCTGGCCGCCGGAAAGCTCGTGCGGATAGCGCGACAGCGGAAATTGCGCTGAGGGCAGGCCGACCCGGTCGAGCATTTTTCGGGCGCGGTCCTCGGCGTCGGCGCGGCTTGCCCTGGTGTGCCAGCGTATGCCTTCGGCAACCTGCTCGCCAATCGTCTTGACCGGGTTCAGCGCCGTCATCGGCTCCTGGAAAACCATGCCGATATCATCGCCGCGCAGCGCGCACATCTGGTCTTCGCTGGCCGCGAGGATGTCGATGCCGTCGAAGACGACGCGCCCGCTGGCGCGCGCCGCCCAGGGCAGAAGCCGCATCACCGTCAATGCCGCGATCGACTTGCCCGAGCCGGATTCGCCGACCAGCCCCATCACCTCGCCGGGCGCGACGGCGAGCTCGACATCCCTCAGGATCGGCGTGTCGCCGATCGTCAGCGACAATTTCTCGATTTCGAGCAGGCTCATCGCTGCCGCCGCGATTTTGGGTCGAGGATGTCGGCAATACCGTCGCCGAGCAGGTTCAGTCCAAGCACGGTGACGACGATCGCCATGCCTGGAAAGATCGCCATCCACGGCGCCATCCCCATGCGCGTCTGGGCGTCGAACAGCATCCGCCCCCAGCTCGGCATCGGCGGCTGTGTGCCGAGCCCGACATAGGAAAGCCCGGCTTCAGCCAGGATGCCGAGCGCGAACTGAATGGTGCCTTGCACCAGGAGCAAAGTAACGATGTTGGGCAGCACGTGTTCGATGGTGATCAGTGCTTTGCCTTTTCCGGCGGCACGCGCGGCGAGGATGAATTCGCGCGGCCAGATCGCCAGCGCGCCGGCCCGGGCGACGCGGGCGAAGACCGGGATGTTGAAAATGCCGATGGCGATGATGGCGTTGAGCGCGCCCGGGCCGTAGATGGCGGTGATCATGATCGCCGACAGCAGGGCAGGGAAGGCGAAGACGAGATCGTTCAGCCGCATCACCGCCTCGTCGACGACGCCGCCGCGCGCCGCGGCAAGGGCGCCGAGCGGCACGCCAACGCCCATGCCGATACCGACCGCCACCAGCGCCACGGCGATCGAATTGCGGGCCCCGACCATGATCATGGAAAAAATGTCACGGCCGAAATGATCGGTGCCGAACCAGTGCGCCGGCGAGGGTGCCTGGGTCTTGTCGGCGATGATCAGCCTGGTGACGTCAAAAGGCGTCCAGAAGAACGAGACGATGGCGACCGCCGCCACAAGTGCAGTGATGACGAAGCCGGTGAGGAACGAGCGGTTGGTGAAAGCCTTGACGAGGATGTCGGCAAAATTTTCCTCCGGGATGTCGAAGCGCAGCGTCATTGGCGGCTTCTCAGCCGCGGATCGACGACCGCATAGGAGAGATCGACAAGCAGGTTGACGGCGATGACGGCGGCGACCAGCAGCATGACGACGCTTTCGACGACGATCAGGTCGCGCTGGGTGATCGCCTGGAACACCAGCCGGCCGAGGCCGGGGAGATAAAAGACGTTCTCGATGATGATGGTGCCGGCGAGCAGGAAGGCGAACTGCAGGCCGAGAATGGTCAGCACCGGGATCATTGCGTTGCGCAGCGCGTGCCGCCACAGCACCGCGCGATAGGGCAGACCCTTGGCGCGGGCAGTGCGGATATAGTCCTCGTTCAGCACTTCGATCAGCGCCGAGCGGGTGACGCGGGCGAGGATCGCCGCCTGCGGCAGAGCGAGCGCGATCGCCGGCAGGACCAGCGATTTCAGCGCCGGCCAGACGCCGGCGCTCCATCCCGGAAAGCCGCCGGCCGGCACCAGCCGCAGCCAGACGGCAAACAGGTAGATCAGCATCAGCGCAAACCAGAAGTTCGGCACGGCAACACCAAGCTGGGCGGCGCCCATCGCGATCGTGTCGCCGGCCCGTCCGTGCCGGCCGGCGGAAAACAGCCCGACCGGAATGGCGATGATGGTGGACAGCGCCAGCGCGATCAGGGCCAGCGGCAGCGAGACCACCATGCGCTCGCGGACCAGGTCGATGACCGGCACCGAATAGGTGTAGGAACGACCGAAATCGAGGCTCAGCAAGCCGCCGGCCCAGTGCAGATAGCGCACGGCAAGCGGCGCGTTGAGGCCCATCTGGTTGCGCAGCAACTCGACCTGGTCGGCGCTGGCGTTCATGCCCAGCATCAGCCGCGCCGGGTCGCCGGGAATGATTTCCAGCACGGCGAAGACCACCATCGAGGCCAGGACCAGCGTGATGAGGGCGATGGCAAGACGCTTGAGGAGATAGGCGGTCATGGGGGGAGGACCGCAGCGCTGCCTGCAAAGATCGGGCGACAGTGCTCTTTCACGTCCCCGTCTGTCCTGCCGGACGCGCCGGTCCGAGCCACGGGCCTCGGCAGGACAGTTGCTACAGACAAAAGATAGCGCTCGACCGGCCAATTGTTCATGCCGGCGCCGCCCCTCATCCGCCTGCCGGCACCTTCTCCCCGTATAGCGACGGGGAGAAGGGGGCTGGCCGCAACCTTGGCACCCCTTCTGCAACGCTGGAGATCGGCGAAATCCTTTGCGAAGGCGTCCTTCTCCCCGTCACTATACGGGGAGAAGTGCCCGGCAGGGCGATGAGGGGCAGCGCAGAACTGAAGCGATTGCGCTGCGGCTCGGGCCAGGTATCCCGGCAGGACAGAGGGGAGTGCCACCGGCTGCAAGCTTCGCCCCTTTGGCCAGCAGCCCCTCACTCCGTCCACTTCACCTTGGTCAAATCATTGGCCTGGATCGGCGCATTTGCCCAAAAACCCTCGAGCTTGGCGTCCCAGACGCCGACTTTCGGCAGTTCGTAGAGGAAGCCGACCACGGCATCGTCGGCCAGTATCTTCTGCGCCTCGCCGAGCAGCGTCATGCGCTTGGCCTCATCGGAGGTGAGGTTCAGATCGGCGATGATCTTGTCGAAGGTCGGGTTGTCGTAGTTGAAGTAATAATCCTTGCGCGAATAGATATCGATGTCGTTGGGCTCGGTGTGGGAAACGATGGTCAGGTCGTAGTCCTTCTTGGTGAAGACCTGGTCCAGCCACTGCGCCCATTCCACCGGCACGATCTGCAGATCGATTCCGACGTCGCGAAGCTGCGACGCGATGATCTCGCCGCCAAGTCGCGCATAGGGGGGTGGCGGCAGTTTCAGCGTCGCCTTGAAGCCGTTCTCCAGGCCGGCTTCCTTCAGCAGTTCCCTGGCCTTCTCGACATTGTGCGGATAGAGACCGGTGAGGTCGACATAGACCTTGTTGGCGGGCGACATGTGCGAGCCGATCGGCACGCCAAGGCCGGCCGAGGCGCCGTCGATGATCGCCTTGCGGTCGAGCGCAAACGAAATCGCCTGCCTGACCTGCAGCCGGTCGAAAGGCGGCTTCTTGTTGTTCATCGAAAGGATGGTCTCACCCTCGGTCGCGCCGATCACCACCTTGAAGCGCGGGTCGCCCTGGATCTGGGCGACGCTGTCGGGATCGAAGAACGGGAAGGCCTGAACATCGCCGGAAAGCAGCGCCGGAACGGCGGCTGCGGCATCCGTGACGATGCGGAACTCGGCCTTGTCGAGGGACACCGGGGCACCCCAGTAGGCGTCGGACTTGATCAGCGTGATTGACGAGCCCTTGGCCCAGGTCTGGAACTTGAACGGGCCGGTGCCGACAGGCGTTTCCTTGTTGGTGTCGGCTGTCTCCGGCGCGACGATGACCGCGTCGCCCCAGCCCATATTGTAGAGGAACGAACTTTGCGGGTTCTTCAGCGTGATCCTGACCGTCGCCGGATCGACCATTTCGACCGTATCGATGGCGGCGAACAGGCCCTTTTGTGCGTTGACGGAGTTGTCGGCACGGGCGCGATCGAGCGAGAATTTGACGTCGTCGGCATTGAAGTCGGTGCCGTCATGGAATTTCACACCGCTATGCAGCTTGAAGGTGTAGACCTTGCCGTCGTCGGAAACGGTCCAGTTTTCGGCGAGAGCCGGCAGCACCTCGCCGTTCGGGCCGATGCGGGTCAGCCCCTCGAACACATTGGCGTAAAGCACCTCGTCGATCGCCGCTGCAGCACCTGCGGTCGGATCGAGATGCGGAGGTTCGAGCGTGATGCCGATGACCAGATCGGTCCGCGTGGCAAGCGCCGAAGCGCCGTTGGCCAGCACCAGGGCCGCAGCGGTGAGAATGGTTTTCCATAATTTCATCGTGCAACTCCCGATATGCTCAAAAACATGCTCGAAACCCGGTGGATAGAAGCGTGATTTCACCGAGGAGTAAATTGCGTTTCGTGCTTTCCGGCGGCGCCGGCAGGAATGTTTTTCCGCCCATCACCGGCTACCGAGCGCCCGCGCCCCTCAGCAGCACGTTGAGCCCGATCGCCATCACCTTGGCCGATTCGACCATGTCTGATATCCCCACCCATTCGTCGGGCCTGTGGGCGAGGTCGAGAATGCCCGGGCCATAGGCGATGCAGTCGTAGATGTGGCCGATGCGGGCAATGTGCTTCTGGTCGTAGGTGCCGGGCGAGATCACGTAGGCGGGCTCGCGGTCGAATATCTCCATGATGCCCCGTGCCACCGCCTTGACCACCGGCGCGTCGCGCTCGGTCATCAGCGGCAGCACCTCCATGAGATCGCGGATCTCGTAGTCGAATTTCTTGCGCTCGCGCTTCAGCCGGTCGAGGATATCGGTCACCTCGCGCTTGACCGTGCCAAGATCCTCTTCGAGCAGGAAACGGCGGTCGATGGTCAGCCGGCAGGAATCGGGGACATTGGGCGAGGGCAGGCTGGGCCGGAAATCCTCGGTCTGGCCGCCATGGATCGAGTTGATGTTCATGGTCGAGCGCTTTGCCCCGTCGGGCACGACCGGCATGCGCGTGACCTTGCGGTCGAGCGCCGGGAACAGCTCGTCCTCGAAAGCCCTTAGCACGGCGCCCATATGGCGCACCGCATTGTCGCCGAGGAACGGCATCGAGCCGTGCGCGATCTCGCCCTTGGTCTCGATCTCCGCCCACCAGACGCCGCGATGGCCAAGGCAGATGCGATCCTTGTTCAACGGCTCGGGGATGATGACGTGGTCGACCTTCGGCTTGGAGAAATAGCCGAGCCTGGCCAGATGGGCGACGCCGCCGAAGCCGCCGGACTCCTCGTCGACCGTGCCCGAAATCTCGATGGCGCCGGGAAAGTCGGGGAACAGCTCCATGAAGGCTTCGGCGGCGATGATCGAGGAGGCCAGGCCGCCCTTCATGTCGCAGGCGCCGCGGCCATAGACCTTGCCATCCCTGACGATGCCGGCGAAGGGATCGAGGCTCCAGCCGTCGCCGGCTTCGACCACGTCGATATGCGAGTTGAAATGCACGCAGGCGCCGGGCGAGCGGCCATCGAAGCGGGCGACGACGTTGACGCGCGGGTAGCGGTCGGTGTCGCCGGGCGTGCCTTCGGCGCGGATGAATTCGACTTCGAAACCGCGCTTTTTCAGCCGCGCTCCGACGTATTCGGCGCATGGCCGATAGGCCTCGCCGGGCGGGTTGATGGTCGGAAAGCGGATCAGGTCCGCGGTCAGCGCGACCAAGTCGTCGACCCGATCATCGACCGCTTTCAGCAGGAGTTCGTTCATTCGACGAATTGAGCAGCCAACGGGGCGTTTTGGCAAGCCTGTTGGCGGGCCGCGCCCTACTTATGTGGTTACATGTCGCCACGGCAACTATCGCGGGAAATCGTTCAAATTCGCTGCTTTGGATTGGTGAATTCGTCAGAGGTGTGTGGTTACCTCATTCACTTGCGATTAAAGGATGAAGAATAGCGTTAAGGCAGGCAGGCAAGGGCAATCAAAGGGGTTTGATCGCATGAAAAAGACTGTTCTCATGGCAGCGGCACTGGCAACGATGCTGTTCGGTTCTTCGGTCGAGGGCTGGGCAGCCAAGCTGGTTGCAAGGATCGACGTGTCATCGCAGACAATGACTGTAAGATACGGCCGGGCGGTCTACCGATGGCGCGTATCCACGGCGCGCAAAGGCTATATCACGCCGCGCGGCAGCTACCGGCCGCAACGAACGGCACGGATGTGGTATTCGCGCAAATACGACATGTCGCCGATGCCTCATTCGGTGTTCTACCGCGGCGGCTATGCCATCCATGGCACCGGCGCAGTAAAATCTCTCGGGCGCCCAGCGTCGCATGGCTGCGTGCGACTGCACCCGTCCAATGCCGCCGCCTTCTATTCGATGGTGCGGCAAGCCGGCTTCCGCAACACGCGGATCGTGGTGACCAACTAGAGCGCGGAAAACACGCCGATCGCCCCGACCAGAACTAGACTTAGCGCCCAGATCACATCTAGATCAAACCAGCTTTTCGAAAGAAACCTTAATCCCAGCCACCGATAGACGCCGAAGGCCAAAGCGCCGCCCGCAGTGATCATCGCGCCGGTGTGGACCGCTGCCACGCCGATCGAGAGCGCTGCAGTTCGTGCAATGAGGGCGGTCGCGGCACGGTGCCCGGCATCCGTTTCAACGACGCCGCACAGGCCGAGGTAGATCGGCACCAGCATCAGGCCGGCGCCATGCGCGACGGCGACGAGAAAGGACCAGAGCGCCAGTCGCGACGGCGGCACGCGCGCCAGAAATCTAGGATGCCGCCGGTTGAAGAGCAGCCAGACTCCGAGCGCGACGACAATTAGACCTGCGCCAACGCGGATCTCGGTTTGCCAATCAACCAGCATGGTCATCAGCGCGAAGGGCAAGAGGACCACCGTCATGGCGACAAGATGCCCGAACGCCAGCGCCAGAAGTGCGCCCGGCAGCGCATAGGCTCGCCGTTCCATCAGGGCGGCCGAAACAGCAAGCGGCCAGCCCATACCCGGGTTTACGCCATGGTAAATCCCGCTGGCGACCACAGCAAACCAGAGGCCGGCTGTGGTCGAAAGGAGTTCGGGCGACACCTAGGCCGATGGGTAGCAGAAACTGTCGGTAGAGCAGTCGCCGCCTTCAAGTCGGATCTGGTGCGTTCGATAGCCTTTGGGGAACTCGACGAAGAAGTTGGTGTCGAGCGTCAGGCCACCATTGGCGCCAACATCGGCCTTCACCATCGCCCCGCCGCGCTCACCGGGATAGAACTGATCGTCCCAGGTCGAATAGAGCGAATTGGTCCAATAGACACGCTTGCCGTCGCGGCTAATCTCGACCATCTGTGGCCCATAGCCGAAGACCTTGCCACAGGGGTGCTTGGTCTTCTTGACGATCCCACCCAGTTCGACCTTGCCCGCCAGAACCGGCTTCATCGGGTCGCTGACATCGTATTGATGCATTTCACCCGTACCCCAACAAGCCACATAGAGATATTTGTCGTCGAGGCTGAGGTCGATGTCGGTGACCAGCGGGGGCACCGCCGAGAAACCCTTCAAAAGATCCGGCAGATCGTCGGCATTGGCCGGTTGAGGCGGGATGACCGCCGTCTTCTTGGCCTGGAACTTGCCATCCGCGTCGCGCCACCAAGTCCAGATCGAGCCTTCGAGATTGGTGGTATCGACTACAACGCCGCAGAAGCCGTATTGCTGGACTGGATCATGCGCCGGGCGGATTTCAAGCGCCATTTGGTGATTGGCCCCCAGATCGATCGTCTGAATGTTCTTACGCGCACGCAGATCCCAGAAATGCATGCGGTGGCCGTACTTGTTGGACAGTAGATCCTCAGGGACGATGCCGTTTTCGAACTGCGGCGGCAGGGCCCATTCGGAACTGACCATGTAGTCGCGCGGCAGGTTCCACCAGAAATCGTAGTGCTTGTCCTGGGCGCCACGATCTATCTCATAGCGGCCAATGACATCGAAGGTCTGGCAATCCATGATGAAAATGCCCGGAGGACCGTCGGTACCGTCCTTGCCGCCGCCGCCGAGGGTCGAGACATAAATGCCCTCGGGTCCGCAGTGGATCGTATGCGGGCGGGAATAGCCCGTCTTGGCAAACACTTCTGCGGGTTCGATGATCTTGTGAATCTTGGCGGCTGTCGGCCCGCCCTTCACATCAATTATGTAGATGCGCGACGAACGAATGCCCGGAATGATCAGATAACGACGCTCCAAAAAGGCGTGGCCAGTCAGTGGTGATAGCGCCGAAGAACACGCATTCCAGCCGAAGTGATGAAACTCATCGCCCTTGTTTGGCATGATCACAGTGTGGACGATCTTGCCGAAATCCGGCGAATTTGGATCGACATTCACCACAGCCAAACCGTCGGGTTGCGAGAAGTCCGGGCTAAGCATCAACGTGTAGGCCAGAGTTTCCGGCGGCCCTTCCATAGCCAGCCTAGGTGACGGATAGAATGTGGGGTCTGGTCGCAGATTCATCGCGGTATCCTCCCTACGCGTTTGTGAAACTTTTTTTGGTGCTCTCCGTGTCGCTCCCTTTTGAAATGCGGCCCAGGTAGGGATCACAATACACCAAGTCTCCTCGTCTGTCTGACACCGCGTCGCGCTAGCACTATTTACGTGGGCAGACTTTGGGCAGAATATACGGGGTGGGAGGGAGCATTCGGAATCCTGAATAAATGCGCCCGAACGGCTTCCGACCGTTGGTTGCAAGGGAGGATAATCATGAAACGTATTTTCTCGCTCGCGGCATGTGCCGCGGCGTTATCGCTCGGCGTATCGAACGCCTACGCACAATCGGGCGGCGTCGACAAGGCGGTCGGCGGCTACAGCTTCGAAGAAGCCGCAAAGGAGGCTCCCGGTACCAAGGACTTCCATTCGGCCGATGGTCACCTCACATTCGCTATCGTGACACACACTGCCGGCAATGGCTTCTTCGATCCGGTCTACGTCGGCGCGACCGTCGCCGGCAACCTGATCGGCGCCAAGGTCCTGCTGCTCGGCTCGGAATCGCCGACTGACGACCCTGCCCGCGAGATCGAAATCCTGAACCAGATCGTGCAGGATCCGACGATCGACGGGCTGATCATGACAACGCCCCAGGTCGGCGCCTATAACGACATCGTCAAGGCCGCCGAGGCGAAGGGCATACCGGTCGCTACGACAAATTCCTTTGACGGCACGATCCTCAACCGCAGCGGCATCGGCCACACCGGCCAGGACGCCTCCGCTGCCGCAATCGCCGGCGAGGCGCTCGTCAAGTGCCTCGCGGACAAGGGTATAGAGAAGGGTTCGATCGTCCTGCCGTCGTCGACCGCAATGGGCAACATCGAGGTGAACAACCGCGTCACTTCGGCTTTCAACGCCATCGTCAAGGGCTTGAAGGATGCCGGCAAGCTTGATGCCTTCAAGGTCGACGCGGGTCCGGAGAACACCGGTATAGACACCAATCCGAATGACCCGGTGAACGGCATCGTGACGCTGTTCGAATCGCGCGGCGATGTCGTAGGCGCGTTCGCCGGCAACAACGTGTTCACGCCGGCGCTTGCCAAGGCCGTCGCTCAGACAGGAATGACCGGCAAGATCTGCGCCTACGGTTTCGACCTCGGCCCGGCCCAGCAGGACGCGATGAAGAGCGGCGATCTGACCGGCGCGCTGGGGCAGCAGCCCTTCTTGCAGGGCTTCTGGCCGGTCATGCAGCTCTATCTGGAGATCGACCGCGGCATCGCGGCGGCCAACCTCGACACACGCGCCCAACTGGTGACGAAGGAGACCGTCGAGGAGGTCGGCAAGCGCTTCGAGAACTGAGTCCACTCGGAACGTCTGAAATCATTGCGGGAGAGTGCAGGCTCTCCCGCAATGCGGCAGCAGGAAATCGACCAGAAGAGACCATGGCGCTTACCGCGACCACATCGCTCGGCCGTGCGCCGTCCCAGATTATCGGCGGCTGGGAGGTGGGGCTCGTTGCCTTGCTTTTGCTGCTCTATCTCGGCGGCGCTCTCGTCAATCCCGCGTTCTTCGGGTCAACAGGAGCGTTTCACTCGCTGCTCCGCGACACCTCGCGGGTTGCCATCATCGCGGTCGGAGTGACCTTCGTCATCGTCAACAAGGACCTCGATCTTTCGGTCGGTTCAACTTACGGCCTAGTCGCCGTCGTCTTTGCCAGGCTGTTCGCGCCGAACTTCCTTGACCTCGGCGTCGTCACGTCGGCGATCCTCTGCCTGCTGCTCGGCACGCTGATCGGGCTGATCAACGGCGTGCTCGTCACCATCCTGAAGGTGCCGGCGTTCATCGCCACGCTGACCATCCTCTTCATCGGCCGCGGCTTCGTGCTGGCGCTCACTCACGGCCAGGCGATCTACTACCCTGCCAAGGCGACCGGCTATCCGGGTTTTTTTCACCTCGGCGAGACCAACCTCCTCGGCTTCAACAACCAGATCGTGATCTTCCTCGTTGTCGCCGTGATCGGCGCCTATGTGCTTGCCAAGACGCGCTGGGGCTACGAGACCTTCGCCACCGGCGGCAACGAGCAGGCGGCGTCCTATGCCGGCATCCCGACCAACTGGGTGCGCATCCGAGCCTTCCTGATCTCCTCGCTCTGCGCGGCGCTGGCCGGCTTGATGTCAGCTGCGCAGGACAAGGGCGTGACGCCGCTCTACGGCGTCAGCGGTGAGCTGACCGTCATTGCCGCCGTGATAATCGGCGGCGCCTCGATCCTCGGCGGCCGCGGCCGGGTCGCCGGATCCTGCCTTGGCGCCCTTCTGGTGGTGCTGCTCGACAAGGTATTGCGCGAGGGCTGGCCGATCACGCGCATCATCAAGATCGGCGACGAGGAGATCACGGTCAACGCAGTTTTCTCGCTACCGGTCGGCGCGGTGCCGGTGTTCCTCGGGCTGCTACTCGTCGTCGCTGTGCTCATCGAGCCCTATCTCATCCGCCGCCAAGTGGCAGGGCGCCTCTGGGCCTGGCTCCGCGGCCGGCCGCCGCCACCGGCCTACGAGATCGGCGGCATCGCGATCGAGGGGGTGCAGACCAAGGGCGCGATGGCGACCGACATGGCGTTGTCGGCCACCGGGTTCGGCAAGTTCCTCGCCCGGCGCGACGCGCTCGCCATCATCCTGACCGCGCTCCTGTGGCTGACCGGCCTCGCGCTCCGGCCGGACTACTGGTGGAACCTGTCCAACAGCTTCGCTATCTTGCTCAACTACACCGAGCTTGCGCTGATCACCATCGGGCTCACCTACGTCATCGCCGCCGGCGATATCGACCTCTCCGTCGGGGCGGTGCTTGCCCTCGCCGGCAGCACAGCCGCCTATTTCCTCAAGGTCCTCGGCGCCGACCCCGTGACCGCCGTGGCGATGGGCCTGCTGGCGGGCATGTGCGCCGGCCTCGTCAACGCGATCGTCACCGTCGGCTTCAAGCTGCCGGCCTTCATCGCCACGCTCGGCATGTTCTACATCGCCCGCGGCCTCGCCGCCTGGTTCGTCGCCGGGCAGCAGCTCACCGGCTGGCCCGAGGGCTACAACCTGCTTGGCCGCAAGGTGAACGACATCCTGCTGCACTACCGCATCTCGCTGCCGGACGGGCTGCTGCGCTCGATCGCCGAGGTGGTGAGCGTCCAGACCATCTGGATGCTGTTGGTCGCCCTCATTGCCGGCGTCGTGCTCGCCTACATGCCGTTCGGGCAGAAGGTCTATGCGACCGGCGGCAACATTCGCGCCGCCGCTTATGCCGGGATCAACACCAACCGGGTGCGGTTCTTCGCGCTCATGCTGGCGGCGCTCTGCGCGACAATGGCCGGGATCATCAACGTCGCCTACTTCCGCAGCTTCAACCCGGTAGCCGGCCAGTTCCGCGA
Source organism: Mesorhizobium sp. WSM4847 (assembly GCF_055811335.1). Lineage (NCBI taxonomy): Bacteria > Pseudomonadati > Pseudomonadota > Alphaproteobacteria > Hyphomicrobiales > Phyllobacteriaceae > Mesorhizobium > Mesorhizobium sp. WSM4847. The sequence continues at coordinate 60,000 of NZ_JBVVPY010000008.1, read as the reverse complement.
GCTCGACGCCATCGCTTCGGTGATCATCGGCGGCGGTTCGATCTTCGGCGGCTACGGCACCGTGATCGGGGCGCTCGCCGGGGCGGCGGTGATCACCCTGATCCGGGCGCTGCTGCAGCTCAACGTCCAAGGCTTTACCATGCCGCAGCACTGGATCAACGTCTTCATCGGTGGCATCCTGATCGTGGCGGTGCTGATCGACATCTGGGTGCGCCAGGCCAACATCTTCGGCCGCCTGCGGGCGCGCCTCGCGCGGCGCACAAAAACGGCGGAAACCACCCATGCTTGACGCGACCAGGCCTGCACCGATCGTAGAAATGCGGGGCATCGAAAAAGCCTTCGGTGCGGTGCAGGCGCTCCGCAATGTCGACCTCGTGCTCTATCCCGGCGAGATCCTGGGCCTCGTCGGCGACAACTCGGCCGGCAAGTCGACGCTGATGAAGATCCTGACCGGCGCCTACCAGCGCGACTCGGGCGGCGAGATCTTCGTCGCCGGGCAGCCGGTGCACTTCAAGAGCCCGCACGAAAGCCGCGACGCCGGCATCGAGATGATCTACCAGGATTTCGCTCTTTGCGGGAATATGGATGTCGGTCAGAATATCTTTCTTGGCCGTTGGCCGCGCAGGGGCCTTTTCGTCAATCGGCGGAAAATGTACGCGGAAGCCGACAGTGTGCTGAAGCGGCTCAAGGTCGACGTGAACTCCGTCTATCAAAAGGTCGAGAGCCTTTCGGGCGGCCGCCAGCAATCGGTGGCTATTGCCCGCGCTATCTCGTTTCAGCCGCGCGTGGTGATACTCGATGAGCCGACCGCCAATCTCTCGGTGATGGCGACCGAGCGGTTGCTCGAAACCATGCTGGAACTGAAAAAGCAGGGCGTTGCCCAGATCATCATCTCCCACCGCCTCGTTGACATCTTCGCTGTGGGCGACCGCGTGATGGTGCTTAAGCGCGGCGAGAACGTGGGCGATCGCTACATCAAAAACACCGACGAGCATGAGGTCCTGGAGATCATCGTCTCCGGCACGCGAGAGCATGCACTTACGGCCGATGAGGCAATGCTTTGACCGAGTCCTGGCGTCGCAGAAATGCGGCTAAAACCACCCGCTCTAAGTCCATCGAGATTGTGGCCCGAGATGGCGAAGGGACCGGTGTTGGCTGCTTTTTCTCGCCGTTGCGCCGCGATCACCACCCGAAGGTCGCAGTGATTGCGCTCAACGGGCGCCGAACCATTCGATGAGGATGTCAATCAGCGCACGCACCTTTCTGGGCGCAATCCCGCCAGGTGGCCGCACCACATAGATCCCCGCCTCTGGCGAGGGATAATCCGCCATCACTTGTCTCAATGTACCCTCCGCGATCGGCACGTCGGTAAGGAAGTCGGGCAGCGCAGCAATGCCCAGCCCAGCCAAGAATGCGGCGGTTCAGAATAAAAGCGCTCTGTAGTGATCCTTCGCGCCCCCCTCTGTCCGGCAGGACAGAGGGGGGCGCTGTCCGGGCGCTGTCCCTCCGCAATCAAAGGTTCTGCACCGCAGCAGCGCGAGGGCTGGCGGCAGCGGGGAGCAGGGCTGAGCCCGCCAGCAGGGCGGCGGCGAGCAGGAAGGCGCTCCACCAGCCGGCAGTGTCGAACAGCATGCCGCCCGCGGAAGCGCCGCCGGCGATGGCGAACTGGATCAATGCGACCTGCAGCCCGCCTCCAGCTTCAAGATCGTCGGGAATGATCTGAGCCATCCATGTACCCCACGCCGCCGGAATCGGGGTGTTGAACAGCCCCCAAACAACCAGAAGCGAAGCCGTGGCCCAAAGCACCGGTCCCACTGCGATCAGGAGCAGGGAGAGGAGCGCAAGCGCGCTCGGCAGCCCGATCAGCACGGCAGTGAGGTTTCGCCGGAGAACAAAGCCGGCGATGGACAGTCCCGCCAGGCCTCCTAGGCCGAGGCCCAGGAGCACCAGCGACAGGACGTTCACGTCGAGGCCGGTGACACTTTCAAGGAATGGGCGCAGATAGATCGACAGCGAATTCATTCCCATGAATGCGAGTCCAGTTGCTGCCATCCCGATGGTGAATGTCCGATTGCGCAGCAGACGGAACATGCTGGATACCGAAACGGCCTCCATTGGCGGCATCTTCGGCAGAACGGCCAGTTGCCAGACGAGCGCCGCGACGCCGACCGGGACTGTGACGAAGAAGGTGCCCCGCCACCCGATCAATTCGCCGAGGAAGCTGCCGAGCGGTGCGGCGATGACGATCGCCAATGCGGTTCCGCCCTGCAGCAGGGCGATCGCCTTGGGCAGGTCGGAGCCTGAGGCCAGGCGCGCCAAAATGGCCGTGGAGAGCGACCAGAAGCCGCCGATCGCGATCCCCCCTGAACAATATCGCGCCGGCGCTTGACGCGGCCCTCGACGGCATTGGTTTGGTCTATGCACCGAAGGATCTTGTTCAGCCCTATGTTGTGAGTGGTCGGCTCGAGGAAGTCCTTGCCGACTGGTGCCCGACCTTCCAGGGCTATCATCTCTACTACCCCAGCCGGCGCAATCAAACGCCGGCGTTTGCGGCCTTTGTCGCGGCTTTCCGGTACCTGTCTCAATAGACCTTCTGGACCCGCCCCAAGATCGCAGATCAGGATGCGGGCTCGATCGGCACCGGAGCCAAGGTGCGCCGCCACTCTCCCGGCGCCAGCAATCGGGACGAGACCGCCGCACGGACGGCCCGTCCTGGCTCGGGAAACGTGCCCATCGGAGGGCTCACGCGGCCCGTTCGGCCGTAAGGGTGCCCTCGAATTTGTTGAGGTTCGTCGAAGTGAAGCCGGAGCAGGCAGCGTCGGCGCCAGCGCCCTCAAATTCGATGGCGAAGGCGAGCGTCGGCGCATCGAGGGCAGTCTCCGAGGGGCTGTAAACAGGGCCGAACAATGCGCGCTGTGGACTGGACGGGTCGACGCTGGCGATGCGTGCCGCCGGCGCTTCACCAAGCAGCCGCAACATCGCCTGCGTAACGGCGACGACGCCGAACACGTTGGTCTCGAACACTGCGCGTCCCTCGTCGAGGGACGCCGCATGCGAGATGCCCTGCTTTCCCGCATCGGAAGTGCCTGCATTGTTCACCAGGACGTCGAGGCGACCGAACTCGTTACGGATGCGCTTTGCCGCGGCGGCAATCGAGGCCTGTTTCGTGACATCGAGTTGGACGGCGCGGGCATCCGCGCCGATGCTCTTTGCAGCCGTCTCCGCATGCTCGAGCTTGCGCGACCCTACGAGCACGGTGAGGCCGTGCGTCGCCAGATCCCTGGCGATCTGGAGGCCGATTCCCTTGTTGGCCGCAGTGACCAGGGCAATAGGTTTGACCCGCATGGTGATCTCCTCTTTTTGCATTGACGTGTAGGCAACGGCGCCATGCTGTGCTAATTTTCCCAATCGGAACTGCATTCCGTTTTATACGGAACATCGTTCCGTTTATCAAGTGGAAAAATCATGGACGACAAATCGGAGGAGCGGGGTGGTGGCTTGGAGCCCGTAAACTCGACGGATCGGCGCGTGCGTGCGGACGCGCAACGCAACTCCAAGGCGCTGCTCGAAGCAGCAATGGCAGTGTTTGCGGCTTCGGGGGTCGATGCTCCGGTGCGAGAGATCGCCGATAAGGCCGGCGTTGGCGTGGGTACGCTTTATCGGCATTTTCCTCAGCGTTCGGACCTGATCGTGGCGGTCTTCCGTAACGAAGTTGATGCCTGCGCAAATGCTGCATCTGCCATTGCCGCCGAATATGAACCCGGCGAAGCGCTCGCCCGATGGATGCAGCGTTACGTGGACTTTATCGCTGCCAAGCGTGGACTCGCCGCGGCCTTCTCCTCCGGCGATCCGGCATATGAGTCCTTGCCGCTGTATTTTCTTGAGAAACTTCGGCCCGCGCTGCAGACCTTGCTGGATGCCGCGACCGAAGCGGGCGACGTTCGCTCGGACGTTGATGCGAAAGAACTATTATTCGCGATTGCCAGGCTCTGCTCACCAGACCGCTATGGCGGAGGCCCCGACCAGGCACGACGGATGGTTGGCTTGCTGGTGGATGGGCTTCGCTATGGCGCCCCTTCGGTTGGCTGATTGGACTTGCCAGGACAGGCCACCGAGCGATCGGTGACTAAACAAAAACCCGCCTCGGCAACCGGGCGGGGTCGGTGGCGCAATTAGAACATTGCCAACAATAGCATAATTGCTGTCACTCACTTCTACTCAGGCGGCTTCGCCGCGGTTCCTCGCCCGCTTGTGCTTCCCGCGCGGGCCGCTGATTTCCCATCTTTTGTGGAACCACATCCATTGGCCGGGATCCTCGCGCACCCAGCGCTCGACCACGTCGTTGAGCAGCTGGGTGGTGCCATGGACGTCGACACTGCCGCCGGCGGTGCGCGGCAAGATCAGTTTGTCCTCGATCTCGAGCCGGAAGCGGTTGCCCGGCAGGCGCACGCAGCGCGCCGGATAGACATCGCAGTCATAGTGTCGCGCCAGGGTGCCCAGAACCCGGTTGCTCTCGCATGGGCGGCCGAAAAAAGTCGTTTCGAGCCCGCTCGAGAATTTCTGGTCGACGAGCACGCCGATATTGCCGCCTTTCTCCAGGATGGCCGCCAGCGCGAACGAAGCGCCGGTCGCGGAGGGCAGGAGCGAGCCCATGGTCGAGCGGCGAGTCGAGAGGATGTAGTCGGCAAGGTAGGGGTTGTTGGGCGGACGAAACAGCGCCGTGATGTTCATGCCGAAAGTGGCTGCCGCCACCGGAAGCAGCTCGAAATTGCCGAGATGCCCGGTGAAGATGATATGCGGTTTTTGCTCGCCGGCGATTTGCACGAAGTGCTCGACCCCCTTGACCTCGATGCGGCCCGGTTTTGTCGCGGCGGGATCGTAGTCGAACAGGGCATCGAGAAAGACGTATTCCGCGGCAAGGCGAGCCATGTTGCCCCACATGTCGGAGGCGATGGCCTGGATCTGCTTGTCGCTCTTTTCCGGATAAGCCTTGCGCAGATTGGCGATGGCGACGTTATGGCGCCCCACCCAAGGGCCAATGCGGCGGGCGGCGCGGTCGGCGAAATTGAGCGCGCTGTCGACCGGCAGCAGACGCAATAGCCAAATCATCGTCATCGCGAGGCGCGCCAGCAGCCAGTAGTTGAACTGGCGCAGCCGCCTGCCGTAGCGGAACGCCAAGTCCCGGCGGAGCTTCTTGAAGGCGTTGCCGATCATTCCTAGACCATGGTTTTTTCAGACAGCAGCATCATGGTCTAGCCGACGCGCAGGATGATCTTGCCGAACACGTCGCGGCCTTCCATGCGCTTCAGTGCGGTCTCGATGCCGTCGAAGCCGACTTCGGTGTCGATAACCGGAGAAACCAGCCCCGCCGCCATTTTCTGCATGGCGTCGGCCATGTTTTGCATGCGACAGCCGAACGAGCCGAGCAGCTTCAGCTGCTGCTGGAACAATTGCATCAGGTTGATCTGCGTCGACACGCCCGATGTCGAGCCGCAGGTCACCAGGCGGCCGCCGCGTTTCAGGCACAGCATCGAGGCGGCAAAGGTGTCGGCGCCGACATGCTCGAAGACGACATCGACGCCCTTCTTCTTCGTCAGCTTGCGCACGACGCCTTCGAAACGGTCGTCGCGATAGTTGATGACGTGATCGGCGCCAAGCGCCTTCGCCTTGTCGATCTTGTCGTTCGAGCCAACCGTGGTGATCACGGTGCAGCCCATTTTCTTCGCCAGCTGGATCGCGGCGGAGCCGATTCCCGAGCCGCCGGCATGGATCAGGATGGTTTCGCCGGCCTGCAGCCTGGCATTGTCGAACAGCATGTGCTCGACCGTGCCGAAGGTGACGGGCGCGACGGCGGCGCCGACGTCGGTCACGCCGGGCGGGGCAGGGACCAGCAGGCGCGCCGGCAGGTTTATCTTCTCTTGCGCAAAGCCGTCGAGATGGAAGCCGTGAACGCCCGAGACATGCTCGCAGAGGTTGTCGCGGCCTTCGCGGCAGGCGCGGCAAAGCCCGCAGGTGCGCGCGCCGTAGATCGATACAAGCTGCCCCGGCACAAGGCTGGAGACGCCGGGGCCGACCGCCTCGACCTCGCCCGAGGCTTCGGCGCCGACGACCAGCGGCAGCTTGCGCTTGGCGAAGGCCATGCCGCGCCAGCCCCAGACGTCGATATGATTGAGCGCCACGGCCTTGATGCGCAGCGTCACTTCGCCCAGCGCAGGCTGCGGCGGAAGCGGCAGGTCCACCGTTTCAAGGCGGCGGTCCTCGATAAGTTGCAATGCGCGCATGGAGCCTGTCGGTTCTGTTGGCGAAGAACGGTCGCTTAGACTGGTTCCCGCGCCATGACAAGGCAGGTGTTCTGGCCGCCGAAGCCGAAGGAGTTCGACAGCACCGTGCCGACCTCGGCGTTGCGCTTCTGGTTCGGCACCACGTCGAGCACGATCGCCGGATCGGGATTGTCGTAATTGATGGTCGGCGGGATGACGCTTTCGCGCATGGTCATCAGCGAAAACGCCGCCTCGACGGCGCCGGCGGCCGACAGCGTGTGGCCGATCATCGACTTGTTCGACGAGATCGGCATCGAGCCGATCCGCTCGCCGAACACGGTCGACAGCGACAAATGCTCCATCTTGTCGTTTTCCGGCGTCGAGGTGCCATGGGCATTGACATAATCGATCTCGTCCTCGCCCAAGCCGGCATCGGCGAGCGCGGCGCGAACCGCCGCGATCGCCGGCGAGCCGTCCGGCTTCGAGCGGGTGCGGTGGAAATCGTCGGCCTTCTCGCCGCAGCCGCGCAGGATGCCGAGGATGTTTGCACCACGGGCGAGTGCCGCCTCCAGCGATTCCAATACCAGCGCGCCAGAACCCTCAGCGAGGACAAAACCGTCGCGATCCCTGGAAAACGGTTTTGACGCCTTTTCGGGGATGTCGTTGTGGGTGGAGAGTGCGGAAAGCAGCGAGAAACGGATCAGCGCCTCGGCGGTCGCCGAGCCGTCGGCGCCGATCGACAGTGCCCGGTCGCATTCGCCGCGGCGGATCGCCTCGACGCCGAGCTGGATCGAGGTGGCGCCAGAGGCGCAGGCCGTCGACAGCGTGATCGGCAGGCCGCGCGTGCCAAAACGGTCGGCGAGCCGGTCGGCGATCGAACCGAATTGGGTGGTCTCGAAAACATCGAACCCCTTCAAGCCGCGCGCCACCCGAAGCAGCCGTTCGGCGCCGACGTCGTGCTTGTCGGAATTGTACAGCGAAAAGCGCTCGCTCCAGTCGAGCTCGACCGGCGGCGAGGCGAGGAAAAGCGGCCCGCCGAAATCGCCCGAATCGAGGCCGGCTTCGGCCACGGCTTCCTGCGCGGCTATCTCGGCGAGGTCGTAGGTAAGAAGGGAAGCGCCCTTGGAGCTCGACGGCAGGAAATCGACCGTGCCGGAGATGCGGGTGTTCAGATGGTCGACCGGAAAGCGGGTTATCGGATGGATGCCGGACGTGCCCGCGGTGAGCGCTGCCCAATTGTCGGCCTTGCCGACGCCCAGCGACGTCACCACGCCGATGCCGGTGACGGCAACGATCGGCCTGCCCATGTGGTCGTTCAGATTGGCCATGTTTTTGTCCCAAAACCCTCTAGGCGGCGTTGACCAACGCCATGCCCTCGAATTGGTGATAGCCGATCGCCGTTGCAAGCACGGTCCTGGGAATGCCGTTGAACGGCTTCTCGGTGGCGGCGTCAAAAGCCGGGTAGGCGGCCTTGCGTTCGACAGCCAATGCAGCCAGCGCCACGGCGAAGGGAAACTGCGCTTCCTTCATGTGGCCGGTCAGCGTCGAAAAACCGCGTGCGGCAATCGCCGGATTGGCGTCGAGCGCCGATTTCTCAGCAGCAGTCGCGGCATGGGCTCCCGAAGCGCCTGAAATCGTCAGTAGCTCGCCGTTCGGCAATGCCGCCTGGCTGAGCAGCGCGGCAATCTCGGCATCGAGCTCGCCCTGCCGGCGTATGGCGCGTCCGGATACGACCGGGCCGAGTTCGGCATAGATCTTTCGCCCGCGGCTGATCGCGTGCTCGCGCTGTTCCAGGACGAGAAACGCACCGCCCGATCCAGTCACCACGCCGCCGCCGTCCAGGCCCTGTCTCTGCCAGACCGGCCTCCAGCGGCCGCGATGCAGGTAGCCGGCCAGCTCATAGCCAAGCAGCATGTCGGAATGTTCGGTCTGGAACGCGCCGCCGACCAGGATATGCGTCGATTGGCCGGAGCGGATGCGCGCGGCGGCTGTCTCGACGGCGGCGACGCCGGCACCTTCCTCGCCCATGAAGGTGCGCGACGAGCCGGTCACCTTGTGGACGATCGAGATGTTGCCGGCGAGCAGGTTGGAAAGCTGCGCCAGAAACAGCGTCGGCCGCAATTCGGTGGTCAGTTTCTCGTTGAGCAGCACGTCGCGGTCGTTGCGGCTTTCGGACGCTGCGAGAATGTCGGCGTCGACCGCCTCGTCGCGCTCGCCGCCGCCGGCAGCCACCACCATGTCCATCGTCGTGCAGAGATCGTCATTGCCCTTGATGCCGGCGTCGTCCAGCGCCATGCCGGCGGCATAGGTGCCGAGCCGCTGCCAGGTTTCCATCTGCCGCTGGTCGCCGCGCTTGGCGATCTGCAGGTTCCAGTCGATCTCCGGCAGCGGGTGGACGGTGTAGGGCGAGAAGCGGGCGGCTTCGAGCACCGGCTCCAGGCCGGGCTGGACGAGCTTGCGCCAATGCGCATCCGGGCCTTCTCCCAGCGAAGAGACAAGGCCGATGCCTGATATGACGACGTCGTGGGAGCTCATGAGCGAGGGTTCATGGGGCGGCTGTTGTGGGTCAGGCTAGAAGACAAGCCATTTCAGGCGTTCTTTGCCATGACCAGGGCGTCGATCTTGGCGCACAGGTTCTTCATGACGAAGTAATCGTCGGTCGAGGCCTTGCCGTCATTGACCTCCTGCGTCCACTTTTCCAGCGGCACCTTGATGCCGAATTCCTTGTCGATGGCAAAGACGATGTCGAGGAAGTCGAGGCTGTCGATGCCGAGATCGTCGATGGTGTGGCTTTCAGGGGTGATCGTGTCGATATCGATCTCACTGGTGTCGGCGATGATCTTGGCGACTTTGTCGAACGTGGTGGACAAGGGCTTTTCCTTCGGTTGCGGGCGGAATCTGTCCGCTGGTGTTTGCGCGCTGTCTAATCGGTTTTTCCGGGCAGGAAAAGGCCTGAACGCCGGGCGCAGATGGGATACCCACTCCGTAAACGCAAGAAGAGCCGTTGGCGACCCTCCCGGTGATATGCCGCAACCATCCCATCTCTGGTCATTGCATGTACCAGTGTACCGTGGTACGGAAATCCTATGACCACCATCGAACGCGTGCAGACCGGGGTTCGCCTGGAAAAACGATTGGTGAAGGTGCTCAAGGCCTTGGCCGAGCATCGCGACATGAGCCTGGGTGAACTCATCGAGGGCATCGTGCTGCATGCCTTCGAAGGCCAGACGCCGTTTTCCCCGACGACCCTGGAAACAATCGGCCAATTGAAGCGCATCTACGGAATGGAGCTTGGCGCAGCGGACAGCCACCGTCTGGTGGAAATCGCCGGGGAGGGGGATGACCAACCATCTTGAGCGCAGCCACAGCATCGTGCTTTCGGGGCCGATCGACCGCGTCTTTCCGCTGTTCACGCCGACTGGGGAGACCCTGTGGGTGGACGACTGGGATCCCGAGTTTCTGCATCCACAAGACGGGGAGACGCGCCAAGGCATGGTCTTCAGGACCACTCATGGTGATGAGACCACGCTCTGGGCCTGCACGGACTGGGACCCCGTCGCGCATCGCATCCGCTATGTCCGGGTGACGCCGGACTCGCGTTTTGGATTTGTCGAGGTGGCCTGCCGCTCGACCGCTGACGGAGGCACGGAGGCGTGGATTGCCTACACGTTCACTGCCTTGAGCAGGGCAGGAAGCTCGTATCTGTCCGAGCTGACGGAGGACGCGTTCGCGCAGATGATCGAGGGATGGAAGCTCCGTATCGAAGCGTGGCTGCAAGTGTGAAACATCTAACGCCAGGTGCCTTAAACTAACTGCCGCTAAGGGTGGAACTTTACCCTTCGCTTCGTCTCCCGGAACAGCGCCGCGCCACCATAACGGCAATGTCGAAACCTGCGTCGTCAAAAGGCAACGCCTCCGCCGCTTCCCTAATGGCATCTGCCGCCGGATCGATGCCGCTCACGTCAGCGCCCTCGGCAACAAGCTGCCTTGCAAGGCTGCCGGTACCGCAGCCTTGCAAGAAGCCTAAGCCCGGCGATCGACGATCGCACCGATCTGACAACTGCCAACGGACTGTTTACGAGCTGCATAGCGTGTTTCCTTTCGGGTCCGACGATAAGGAAGAGCCTCTGGCAGGAAGCACATTCACCCACCTATTGCAGCAAGCTCGGGGCGCATTTCCTCTAGGGTCATTCCCATCCCCAACAACACGGAAACCAGGATCCGCAGCTTGGGTCCGGTGAGATCGCCGGCAAAGACTGCCCCGGCTTTCTCTAGATCCTTGCCACCGCCATGGCCATAAATCGGCGAGACGCGACCTTCGCCACATCGCGACGCCACGAATACCGGAACGCCGTCGGCGATGATGTCTCCAACGGCCGCTGCGACGGCGGGCGTCGCGTTTCCCCTGCCGAAGCCTTCGAGCACGATCGCCCGCGAGCCGCTTGCCGCCGCATGGCGGATCACGCGGTCATCGGAGCCAAGCACCATGCGTATGAGATCCACCCTCGGTTCGATCGCGCTCGCCGCAAAAGTTTTCCGAAGGATAGGTCGGCGCGATACGCTTACAGCGGCGCCGTCGATTTCGCCGAGCTTGCCGTGGTTTCGCGAGACAAATGCGTCGACCCGGGACGTATGAGCCTTTGTGACGTCACGCGCGGCGTGGAAGTGTTGTTCCAGGAGCACAACCGCACCGAGAGCCCTCGCCAACGGCGATGCCGCAAGCCGGACGGCGTCGGTGACATTGCGCGGTCCGTCGCTGGCTGAATCATCGGCGCTGCGCTGTGCGCCAGTAAACACCACTGGCTTTTCATTCGCTAAAAGCAAATCCGCGAGGTAGGCGCTTTCCTCCATCGTATCGGTACCGTGTGTGACCACCACGCCGATGCAATCGTCTTCAACAAGGTGCAAGTTGATCCGCTGAGCCAGACCAAACGCCATTGGCAGCGTCATTGCGCAACTGACGATATTCATGAAGTCGTCAACTCTAATGTCGACGCCGGGAGGAATGTCTTGAATCGTGCCCCGAAGTTTTTCGCCGTCGATGGTCGATACGACATGATCTTCAGCATCAACATGCCGCGAAGCTATGGTACCTCCGGTGGTAATTAGCCAGATACACGCCATGCGGCCTGCTTTCGGACGGGGGGTTGATGGTCGGCTAGAACGTAGCTGATTGAATTTCAAATGAACACAGAAGTTCAGGGATATCCTGTTCCCTATTGGGAACATCTCATTGGGTCAGACTTGCCGAAAGTCATCTCAATGGGAAGCGCAAAGAAGGGTCGACCTGAGCTCTTGCGCGAAGGGCAGCTTTTGAGAAGCGCCACAGATGTCAGCAAATGGCGCGTCCCGTGGTTCAAATACCTGAGCCGCAGAACGCCCGAGATGAGCGTCGAACGACTGGCTGGGGTGGTGAGCCGACTTTCAGTCGCACGGCTGAACGGCTCAATGCCAGAACGCGACGCCGGCACGGAATGGCTCGTCAATGGAGTTGCGCACGCGCGATTCTTTGCGTCATACTGCGTAGGCACGCGGAGAAGGGGCCGGCATCATGCAAGACGACGAGAGCAGTCCTCGGCGCCGTTTCCGCGATGTCATCACGAGCGAAGAGCAATTGCGAGCGGTTTTGGGGGTCCCCACAGACCGAGCAGTTGCCAAGGTCGTTCGAGTAATTGACGAACATGCTCGCCGCTTCATTGCTCATGCGCCTTTTGTGTTCGTAGCGTCCGCCGGCGCCGATGGCATGCTCGACGTCTCGCCAAAGGGTGATCCCGCCGGCTTCGTCAAGGTGCTGGACGAGAGAACTCTCGCCATTCCAGACCGCCCCGGCAATCGTCGACTCGATACTTTCCGTAACGTCCTGAGCAACCCGAATGTCGGCCTGATTTTCGTAATCCCCGGTGTGACCTACACCCTTCGCGTGGCCGGCAAGGCGCTCATCGTCCGCGATGCGGAGCTGCGTGAGGCCATGGCTGTCAACCGTAAGCTCCCTGAGCACATACTCGTCATCGAGATCTCGCACGTACTTTCTCATTGCCCGAAGTGCATGGTCCGCTCGGGCTTGTGGCAGCCGGATGCGTGGCCGGATACCAGCAACCTTCCCTCGTTTGCGGAGATGTTGGTCGCCCACGGCAAACTCGCGGAGACGGTTGAGGAGATGCAAACGATTATCGACACGGGTAATCGCGACCGGCTCTACTAACTCGATGAACCACGGTTGCCGGCTTCATGCTGACGCGGCGTGCTACTCTGCCAACAGAGGGGATCATGCAGATTATCGATCATAACCTTCAGCCGACAGAAGAGTGGCGTCCCGGCGTGTCGACCAGAATGCGCGTTTCTGCGGTCACCGAGGCAGCCACGCTGTGCATATTCGAACAGTGGGTCGCACCAGGAAGTGGCACACGTACTCACACCCATCCCGTCGAGGAAGTCTTGACCGTGCTGGAAGGCCAAGCCGAGCTGTGGTTGGATGATGAACGAGAAACAGTATCGACGGGACAATCAGTCATCGTGCCGGCCGGCCGCTGGCATGGCTTTCGCAATACCGGAAGCGCGACATTGCACATGTAGGCCATACTGGCCGCGCCAACCTTCGAGGCCTCTTTCGAGGGGCAGCCGGAAGTGACGAGGCATTGGGCTACCGCAAAAGCGTAACACCCGCCATCTTGACGACGGGACCCGCGCCTGGCTCCAATCTGATCCGTGGATCGTGTACTGCGACGAGACGTCGGGATCGGGGATCAGCGGACATGGGCGAGGAGGGCTTGGCAGAGATCTCAACCCGGTATCTTCGCTTCGCCGACACGGAAGCTCGCAGTCGCTCACCGCTCTATGAGGAGTTGGCTCGTGCTGTCGCAGGGGACCGCGAGACACTCGGCTTCCTGTCGACCCTCCCGGACGTGAAGCGGCAACCGAATCTTCTGCTTGCCGTGGTGCGTCACCTGTTCGGCACACCGACAGGGTGGACCGAGTTTCGCCAGGCGCTTCTGGCGCACCCCGAGCTTGTCCGCTCGCTCATGCTCGAGCGCTCGACGCAAACCAACGAGCCGGGAAGGTGCGCCACACTGCTGCCCGTCCTGGCGCGCCTGCCGCAGCCGCTGGCCCTCCTGGAGGTCGGGACTTCCGCAGGGCTCTGCCTTATGCCCGACCTCTACAGCTACGACTACGGGCGCATGGTGCTCCGCACACCCGTCACGGCCTCGGAACCGCCTGTCTTCCGATGCTCAGCCAGCGAGACAACGCCATTGCCGACGGCCCCGCCGCATGTCGTCTGGCGAGCGGGATTGGACCTGAGCCCGATCGATGCTTCAAACCCCTCGCAAGTCGCATGGCTTGAGACGCTGGTCTGGCCGGAGCAGACGGCGCGGCTTGCCAATCTGCGGGCGGCCCTAATGATCGCTGCCACAGTCAAGCCTCGGGTGGTGACGGGCGACCTGCGCGGGAGCGACCTCGTGCGGCTCTGCAGCGAAGCGCCAAAGGACGCTACCCTCGTTGTCTTTCACACAGCCGTCCTCGACTATGTCTCCGATCCGGCAGACAGAGAGGCCTTCGCAGAACAGGTGATGCGTCTTTCTCCGTATTGGGTATCGAACGAGTTCCCTCGCGTATTCCCGTCCATCGCCACACGCGCCGGAAAAAGCTGGCCGCCAGGCCGCTTCCTCCTATCTGTGAACGGCTCCCCTGTCGCTTGGACCGACCCGCATGGCGCCTCGCTCGAATGGATCGCGGACGAGGCGTAGGCGGCTGGCAATGACAACGTCTTCAAACCGCTCGCCCAAGGTCAGCTATAGGTCCGACTCGAGCCGTTGCGCGAAGGCAGCTTTGAGGAAGCGCCATGACGGTCAGCCTTATGGCGCAAACACGATTTCCAGGATAGTCTGCTATTGGGCAACAGTAGAGATCACCTCGACGGCTGACATCGGCGCTAAGCCGAGATCTCTGATGGGTGTCGCAAACGTCCGCATTGGGTCATCTGCGTAAATTCGGCCGAGGCCGAACGAACGAGCTTCCGCTAGGGGGGTCGGAACCGGTATTCCGTTTAGGGACCAAGCGTTAGATTTCACCACTGGCGAACGCTTCAACTGGCTCCAGCGCAGATTAGAAAGTGACGCGGCCGAGCACGCGCAGGCCGTCGCCTTGCGGCTCGACGATCACGGCTTCGCCTTCGCGCGGCGAGATGCCGGTGAGCGCCATGATATTCTCCAGATGGGTGACCATGACCACATTGTCGGAGCCGGAATAGGCGCTGATCTCGTTCATGATCGCCTCGAGCTGGGCGGCTTTCTCGCTCGCGTCGGTCTTCAGCAGGTCAAGCGGAGCGAAGGGTTCGGGCTCTTCTCTGAAAGCGGTGCGAGCCGTGTCGAGGGCGCGGCAATAGCGGCTGGACAGCACGCGCTCGACCGGCGCCGCGCGGGCGTCGAAAAGCGCGCCGATCTTGCGTGCCTGCTGCTTGCCGCGCACCGAGAGATTGACCTGGGTGGCGCATTTCTCGATGTCGAAATTCGCCGGATCGGTAGTGCCGGTGACCATGGCATGGCGAAGCAGCACGACATGTCCGCCGTCGCGCAACAGCGCCCAGCCGGCTTCGGTCGCGTGGGCCGCGGCGGGAATGACGAGCAGCAATAGAGCCAGCACAGATCGAAGCATCAGGCGTCCTTTTCCGGTCACCGGAGGTGGCTTCCGGTGACCGCATATAGGGACGGCAAAGCCGGCTGAAAAACAAGGCATCACCTATCCCGGCTGTTTGCGAGAACGGACCGCTTTGCAAGGCGGGGCGGTTGCGCTCAAATCCCGGCTCGCCTATCAGGGGAAAAATGTCCCCACTCATCGAAACCGTCCTTTTTGTCTTCGGCCTTGTCGCGCTCGGCTATCTGGCCGGGCTCACCGGCTATCTGAAGGCCGAGGCGGGTGGGGCCATCGCCGAATTCGCCGTCGGGGTGGCAATGCCGCTGCTTCTGTTCCGCACCATGGTCAATGCCGATTTCCATGGCGCCGCACCCTGGTTGTTCTGGGGCGCCTATTTTACGGCTGCCGCAGTGACGTGGGCCGCAGGCCACCTGGTCATCACCCGGGTGTTCGGGCGCGACGCGCGTGCCGGGGTCGTCGGCGGCGTGTCGTCGGCTTTTTCCAACCTCGTCCTGCTCGGCATCCCGTTCTTCCTCGGCACATTCGGGCCAAGTGGATTCGAAGTGCTGTCGCTGCTGATTTCCGTGCATCTGCCGACGATGATCATGGCATCGATCATCCTGTTTGAGATCTTTGGCCGCGGCGACGAGCATGTGCATCCGCTGCGCATCATCCGGCGCTTCTTTCGAAAGTTGCTCTCCAATCCGCTGATCATCGGCATCCTGGCCGGATGGGTGTGGCGTATCACCGGCCTGCCATTGCCGGCGCTGGCCGTCCGGCTGGTCGACGCGCTGGCCAACATCGCCGGACCGGTCGCGCTGTTTGCCATGGGGCTGGGCCTGTGCCGTTTCGGCATCTCCGGCAATGTGCGGCCGGCGCTGGCGCTGTCGGCGCTGAAGCTGATGCTGATGCCGGCCGTCGCGCTCGGCCTGGTCTGGCTGCTTGGCCTGCCGCCGCTCTCGGCGAAAGTCGCGGTCGTGGCGGCCGCGCTGCCATCCGGGGTGAATTCCTACCTGATTGCGACGCAGTTCAACACCGGCCAGGCGCTGGCATCGAACCAGATGACCATCGCCACCGCCTGCGCGGTCGTCACCACGGCCTTTTGGCTGACGGTGGTGGTCCACGTGTTTGGATAGGTATGATCGATATTGATGCCTGCGAAGGGCGGTTTCCTGGTGCTTCCGGTACTCATATACCCAAACGTTACGCTCCGTTCCGGTTCTCGGGAGCCACCAGTCCGGTCGTTTCCTCACACATCCTCAAGCAACAACGGGAGCGCAAATCGGCCTCGCCTTGTGCTGGCCCAAACCCTATATGCCATCTTGCGATTGATTGCGGGGCTTGCCCTAGGTAAAGAGCAGTGGCTCCAGGCGTGCCGGCATCGATGCCAGTGCGCACGCCCGTCAAGGAAATCCAGATAGCGGCCCGTCAGCGCGCCGAACGGAGGCTAGACCATGCTTCAGAAAACCAGCCATTTCATGCGCCAGGCCAATCTCATCAACGGCGAGTGGGTGCAGGCCGACAGCGGCCAGACGGTCGACGTCAACAATCCGGCCACCGGCCTCAAGATCGGCACCGTGCCGAAGTCGGGCAAGGTCGAGACGCGCCGCGCCATCGAAGCTGCCGACGCCGCCTTCCAGACATGGCGCAAGACCACCGCGCTCGAGCGCTCGAAGCTGTTGCGCAAGCTGCATGACGCCATGATGGACAACCAGGATGTGCTGGCCGAGCTGCTGACCATCGAGCAGGGCAAGTCGCTGTTCGAATCGAAGGGTGAGATCGGTTCGGCGGCCTCGTACATATTGTGGTTCGCCGAAGAAGGCCGCCGCACCTATGGCGATGTCGTGCCGTCGCCTTGGGCGGACCGCCGCATCCTGGTGACCAAGGAGCCGGTCGGCGTCATCGCCGCCATCACGCCGTGGAATTTCCCGTCCTCGATGCTGGCCCGCAAGCTCGGTCCAGCACTTGCCGCCGGCTGCACGGCGGTGGTCAAACCGGCGTCGCAGACGCCTTATTCCGGCCTCGCCTGGGGCGCGCTCGCCGAGGAGGTCGGCTTCCCCAAAGGCGTCATCAACATCCTGACCGGCGCTGCCGGCGAGATCGGCGACGAGATCTGCGCCAACCCTCTGGTCAAGAAGATCACCTTCACCGGCTCGACCGAGGTCGGCAAGATCCTGATCCAGAAGTCGTCCGTCACCGTCAAGAAGGTGTCGATGGAACTTGGTGGCAACGCGCCATTCCTGGTCTTCGACGACGCCGATATCGAGCGCGCCGTCGCCGGCGCGATCACCGCCAAATACCGCAATTCCGGCCAGACCTGCGTCTGCACCAATCGCTTCCTGGTCCAGGCTGGTGTCTACGACAAGTTCGTCGAAAAGCTCGCCGCCGCCAGCGACGGGCTGAAGGTCGGTTCCGGCCTCGATGACGGCGTGCAGCAGGGGCCGCTGATCGACGAGAAGGCAGTCGAGAAGGTCGAGGAACTGATCGCCGACGCCACCGCCAAGGGCGGCAAGGTCGTCGCTGGCGGCAAGCGCCATGCGCTCGGCGGTTCGTTCTTCCAGCCGACGGTGATCGCCGACGCCACGCCGAAGATGCGCTTCATGAAGGAAGAGATCTTTGGCCCGGTAGCACCCGTGTTCAAGTTCGAAACCGAAGAGGAGGCGATCGCACTCGCCAACGACACCGAGTTCGGCCTCGCCTGCTATTTCTACACCGGCGATCTCGGCCGCGCCTTCCGGGTCATGGAAGGGCTGAAATACGGCATGGTCGGCGTCAATGAAGGGCTGATCACCACGCCCGAGGCGCCGTTCGGCGGCGTCAAGGAATCGGGCCTCGGCAAGGAAGGCGGACATCAGGGCATCGAGGATTATCTCGACACCAAATATGTCTGCATCGGCGGCCTCGGCCTCTGATCGGGCAGGGCCTGTCGAACGTCAACAGACCAAGCCGGCCCACGCGGCGAGCCGGGATCGATCAACCAAGCGTTTCGGGCATGGCGATGAAGGACGGCGAGGTTTTCGGCACGACGCAGGCGGGCGAGGCCATCCGCCGCTTCAGCATCCGCGGCGGCGGCCTCACCGCCAACATCATTGGGCTTGGCGCCATCATCCAGGACCTGCGCCTGGCCGGCCACGATGCGCCGCTTGTGCTCGGCTATAGCAGTTTCAAGCCCTATGAAACGGATACGGCCTTCTTCGGCGCCGTCGCCGGACGCTATGCCAACCGTATCCGCGATGGCCGCTTCACCATCGCCGGCCAGCGCTACCAGACCGAGCGCAACTTCCTCGACAAGCACACGCTGCATGGCGGCTCGCAAGGTTTTTCGCACCGGCCATGGGAGGTTTCGCTGCATGGCAGGGATTTTGTCACCCTGACGCTGCATGATCCCGACGGCACGATGGGCTTTCCCGGCGCGCTCGACGTGACCTGCACCTACAGGCTGAAGATCCCCGGCACGCTCAGCGTCGAGCTGACCGCCACCTGCGAGGAGCCGACGCTGTGCAACCTTACCCAGCATTCCTATTTCAACCTGGATGACGGCGGCGCCGGCGATGTCCTCGATCACCGGCTGATGCTGAACGCCGGCGCCTATCTTCCGGTCGATGGCGACCTGATCCCGACCGGCGTCGTGAAGCCGGTCGACGGCACGCCGTTCGACTTCCGTCAGGCGCGGCCGCTGCGCATGGAGAGCGAGGGCAAGCAGCTCCCCTACGACCAGAATTTCTGCCTTGCCTCGACGCGCGGGTCGCTCAAGCTGGCATCATGGGCGCAAGGCGCGAATTCCGGCGTCGAGATGGAGCTGTGGACCACGGAACCGGGCGTCCAGCTCTATACCGGCCAGTATCTGGCGCCAGATTCGCCGGGGCTCGGGGGAGTTCATTACAAGGCTTATTCGGGCTTCTGCCTGGAGCCGCAGGTCTGGCCGGATGCGCCGAACCGGCCGTATTTCCCGCAGGCCACGCTATGGCCGGGCCAGATCTACCATCATGTGACGGAATACCGGTTCAGGCTGCCTGGCGCCTGACGCCCGGAGGTACCGGCCTTTGCTGCGCTGGCCTTCGGTCCGGAAAGGATCATGCGCAAAGTTCAAAGAGCGTCCTTTGCGCTTCCATTGGACGCGCGACGCTCTCGGATCGGAACCCAATCCACGCTCGCGGAAAAGGACTGTCGGCGCTGACGGGATTGGCGTAAGCTACTGCCTTTGGGGTGCATCCATGCACCGTATCACCACCGTAGCTATTGTCGCGCTCGCGGCCGCCGCGCTTAGCTGTCCTGCGCGGGCGGAGGTGCTGATCGGGGTCGCAGGCCCGATGACCGGAAAGCTCGAATGGACTGGCACGCAATTGAAGCGCGGCGCAGAGGTGGCTGTGGCCGACATCAATACGGCGGGCGGCGTCCTCGGCGAGCCGGTGCGGCTCATCACGGTCGACGACTTCTGCGATCCCAAGCAAGCGGTGGCTGCTGCCCAAAAGCTGGTGGCTGACGGTGTAGTGTTCGTCGTCGGGCACTACTGCTCTGGAGCCTCGATTCCGGCATCGGAGGTGTACGAGGCGGCGGGAATTCTGCAGATTTCGCCGTCCTCGACCAATCCGATGTTGACCGAACAAGGCCGCGCCAACGTTTTCCGCGTCTGCAGTCGCGACGATGCGCAGGGCTTCGAGGCCGGCAACTACTTGGCAGATCATTGGAGCGACAAGAAGATCGCGATCCTTCACGACAATACGACCTATGGGAAGGGTCTCGCCGATGAGACAAGAAAGCAGTTGAACAAGCGGGGCGTGACCGAATCAATCTATGAAGGCTACACTCCCGGGAAAGACGACTACTCGGCCGAGATCAGCACGTTACAGGGGGCGGATATCGCCGTGCTGTACATGGGCGGGTATCATACCGAGGCCGCGCTTATGGTCCGTGCGGCGCGCGACCGGGGCTACTCGGTTCAGCTGATCTCGGGTGACGATACGGCGACCGAGGCATTCGGGCTAATTGCCGGCCCTGCCGCCGAGGGCACGCTCTTCACCTTTGTCCCCGACCCGCGTCGAAACGCCGAAGCGGCCACAGTCGTCGAACGATTCCGAGCCGAGAACTTCGAACCCGATTCCTGGACGCTGCACAGTTACGGCGCCGCCCAGACCTGGGCGCAGGCGGTCGAGAAGTCAGGCTCACTAGAACTCCAAGCCGTGATTGCATCACTGCGCGGCAATCAATTTGACACTGTGTTGGGCCGTATGGACTTTGATAATAAGGGCGACCTCACTGTTCAGAGTTGGGTATGGTATGTCTGGAAGGGTGGCGAATACGTGCCGTTGGAGTAATGGACCACCGATCCGGCGAATCGCCTTGAGCCAATCTGTGCAGACCCTCTCGGCCGCGCCAGCTGAATCAATGCGTCGCCGCGATGCTTAAGCGTCTCGGCATACGCGGCCGTCTGTTGCTCGCTTTTTTCGGTATCAGCACCTTCGCGGTGCTCGCGACAACAGCCGCTCTTTATGCCTTCCTCGAGGTGGGGGAGGTCGTCAACCACATCACCAAGGAGCGTGTGCCGTCGGCGCTCGCGTCCCTCCAGCTGTCGCGCCAGGCTGAGCGGGTCGCCGCCACTGCGCCCGCCGCACTTGCTTCGACCAGCAAGGCTCAGCATAACGAGGTCTCGACTGCGATCGCGGCAGAGATGACGCGCCTCGAGGAACTGCTTGCCGCTCTCAAAGGCGCCAAGCCTAGCACGGCGGTAGTGGCTGAGATCGAGGCTGCGGTGCTTGGTCTGCGGCGCAATCTCAACGCCCTCGACGACCTTGTCGCCGCCCGCCTCACCGTGGTGGCGCGCAAAGAGGAACTGTTACGTCGCCTGTCGGCTACGACAAATGCAAGCCAGCGCCTTGTGGCGCCCGGCATGCTCGTGATGAATTCCAAACTCCAGCAATGGCGGGCGGTCACGGCCGACACGCCGCTCGCGTCCAATCGAGGCGCGGAGGCGACGGCCGACCTGGTCCAGTCGATAGCGGCCTACATCCCGCAGCAGAAGGCGCAGCAGGAGATCTCGGCGGTCAATGACGCGCTGGTCAACACGGCGGACGCGCCGACGCCAGGCGATCTGGCGTTGATCCTGTTTCCGCTGCGCCGGTCACTCGCCGTTCTGGATACGATTTCCAACGAGATCGACGATAGGCTGCGGACCCGTTTCCAGCAGCGGGTCAACGAGTTCAAGGCACTGATCGACGGCGGAAACAGCATCCCGAAGGCGCGGCAGGACGAGTTCGCCGTCCTGGCGCAGGGCGAAGAGCTTCTGGCCGAAAACAATCAGCTGTTGCGCAGTCTTACCGCTGCCGTCGATCGCCTGGTCGCTGCGGCAGACCGCGAGATCACCGCATCTGGTCTCGAAGCCGCGGTCGTCCAGCGCTACGGGACCGGAGTTGTCCTTGGCTCCGCCTTTCTCAGCCTCTTGAGTTCCGTTCTGGTTGTTTGGCTCTATGTCGACCGCAGCCTCCTCGCCCGCCTGGGAGGGGTGAGCCAAAGCATGCTCGCAATCGCCGGCGGCAATCTTCGTGCGCCATTGCCTGCCGCGGGCCACGACGAAATCGGCCGCATGGCCGAGGCGCTCAGGCTCTTCCGGGACACTGCAGTCGAGGTCGAGGAAAAGAACCTGCGCGAGGTCGCCGAAGCGCGCCAGCGGCTCATCGATGCCATTGAGAGCATCTCCGAGGGATTCGCTCTCTACGACGGCGAGGACCGGCTCATCCTTAGCAATAGCCGCTACCGCGAACTGCTCTACAGCGACCTTGCGATCGAACTGACGCCCGGTACGACATTCGAGCACATCATCCGCCGATCCGCTGAGCGCGGCTACATCAGGGATGCCGAGGGACGATTCGAGGAATGGGTCGCCGAGCGGCTCTCCCGGCACCGCAACCCTGGCGAACCGTGGGAGCAGCTGCGAGGCGACGGAAGATGGATCATGATAAGCGAGCGGCGGATCACCGGCGGCGGCACAGTCGCGGTCTACTCGGACATCACCGAGCTGAAGCTACGGGAGGAGAACCTCGCCGAGAAATCCGCGGTTCTCGAGGCGCTTTCCAGCAAGCTGGCGAAATACCTGGCGCCCCAGGTGTACAACTCGATATTCACCGGCCGTCAGGAGGTCAGGATCGCCAGCCAGCGGAAGAAGCTGACGATATGCTTCTCGGATATCGCCGGCTTTACCGAGACCACTGACAAAATGCAGTCCGAGGTTCTCACCCAGCTCCTCAATCACTATCTGACGGAAATGTCGAAAATTGCTTCGGATCATGGCGCGACGATCGACAAGTATGTCGGCGACGCGATTCTGATGTTTTTCGGCGATCCGGAAACTCGCGGCGTCAAGGAGGACGCGCTCGCCGGCGTGCAGATGGCGCTCGCCATGCAGAAGCGGATGAGCGAACTTGCCGAAGTCTGGCGCGACATTGGAATTGAAACACCACTGCGCTGCCGCATCGGCATCCACACCGACTACTGCACTGTCGGCAACTTCGGCAGCGAGGACCGGATGGACTACACGATAATCGGCGGCGCCGTGAATCTCGCCTCACGTCTTGAGCAGGAGGCGCAGCCAGGGACCGTGCTCATTTCTTATGAGACGTTTGCGCAAGTGAAGGACACGATTGACTGCGACGAGCTGGGGCGCATCCACGTCAAAGGGATCGCCTATCCGGTCGCCACGTATCGCGTCATCGATGCGAAGGCCAATCTTGTCGCT
This sequence comes from Mesorhizobium sp. WSM4847, assembly GCF_055811335.1. Classification (NCBI taxonomy): domain Bacteria; kingdom Pseudomonadati; phylum Pseudomonadota; class Alphaproteobacteria; order Hyphomicrobiales; family Phyllobacteriaceae; genus Mesorhizobium; species Mesorhizobium sp. WSM4847. The sequence continues at coordinate 37,383 of NZ_JBVVPY010000008.1, read as the reverse complement.
GCCCGTCGCGCCGTTCGAACCGAACTGCCGCATCTCAGACTGGAAGCCGAGCCCGAGCTGATGTCTGCTGACGAGCGTGACCAAGCCGCAACTGCGCTTCGAGACGTGCTCGATCGACTTTGTCACAAGCCCGGGTAGGAGGGATCGTCGGCATCGGCTCTGTGGACAAGTCCCCATTCTGAAACACGCAGGACGGCAAAGCCGTCGATCTCTACACGCTCATCAACGACAGAGGCGCGTCCATAAGTTCATCGCCTATGGCGGTATAATCACGGCGATCAATGTGCCCGACCGCTGGGGCAAGCTCGACAACGTCGTGCTCGGCTTCAAGGAACTCGCCGACTACGAATCCTTGACCCCCTATTTCGGCGCCTTGATCGGGCGCTACGCCAATCGCAGACCGGTGCGCGGAATGAACTGCGACGAGTTTGGAGACAATGTAGCGGTTTTGATGGCCGGAGGTCCGCTCATGGCAGCGCGATACAGACGTTCCTGTTTCTGATATCCATTGAGGCTGTGAAAAGTGCCCGTGCAATGACGTGGTTGGTGTGTGTTGATACTTCCTGCGCTTGATCAGCTCTGTTAGGCGTCGGAAGGATTTTATCGGAGCGCAACGGCATGCCGACGGCCTTCTTTATCACTCATCCGGAAGTTTCCGTTGATCCCGCCACGCCAGTTCCAGCTTGGCGGCTTTCGGACCGCGGCGTCACCCGGATGAGGGCTTTCGCGGGCTGTGCGGTGCTGTCCGGCCTGACGTCCATCTGGTCGAGCTCCGAGGCCAAGGCTATTGAAGCGGCTGGCCTGCTGGCGGCAGGGTTTGGTTTGCCCGTCCAAGTGGATGAGCACCTTGGCGAGAACGACCGCTCCGCGACCGGTTTCCTTCCACCCGTCGATTTCGAACGAGTTGCTGACGCCTTCTTCGCCAATCCACATGAGAGCGTTTGCGGATGGGAGCGCGCGCTCGATGCCCAGGATCGCGTCGCGCGGGCCGTGTTTCGCATTCTTGCGACCCATCACGACGGCGACATTGCTTTCGTCTCGCATGGCGGCGTTGGCACGCTGCTGCTTTGCAAGCTGCTGAATGCGCCGGTTTCGCGCAGTCGGGATCAACCGTTCCAAGGTCATTTCTTCGCTTTCTGCTTGCCAGGTTGCAAGATCATCCACGAATGGCAGCCTATCGCCGAGCGTTAACCTCAACTTTTCCCTGCAGAATTGGGCCTTGAGTACAAAGAGCCGGGGAACGAATGGAAGCAGAAACAATGACGGAATTGACTGCGTGAATGGTGACGATAACGATCGGATGCTGTTTGCGACTGCGCTGGCGCGGCGCGGCGGCGAACTCGGCCTGCAATATTTCCGACAACTGGAGACACTCACAATCGAGAGCAAGGGTCATCAGGACCTGGTCTCCGAGGCCGACCGGAATGTCGAGACGTTCATCCGCCGGGAGCTTGCGGCGCAATATCCTGAAGACGGTGTTATCGGAGAGGAACACGCCGCACTCGCCGGCGGATCGGGTTACACATGGGTGATAGATCCAATCGACGGCACTGCCAACTTTCTGCGCGGCATCCCGGCCTGGACCGTCGTCATCGCCTGCGTCAAGGAGGGTGTGGCGGTCGTGGGCGTTATCCATGAACCCTCTACCGGCGAGACATTTTATGGACGCCGCGGCGGTGGCGCTTTCCTCAACGGCCGGCCCATCAAGACAAGCCCGACGACGAGCCTGACGCAAGGCTCGGTCGGAACCGGCTTCTCCAATCGTCGTGAAGCGCGCACCGTCGCCAAGCTGATCGATCTCCTGCTTCAGGAGGGCGGCGTGTTTTTCCGCAATGCATCCGGTGCGCTTATGCTTGCCTACGTCGCCTCGGGCAGGCTGCTCGCCTATGTCGAGGAGCATATGAATGCTTGGGACTGCCTCGCCGGCATGCTTCTGGTCGAAGAGGCTGGCGGGTCGGTCGTCACGCCCGACCCGAAAACGGTTCTCGAGGAAGGAACACTGGTCATCGCGGGCGGCAAGGGCGTGTTCGACAAGGTCCACGCGCTCTGCAAAGAGGCGTTCAGTCTGTGATCAGCACGGGTCCGCGTTCGGGAAAGCCGATGCTCACCGGCTGCCCCGCTCGAAACGCGCTATCGACATCCGGCGAGACCACGAAGACTTCGCCGAATTGCGTGGCAATTACGAACTCGAGGTGGCTGCCGACATAGGTCACTTTTTCAAGCGTCCCGGGCAAGGCGCCAGGCGCATTCGGCTCGCCAATCTCAAGGCGGCTCGGTCGCGCCGCCAGCATGGCCGGCCCCAGTTTGCGGCCGCGAGCCGGCAGCTTCAGCACCGCAGGTCCCAGATGCACGGTGGCGCTGTCGCCCTCGACCGACACGACCTCGCATTGGAACATGTTGGCTTCGCCGATGAAGTCGGCCACGAAAGCATTCGCGGGCTGCTCGTAGAGGTCGCGTGGCGTGCCGTCTTGGGCAATCACCGCATTGTTCATGACAATGATGCGATCGGAGACGGCGAGCGCTTCCTCCTGGTCGTGGGTGACATAGACGACCGTCAGGCCGAGTTTCTGCTGAATCTCGCGGATTTCCTCGCGCACGCGCCGGCGGAGCTTCGCATCCAGGTTCGACAAAGGCTCGTCGAAGAGCAGCACCTGCGGCTCCAGGACCAGCGCCCGCGCCACCGCGACACGCTGTTGCTGTCCGCCCGAAAGCTGGCTCGGCAGGCGCTCGCCGAAATTGGAGAGGCCGACCAGTTCAAGCCCGGCTCTGGCCCTCTCGGCCTTCTCCTTCCTGCCGAATCCGGAAAAGCCCAGGCCGTATTCGACGTTCTGGGTCACGGTCATGTGCGGGAAAAGCGCGTAGGATTGAAACACCATGGAGACATCACGATCGGTAGCCGGCAGCCGGGTGACGTCGGCGCCCCCGATCAGGATCTGGCCGCTCGTTACCATTTCCAGTCCGGCTATCATGCGCAAGGTGGTCGTCTTGCCGCAGCCCGACGGTCCAAGCAGGGTGACCAGCTTCCCGGCCTCGATGAACAGCGAGATGTCGTTGACGGCGGGCGCCTTGCTCTTGCCGTAGATCTTGGTGACATTCCTGAATTCGACTGAGGCGGCATTGCCGCGAATTTCGGCCATCATCCGCCTCCCGAGATCGCCGGCTGTGGACGCGCCACGACCGCCTGGCTGACATTGGTGCGCGACTGCGCCAGATCGCCGTCGAGACCGCGCCGGCCGATCATGCGGCTGCCAACGGCAAGCTGCATCAGACCGATCACCGCCAGCATGACGCCGATAAGGACGGCGGAATAAGCGATGGCGACGCCATATTCGTTATTCTCGACGCGGCCGACGATATAGCTGGTCGACATGTCATACTGGGCGCTGACCAAGAAGATGATGGCGCTGATGGCGGTCATGGCGCGAACGAAGGAATAGACCAGCGCGGCAAGGATGGCCGGCCGCAGCAGCGGCAGCACCACTTTGCGGAAGGTCTGCCAGGAGTTGGCTCCCAGAGTGAGGGACGACTCGTCGAGGCTGCGGTCGATCTGCGACATCGACGCGACACCGGCGCGGACCCCAACCGGCATGTTGCGGAAGATGAAGGAGAGCACCAGGATAATGCCCGTGCCGGTGAGCTCGATCGGCGGCACATTGAACGCAATCACGTAGGAGACGCCGATCACGGTGCCGGGAATGGCGAAGGACAGCATCGTCGCGAATTCGAAGGTGTCCTTGCCGGCAAAATTCTGGCGGACCAGCAAATAGGCGGTCAAGAGTCCGATGGCCGCGGTCAGCGGCGCGGAGATCATCGCTATTTCCATGGTCGTCCAAAAAGAACTCCAGGCCGAGCCGCGCCAGTGGATGCCGAACTCGTTCCAGCCGATGGAGAACGCCGTCACGTAGTGTTCAAAAGTCAGAGAGAAATCCACCCCCCACAGCTTGACGAAGCTGCCGTAGAAGATCGTCACGTAAATCAGCAAGGTAAACAGCGTCCAGACGGCGGCGACCGCGAAGACGACGTTGCGCAATTTTGCCGGCAGATGCGAGTGAACGCCGGCGTCGCCTTTGCCGGAGACGGTCGTGTAAGACTTCTTCCCAAGCCAGAATCGCTGGGCGTAGAATGCCCCGAGCGTGAAGAACAGGAGCACGAGCGCGAGGATCGCCGCCTGCGCCTGGTCGTATTGCGCGCCGACGATGGCGAAGAAGATCTCGGTGGACAGCACATCGAAAGTGCCGCCGAGCACCAGCGGATTGCCGAAATCAGCCATGCTCTCGATAAAGCCGAGCAGAAAGGCATTGGCCAGACCCGGTCGCATCAACGGCAGGGAGACGGTGATGAATGTCTGCCAGCGATTGGCGCGCAGGGTCTGCGCGGCCTCCTCCATGGATGGGCTGACACCCTCGACCACACCGATCATCACCAGAAAAGCGATCGGCGTGAAAGCGAGCACCTGGGCGATCAGCAGGCCAGGCAGGCCGTAGACCCATCGCGTCGGTTGGACGCCGATCAGCTCGGCGAAACCCAGATTGATGGCGCCCGAGAGGCCGAACAGAAGGATGATGGCGAGGCCGATGACGAAGGGTGGTGTGATGATCGGCAGCACGGTCAGCGCGCGCAACAGCGCGCCGTAACGAAAGCCGGTACGGGTCACCACCAGGGCAAAGACAAGGCCGAGCGCGGTGGTCGTTACGCCGACGAGCACGGCGAGAAGGAGCGAATTCCAGGCGACGCCGCAGCGCGGGCCACCGGTGAGGCAGCCGAGGCTCCAGAGCCGGTCGCTGGAGAGTTTCGCGAGAAAGACGGGAAGCGAATAGTCGCCCTCCTGTGTGAGCAGCGCGCTCCCCAGCATTTGACCGATCGGCATGAAGATAAAGATGGCGACCATGGAGACGACGAAGCCGATCGAGCCGACGACGAATTCGTCGCCGGCCACCGCGCCGCGCGCCGCAAGCCCCAGGGTGAACAGGAACAGGAACGCGCCGCTTACCAGCAGTGCTCCCCAGCCCATGCCAAACTGGCGGTCGTCAAGCTCGCCAAAGAGCAAGGTCAGCCATTGCCACTGGAAGCCGCGCAGACCAATGCCGAATCCTTGAAGCAGGAAGTAGGCGACGCCGGTCGCGCCGACGGCGATCAGCAAATAGCCAAAGAAAGGATCGGACTTCCGGCGCCCCCATAGCAGGAGCGGCGCGACAAGCAGCGGCCCGAGGGGGGCGAGCCAGAGTTTCTCGCCTTGCAGCACAAGGAAAAGCGCCGGCGCGACGTCATCGTCAAGCGGATAGCCGTCCAACAGCCAGGACAAGGTGAAGAGGTTGCTTTCCAACCCGTACCAAGGCAGCAGCGCATAGCCGAGCAAGCCGACCGCCGTCCACAGGACGACGGTCGGGTGAAGCGCGCTCGTGGCAGTGCGGACGCGCATGATCACTGCGGCAGAGTCGAGACCTCCGTATCCCACTTCTGCAGCAGGCGCTTGCGCTCGGCGCTCGATCCATACTTCTTGAAATCGTAGTCGATGAGCTTGATGGTCGACAGGTCGGGCGACAATTCGGACGCGGTGGCGTTTTTGTTCGACGGCAACTGGAACGACTTCACGTCCTTGGCCTTCGACTGCATCTCGGCGGTCAGCGCCCAGTCGTAGAACTGCTTCGCCGCTTCCGGGTTGCGGGCGCCCTTGATCAGCGACATCGAGCCGATCTCATAGCCGGTGCCTTCGCAAGGCGCCACCGTGACGATCGGGAAGCCGGCTGCCGTCTGCGCCACCGCATCATGCATGAAAACGATGCCGATGGTCGTTTCGCCGAGACCCGCGGCCTTAATCGGAGCGGAGCCGGACTTGGTGTACTGGTTGATGTTGGCGTGGAGCGCCTTCAGGTACTCAAAACCCTTGTCCTCGCCCATCAGCTGAACCATCGTCGCGAGCATTGTATAGGCGGTGCCCGATGAGTTCGGGTTGGCCATCTGGATGTGGCCCTTGTATTCCGGCTTGGTCAGATCAGCCCAGCATTTCGGCTCCGGCAGGTTGCCCTTGGCCAACAGATCCTTGTTGTAGCCGAAGCCGAGCGCACCGGAGTAAACGCCGATCGTCTTGTTGTTGGCGGCTTCCGCCTGCTTGATCGCCCAATCGTGCAGTTCGCCGCGCATCGGGGACATATACTCCTCGGTCAGTCCTTCCTCGGCGGCCTGAAGATGAGGATCGCCGGTGCCGCCCCACCAAACGTCGCCCTTTGGGTTTCCGGCCTCGGCACGCACCTGGGCGTATGTCTCGCCTGAGCTCTTGCGGGTCATATCGACAGTGATGCCGGTCTTTTCCTCGAAGCTAGTCTTGATTTGCTGGCACCAGGCCTCGTCGGCGGAGCAATAGAGGGTGAGGCTGTCGGCGTAAGCCGAACTGGCGGCACAGACGAGCATTACTGCCGTTGCCGCCAGACGGACACAGGTGTTTTTCATGTGCGAATTTCCTCCCATTGTTTCGCCGTCTAACAAGTATCAAGCATTGCTGCGGCGGCGACCAGATTGGGAGCTTTTGCGCCGATTTGCAAATCGAGTCGGCGGCGGCTGGAACAGCGGATCCTACGCGTGGCGAAGGGGGAAACCGATCAGGCAAGTTGCGGCAGTTCCGTTCCCCTCCAACACGACCAACCGCTTCATCTTGCCGAAAGGCCGGCCGATGAAGGCATGAGCGGAAAGATGGCAGCAGTCACCGAAGCATGGGAAGGGCGCGCCTTGTCGGCGAGAGTCGCAAACGGCGGCGCCCGGAATAGCGTCACACTTGTTACTCTCACTGGTCGTTTTCCGGTGCCAAACTATTTTAGGCCCAACAACCAGCGATGAGCAGCGAATGACCCGTGCTTCAGCGACGCGCGAATTCGCCCAGATCAGGAGGAAGCCATGACTTCAGCAGCCAAGAGCGAACGGAAAAGCGGACAGACTGCCATGCGCACACCACCGGTGGTGTCGCCGCAGGAGTGGGAAGCGGCCCACGAGCAGCTGCTCGTGAAGGAAAAGGCCCAGACCCGCGCCCGTGACGCGCTGGCCGCCGAGCGGCGACGGATGCCGTGGATGGCGGTGGAGAAGAATTATGCGTTCGAGGGGCCCGACGGGAAGGTGACCCTGCTCGACCTGTTCGACGGTCGGCGTCAGCTGATCGTCTACCGCGCCTTCTTCGAGCCGGGAGTGTTCGGCTGGCCCGACCATGCCTGCCGCGGCTGCTCCATGGTGGCCGACCAGGTCGCCCACCTCGCCCATCTGAACGCCCGTGACACCACTCTCGTCTTTGTCTCGCGTGCGCCGCAGGCGGATATCGCGCGGTTGAAGGCGCGGATGGGCTGGGAGATACCATGGTTCACCCTCACCGACAGCTTCGACGCGGATTTCGGCGTCGACGAGTGGCACGGCCACAACGTGTTCATCCGCGACGGCGACCGCGTGTTCCGCACCTACTTCATCAACAACCGCGGCGACGAGCAGATGGGCGGCACCTGGAACTATCTCGACATCACGCCGCTGGGCCGGCAGGAGGTCTGGGAGGACTCGCCCGAAGGCTATCCCCAGACCCCAGCCTACAAATGGTGGAACTGGCACGACAGCTACGCCGCGGATCCGGCAGCCGACAAGAGGTGGGCCGAGGTGTCGGAGGCCGGAGAGGCGGCGTTCCGGGAGGCGAGCACGAAGCAATGAGCCAGACCTGATCCGCTGAGATCGACGGCGGCGGCGTCGAAACGCAGGAATCCTGTTCCCAGCGGCGCTGGCGCGGCGGCTCATGAGCGATCCCTGCGCTGTTGCCGTGTTGTTCCCCCAACCGGACAACCTCGGAGGGCGTCCGGCGGTAGTGCTGGATCAAGTCAATTGATCACGGCCGATTCACGCTGTTCGTCAGCCCATTGACGTACATGACCAGGTTCAGCGGATCGAACCTGAGGCCGTGGAACTTGGCCGCGAAGCGCCCGCCGCGGTCGATCGCGTGCGTCACCAAGCCATGCATCTGCTGGCCGCCTTCGAGCGGATCGAAACGGACGTTGTATTGCTCGGACAGCTTGCGCGTCGCATCCTCCGCCTGCCCTTCGCGGGTGGTCAGGAAGGTCCAGTTGCGCGGGTCGAGCCCGTGCGCTTCGCCGTATCCCTTCATGACCTCGGGCGTGTCTGACTTCGGGTCTGTCGTCACCGTCAGGAACTGCACCACGTCCTTCATGGGCGTTTCGTTGACCATCGCCTGGACGCGGGCGATCAGGTCGGAGTGCAGCGGGCAGACGTCGGTGCAACTCGCGAACACGAAATTGAGTACAACGACCTTGTCGGCGAAATCCGAGAGGCGGACCGGATTGCCTTCGTCGTCGGCCAGATCGAACCCCGGCGCTGCGGGAGCGTCGATCGCCTGGAAATATTTCTCCTCGCTGCCCATAAGCCTGTCGAGATCGGCGCCCGGATGATGGGCAAATGCGGGAAGCGCGAGGACAGACGTGACGGCCATCGCGGCGAGAAGTGTTTTTCTGTTCATCTCCGTTCTCCGGTTTGGTCGAGTTCTCGTACGATGATCCCTTCGAAGAAGGAAACCATCTCGGGGGTGTCCCATTCGGCGGGTCCGGCGAGTCGCGCGAGCTCGTTTCCGTCGGGGCCGATCAGAAGCGTGGCTGGCAGGCCGAACAGTCCCAACGCGCGGATCGCAGTCACGTCCTGGTCGATGAAGACGGGGAGTTTGACCCCGATCTCGTCGAAGAACTTCCGGACTGCGCCGGCTCCCGCTCGGTCCACCGAAAGGGCGACGACATCGAATCCCTCGCCGCCGAGCCGCCCCTGAAGGCGGTTGAGCGTGGGCATTTCGGCCCGGCAGGGCGCACACCAGGTCGCCCAGACGTTGAGCAGCACCATCTTGCCGCGCCAATCTTCGAGAGATTGCGGCTCTCCCGCCTCGTCGGCGAGGATGAGCTCGGGCAAGGGCTGCGGCTCCTCGTGCAGCGGCATCACTGTCGGTTCCTGCGCGTGCGCGTTGCCCACGGCCACAACGACGGCAAGTATCAGCGCCGACAGGATCGTCTTCACTGCGTCTTCTCCTGCTCGCGGCGGCTCATCTCCGACTGGTAGGCGCGCTCCCGCTCCGGCCATGTGCTCTTGATGAAGGCGAGAACGGCGCGGATCTCCTCGTCGCTCAAAATGTCCTCGAATCCCGGCATGTCGCTAGCGTACCCGTTGCCCACCACGGCGGCTGGACCCTCTTTGGTGATCCGGAACAGCACCCCGTCCGGGTGGTGCCAGGTGTGCCCGGACGCATCGTGCGGCGGGGCGGGCATGCGTCCCGAGGGAAGCTGCCTCTTCCAGTCAGGCTGGCCTTCGAGGCTGGCCCCGTGGCAGGAGGCGCAGTTCGCGGAATAGAGCTGCCGTCCCCGCGCAATTGCCGCGGCCTCGCTTGCTCCGAACGACCAGATCAAGGCGAGGGCGGCAACTCCCAAGAGCGCCGCGAAGCCGAGGATAACAGCCTGCCTGCTCATTTGCGGCCGCTGAAGAACAGGTACTTCACCAAGGTCGCGACCGCGAGAACGAGCGCAACTGCGAGCAGGAGCCAGCCCACACCCATGCCCAGCATCATGCCGCCCATGCCTTCCATCATTCCGCCGTCCATCGTTGTCGGCTCCTTTTCCGCGTCTCGTTGCAGGCCTATTCCCGCGCGTATACGCCGCCCACGCTGCCAGACTTGGTGATCTCCAGCATCTCGAACGGCGCTTCCTTGGTGCCGCTCATTCCCGGCGAGCCCATTGGCATGCCGGGCAGCGTCACGCCCTTGATGTCGGGCCGCTCCGTGAGCAGCTTCTTGACCGTGCCGACGGGGACGTGGCCGCTGACGACGTAGCCGTCCACGAATGACAGGTGGCAGCCCTGGAATTCGTCTGCGATGCCTGCCTCGCGGCTCATCTCGGCGAGGTCGTGGGTGGCCTTGCTGGTGACGGTGAAGCCGTTCTCCCGCAGGTACTCGGCATAGCCTTCGCAGCAGCCGCACTGCGGGTTCTTGTAGAGGGTGACGTCCTTCTCGCCCGCGAGCGCCGGGACGGCAGCCCAGACGAAGGAAGCGAGGGCGACGGCATTCAGGATAGTACGCATTTTCGGTTCTCCTTTCGAGAATTGGTCAGGCGACGCGGAAGACGCCCATCATCCCGGCGGCCTGGTGTTCAAGGATGTGGCAGTGGAGCATCCAGTCGCCGGGATTGTCGGCGACGAAGGCGATCTCCACCCGCTCGCGCGGCGACATGAGCACCGTGTCCTGCCACTCGCGGTGACGGGTCGACTTGCCGTTCCGGGAAATCACCCGGAAGGAATGGCCGTGCAGGTGGATCGGGTGATGCCAGGCTGTCGCGTTGGTCATCGCGATCACATGGCTCTTGTCCCGAGCCAGCGTCAGCATGGGATCCATGATGTGCCCTTCGGCGGCGACTCCGTTGATGAACCAGATGCCGCCGGAATGCATCATGTTCATCATGCCGCCCATGTTGCCCATCATGCCGCCCATCGCGCCGGAGGAATCCTCGCCGGTGTCGCCCATGCTGCCGCCCATTTCCTGCATGACCATGGCGCCCATCATGCCGCCGTTGAACGTCACCTTGTGACGGACGGCCGTCGCGAGGTCCGGCTCCGGCAGCGGGTTCGGCGGCAGGACGACGGGCCAGTCCGGAGCCTTGTCCCTGAGCGGTTCATCGCCGTAGGCGAGATCGACCAGGCGGTATTCGAGGCCCTCGTAGAAGCGGTCGATCACGGAAACCCGGCTTCCGGCGTCAGCCGTCATGTCGAGGATGATGTCGGCGCGCATCGCAGGCCCCAGCACGACGAGCCCGCCCTCCAACGCATGCGGCTCGACGGGCTGCCCGTCCAGCGCAATGACGGCAGGCTGATGGTTCCCGAAGTCGAGGCCGAAAATGCGGGCGTTGGCGGCGTTGATCAGCCGCAGCCGGATGCGTTCTCCCTTTCGCACTTGAAAGACATCGGGCACGCGGCCATTGATCGTGACCGTGTTTCCGACCCGGCCGTTGTGCATCATGTCATGGCGGTTGCCGAAGTCTTCCCGCATCTCGGCGGTTTTGGTCAGCCGCCAGTCGGACAGCACCCATGTGACTTCGCGGTCGACCCGGATGGGATCGGCTTCCTCCACGATCAGCGAGCCGTAGAGGCCTCTGCCGACCTGCTCGAAACTGCGATGGTGCGGATGGTACCAGAAGGTGCCTGCGTCGACGGCATCGAACTCGTAGGCAAAGGTCTCGCCGGGCCAGATCGGCGCCTGCGTGAGGTGCGGCACGCCGTCCATCGCGTTCGGGACTCGCAAACCGTGCCAGTGCACCGTCGTCTCTTCGTTGAGTTTGTTCTCGACCGCCACCCGCAGGCGTTCTCCCTGGCGGATGCGAATTTCCGGACCGGGCAGGCTGCCGTCATAGCACCAGATGGGGGTATCGCCATGCGGCTCTGGCGCGATCTGGGCGCGTCCCGGTCCGGCGCGGATCCGGAACTCGCGAAGGCCTGCGGCGTCGGATCGCGGTGGAAGCACCACGCCCGCCGAAACGGCGGCGGCCGATGCGAGGAAGATTCGACGCGTCAGCGCCGGCACACGTGGATAGGGCATTGGATCAACCATTCCGGAATAGGCTTTTTTGACGCGCGGACGTAGCCGGGCGCGTCGACGGGTCGGTCGCGAGCGGATGCCGCGGCCGTGTCAGCTCAGGAAGGTGGTTCGGGGAGGATAGGGCTCAGGCGGACCGGTGCGGCCGTCGGACGGTTCTCCGGGAGGCAAGGATACGATACCGGCGAAATGCGGCAGCTCGGCCGCGGCAGGCGTGCAGATCGCGACAAGCGAGGTAACGCAGAACTGGTCGCATGCCGACGTCTGGCCGTCATCGCCGGGACAGTCCTGGCAGTCGGGCATGTCGCCGTCCATCTCAGCCATCGACATCTTCAGGGACATGTCCGTCAAAGCCGCGGCATGCGCCGCCGTGCCGAGGGCGAAGGCCGTGAGGAAGACGACTGCGAGGATGCGGACGAACCTGCTCATTGGGTAGACAGTAGTCCTGGCTCTGCGCCGTGTCCAGATTCGGTCGCAGGTGAACCATGACCGCCGCAAACGGATGCCGACGCGAGGCGATTTGTTGCAGGCTGCCTTGGAATGTCTGACTAGGTTCCGGAAATGGTCTGGCGTGAGATTATAACCGCCTTTGGTGCCATTGCGCTGGCTTCTGGACCGCGGCGGCATTAAGCGGTTCCGAGTAGCCTAAGACGCGAAGTCCGCTAGTTATGATTCTAGAGTGGCCGGCCGGCGCGGATCATGGAGCGTGCAATTGCGAGCTGCGCCTCGACCTCGGCGTTTCCTTTTGCGGGAGCCGCGCCGCCTTCACTGAGTTGGAAGCGGCTGTGGAAGGGCCTCCAGCATGCCGGCGAGGCGCCCAAGGAGATGAAGAAGCGGCCGACGATGCAGTGGGTTAAGCCGGGTTACTAGCGTCACGCACCGCTGTCACGGCAAGAGCAATTCGCACTCCGAGTTCCTCGTGTCGTCAGGCAGTTATCCATCCGGCCCTAGGCTCAAAACCCAACGGAAGATCAGTTGACTTTGGGCCGCAACGGCTCATCCTTGACTTGTTGGCCTACCTTTCCGACCAACTTTTGATAGGGAGGAAGCAATGGAAGCCGTCAATCGTAGATCCACATTTGCACTCGGTCTTACAGTAGCCGCGACGCCACTGATCGCGTAGGCGACCCCAGCAGCCGCACAGACTTACGGCCCCGATGAGGGCAAGGAGATCGGCCCCGGTGTCAGAGTTGTAGCGCTTGGTGAGCGGGCTTCGGTCATACCAGCTTATAAAACGGTCATGCTACGCGACGTTGTTATCCAACCCGGGGCGAAGACGCCGGACAACATGATGACGAACGACATGCTCTGCCACATGACTGAGGGAGAACTTTCGGTCGTTCACAATAAAGAAAAGTTCACAGTCAAGAAGGGCGATGTTTGGGCCTGCGCTAAAGGCGCTACTACAGAAGGCACCCAGAACACGAGCACTGCGGTCGCGATCATGCGGGTCATCGATTTGATGCCCGCATGAGGTAAGCGATGGGTGGAAGTGCGGCTATGGCTGCCCTAAAGAGATGCCGGAGCGCGTATCTGTCGTGGTGGGGAACGTCCAACGACGGGCCGCCTTCCATCCCGGTCATTGTCGATCACCGGCTGATTGAGTTTTGACCCTAGTCCCTCGACAGCTGCTTGATCTGTTTTCTGATTTCCTTGGTATCGCCGCGCGAACCGATGGCGATGATCGCCAGTTGTTCGGCCAGTTCGCGGCGGCGGCGCAGCGGGCGAACAGCAGATCTCCCCGCGTCAAGCCGGCCCCGAGCATGCAGTCGACGACCGCCTGAAAGCCAGGCTCCATCGCCTCCTGGGAGGACTCGCCCGAGGGCTATCCCCAGACCCCGGCCTACAAATGGTGGAACTGGCACGACAGCTACGCCGCGGATCCGGCAGCCGACAAGAAGTGGGCCGAGGTGTCGGAGGCCGGAGAGGCGGCGTTCCGGAAGGCGAGCACGAAGCAATGAGCCAGACCTGTTCGGGTGCGATCGACGGGCGGCGACGGTTGGCCTGAGAGGCTCAGATCGCGCCGCCGCTACTCATGCGGACTTGACGATCGACAATGTGCGTTTGTAAGCGGCCGGTTTCGTGCGGAAATTGGCGGCGGGAGCAGGTCGGCCGACGTGAAAGCCCTGGATCTTATCGATGTCGAATTCGCGGATCAGGGCCAGCTGCTCGTCGGTTTCCACCCCTTCGACCAGGATTTTATGGCCGCGATTTCGCACCAGGGCAATGATGTCTTGCAGCATCGCCTTGCCCCTTGGGGTGCCGCAGTCATGCAGGAACGAGCGGTCGATCTTCACCATATCGAAATCGATGAGACGAAGCCATGAGAGGCCCGCGAAGCCCGTCCCGAAGTCGTCAAGCCATACCCTGACCCCCAGCAGCTTCAGGTCGCTGATGCAGCGCAGAACGTCGGAGTGCATCTCCATCTCCAGCCCTTCGGTGATTTCGAGGGCCAGCCTGCTGCCGGCGACGCCGGTCTCGCTCAAAATCGTCGCAACCGAAGCTGCGAAGCCGGGCGTCTTGAGCTGAATTGGAGAGACGTTGACGCTGACGACACGGACGTGATCGTCCGCCAAGAGCTCGGTGCACACTGTCCTTATGGCCCAGCGCCCGAGCTCCAGGACCGCGCCGGTTCGTTCCGCAACAGGAATGAACAGGCTCGGCGGAACCGATGTACCGTCCAGCATTTTGAGGCGCATCAGAGCCTCGACGGCTTCAACCCGGCCAGACGCCACGTTCTGGATCGGCTGGTAGACGAGTGAAACGAGATCCTGGCCGATCGCGATCTTCAGCAAAGCCGCAATGTTCTCGCTCTCGTCGCTGCTCTGGGGATCGTTTGGATCGAACAGCCAGGTACAATTGCGACCGCCTGCTTTCGCCAGATAGAGCGCACGATCGGCCTCGTGGACGATCTTCTCCAGCTTGGCGCCAGTCTGCGCCCTGGTGAAGGCAGCGCCGACGCTCACCGTCACCACCGAGGTGCCGTCTCTGCGCTGCTGGTGGGGAAGCGCGAGGTTCTCCACCGTGCTTCGAATGGCTTCGGCAAGACCTGCGACCTGTTCCCTTTTCTCCATGCGAGCCAGGACAATGAATTCTTCCCCGCCGTAGCGGCCGATTGAGCCATTGTGCTGCTTGATCATTTCGGCAAGGGCATTGGCGACAAGTATCAGGCAGCGATCGCCTTCCTGATGTCCGTAGTAGTCGTTGAACCTTTTGAAGAAGTCCACGTCGATGAGGATCGCCACAAAACCGCTGCCATGCCTTTGCCAGTCGCTCCAGTAGTCGCGCAGCTTCTCGTCGATCGCACGCCGATTCTCCAGACCGGTAAGCGGATCGGTTCTCGACAGATTCAAGAGCGCCTGTCCGCGCTCGGTGGCCTCCTTGTGCTGGATTTTAGCTTCCAAGGCGTTCAGGAAGACGTTGTAACGTTCCTCGTTTAACCTCCAGTTTACATACGACGTGAATATGAAGCACGAAATATAAAAAATTCCTAGTACTATTTTGTATGTTAGCGTAGAAGGTACGAAATAGTTCACGGTGTATAGTACACACAAAATTATAGCAGAAGTTACGATGGATAGATTAAACCTGAATGTGAAGAAAAGATTGGCGCCCATCATGAAGATAGTACCGAAGACCATATAATAAGAGACGCTTTCCTTGTCCGCGGCCATAACCGCTGGGGACAACCAACCGATATAGCCAAAGATGATGGCTGCGGCGCAAGTCACGTCAATCCATTCCGTTCCGACCCCCCGGCGAAGTTGTGCTTCCAGGGTCAACAGCGCAGTCACTCCGACCGCGAAGCGCGCCGTGATCGTATAGAGTGCCACATCCGGAATCAGCAGCAGATCCGTTGCCGAAAACATGAGATAGATGGCGACGGCGATCCAAAGCCCCGGCCTGGCGTCCATCCTTCGCTTCGCCTGGCCTTCCTCCCAGTAGAGGCTGCGGAGTTCGTCGGACCGTCGCTCGTAGCGCCGCTCAAGCGGTTCCGCATGGGCCATATCGGCCAATGCGGATGACGCGTATTCGTTCGTCACCCTAAGCCCCATTTGAACGGGGCTTTGTATGCCGAACTCATTTCTAGCTTCTACCCCCACGCCGGCCGACTCCTCAGGCGCGACAGCGAATTGCGGCGCCTCGCAAGCAATATGCAGTCGCGCATATAGGTTTGGGTTAACTCGTATCTGGAATCCGACCCGCAAGGCGTCCAAAAAACCAGCATGGTTGGCGGGAATTTAACGACACCGCTAAAATGCCTGACATGTGTCTTGGCAAAGATAAAATTTTACGCAATATGTAACGATATCTAGTTAAATGTGATTATGGAGTTCTGCGGTGGCAACCATCCTCGATGGCAAAAGTTTGATTACTGCCCAGATGATCGCCGCCAGTCTCCCTCAAAAAAAGCTCGAGCCTCATAGCGAAGCGTTCGAAACCGCTCGCGTCGAGCTTGCGCTCATTCTCCACACCACACACCAGCAAATCGAGCAACGAAAGGACCCCGCCGAGATCATTCGTCGTGTGACGTCGTACCTCAGCGCGACGCGTTCCAAGGTTCATCCCGACGTCTGGCAGGCATTGATACCGGTGGTGCAGAACCACCCGGTCCTGGAGTACTTTCTTGAGGATCCGCTCACGCGGTGGTCCCATGACAAGCCCAGAGGTTATTCCGGCGACGCGCAGTTGCTCGACTACATCTATTGCGATCCGCACGTGGCGGAGAGCGTGGCAAACGCCTCGGAGATCGGCAAGGCGCTCTACATGCATACCAAGGATGTGCCGTCGTCCATCGCGGCACGGGAACGGCGTGATCTTTTGACCCGCTATGTCGATAAGATTGCGACCAGGAATGGACCGCAAACCGAGGTCCTGGCGATTGCGGCCGGCCATTTAAGGGAGGCCAATCGCTCGGCCGCATTACAGGAGGGCCGTCTCAAACGCTGGGTTGCACTCGATCAGGACCCTCAGAGCGTTGGATTGATCACGCGCGACTTCCAGGGCACTGCGGTAGAGGCCATCGACGGCTCGGTGCGAACCGTGCTCACGCGGGGCCACAAGCTTGGCAAGTTCGACTTCATCTACGCCTCCGGCCTTTACGACTACCTTGCGCACAACGTCGCCGTGAAGCTCACGAAAACCTGCCTGCAGATGTTGAAGCCGAACGGGACCTTCCTGTTTGCGAACTACGCAGAAGGCAACCCTGACGCCGGGTATTGGGAGACGTTCATGAACTGGGTGTTGCTGCTGCGGTCGGAGGCCGATATGTGGAACATCATCAATGCCAGCGTCGATCGAAACACCGTCGAGGCGCAGGTGTTCTTTGGCGAGAACCGCAACGTCCTGTACGGCGTCATCGAAAAGCGCGGATAGCGAGCGCCTGGGCTGCGAGCTTGTCGGCGGTTGTCGGTTCTAATCCCCGAACGCTGCCCTTAACGTCTCGAATGGCGCCAGCGCGCCACGCACCTGGACGACGGCGGCGGCGACGCGATGCGCGCGCAACACGGCCTCGGTTGGAGCATCGCCGGCAAGCCGGGCGGCGAGATAGGCGCCATTGAAGGAATCGCCGGCGCCGGTCGTATCGACGGGGGCGGCGACATGCACGGCCGGAACCGGTTGCAGGGTGCCGTCTGCGGCGATCAGCGCCGGCTCCTCGCCGTTCTTGACAACGACTTCGCCGACCAGCTTTCGCAGCCTTTCCGCGGTTTTCTGCGGCGCTGCGTCGCCGAACAGCATCTGCTCGTCGGGAAAGGTCGGCAGCGCGATGTCAGAGACTGCCAGCGCATCGAGGATCGCGGTCTGTGCTTCCTCGCGCCGGCGCCACAGCCGCGGCCGATAATTGGGATCGAAGGCGACAAGCGTTCCGGCGGCGCGCGCCTTGGCCACCGCCGCCAAAAGTGTCTTGCGCGCGGCGTCGTCCAGAATTGCCAAAGTGATTCCGGAAAAGTAAACAAGCGCCTGATTTTCAAGATTTTTCGCCAAAGCGACCGCGTCGGATGCAAGCTGTCTCGCGGCTGCGTCGCCGCGCCAGTAGGTGAAGGAGCGTTCGGCGCCGGTCAGCGTGATTGCATAGAGGCCAGGCCGGGCGCCTGGTATAATCGGGCTGGCGCCGATGCCGATGCCGTTTTGCGCGAAGAAATCGCTCTGGTCGCGCGAGAACGGGTCGTCGCCGAACGCCGACACATAGGTCGCTGGCCGGTCACCGCTCAGCGCATGCAGCGCCCACAGCGTATTGAACGTGTCGCCGGCAAAGCCCATGCGCCAGTTCGGCCCGGCTTGGCCTGAAAGCTCGAGCATGCATTCACCGATCGAAGCGACGCCGTTTCCTGCCATGTACTCTCTCTCCTGGTGCATGTCGCCCACAGCCTGCGCGGCGGTTTTGGGATCACGACATGCACAAACCAAAGACCCGGTGCTGTAGCTTTTTGCGAGCGGCAGCGCCATGCTTGGCGGCAGAGGATTTTTGCGCCAGCGGCGTTTTCTCAACTAAGCGGCGGGACGCAAATCTACCCAGCGGGCGTTATATCCGGAAGAGGAAACGGTTTGGCATCGTTATGGCGCAACGTTCTGGCAGGTGTTGGTCTGGCTGCCTTGCTGGCCGGCATTCTCGCCGCCGTCTATGTGACCGCGCCGCAAGCGCCTCGGCTCGCCGGCTCCGAGATTGCCCGTTCGAAAGAGACGGCGAACGGCCTGTTCGTAGCCAGTTTCGAGCCGGAGCGGGGCGTTGTCCGTCAAGGCGAGCTGCAATCCTGGCTGCTGACCCTGAAGACAAATGCGGGCACCCCGGTGGAGGGCGCTGCGATCTCGATATCCGGCGGCATGCCGCAGCACAGGCACGGTCTGCCAACCAGCCCGCATGCGACCGATTATCTGGGCGATGGCCGCTATCGCATCGGCGGGGTGAAATTCACAATGAGCGGATTGTGGCAACTGCATTTCGCCATTTCCGCGGCGGCCGGATCCGACACGGTGGTCTTCAATGTGTTGCTCTGAGTGCTGGAGCAAGATGAACCGCTTTCCGCGACTTTTCGCGCTGCTGGCGATGGCTGTGCTTGCCGGCTGCGGCAAGCCTGAGTTTTCCGATGCCGAAAAGAAGACCATCGCCTCGCTGGCGCTGTCAGCCCTGCCGCCGCTGAAAACCGACACCACCAACCGCTTCGTCGACGTGCCGGCTGCCGCCGCGCTCGGCGCGACGCTGTTTTTCGACCCCGGGATGAGCGGCGACGGCAAGGTTTCCTGCTCGACCTGCCACAAGATCGACCGGCAGTTCCAGGACGATCTGCCGCGAGCGGTCGGTGTCGGCCGCACCAACCGGCGCACCATGCCGCTGGCCGGCGTTGCACATGACGCATGGTTCTTCTGGGACGGGCGGCGCGACAGTCTCTGGGCGCAGGCGCTGGCGCCGCTGGAAAATCCGCTGGAGCAGGCCGGCAACCGCGCCGCCTACGCGCATTATATCAAGGCGCGATTCGGCGAGCGCTACGAGCGCATCTTCGGGCCGCTGCCAGATCTTTCAAATGTGCCGGCCAATGCCAGTCCGCTCGGCGGCGATGCCGAGAAGGCTGCCTGGAATGCCATGTCCGATGCGCAAGCCGAGGACGTCAACCGCGTCTTCGCCAATATCGGCAAGGCGATCGCCGCCTTCGAGCGATCGATCGCGCCACCGCAGACGCGCTTCGACCGGTTCGCCGCCGCTTTGGATACCGGTATACAGGCGCCGCAAGGCGGCGATGCCTTGTCGCCCGAAGAAATCCTCGGGCTAAAGCTGTTCATCGGCAGGGCCAATTGCGTGACCTGCCATAACGGGCCGCGTTTTACGGACGGCGGTTTTCACAACACCGGCGTGCCGTCGGTGGCGAACCTGCCGCCGGATCGCGGCCGCATAGACGCGGTACGCCAAGTCGAGGCCGATCCGTTCAACTGTTTCGGCGCGTTTCGCGATGGTGGCGCCAGCGCCTGCGGCGAGCTGCGCTTCATGGTCAAGGCCGGGCCGGAACTCGTCCGCGCCTACAAGACGCCGTCGCTGCGCGGCGCCGCCACCCGTGCGCCCTACATGCATGCCGGGCAGTTTTCCTCGCTCGAGGAGGTTGTGGCGCATTATTCGAAGGCGCCTGCCAGTGTCGAGGGTTTATCCGAGATCCACCCGCTGCAGCTTTCGGACGGCGAGCGCGCGGCGCTGGTGGCGTTCTTGAAGACGCTGGCGGAGTGAAGCCGGGTTTGTTTTCGACAAGAGCGGACCACTGTCTTGGGCCGCCAAGCACCGATGTAGCCCCCTTTGTTGACACGATGTAGGGTCGCTGATCATGATAACCAAGGCGCAAAGTGCGATACCTCAGGCTGTGGGAGGATAAATATGCAGCCACTTGTCATCGACGCAAAGCTTCAACCTGTTTCAATTGACCCCGCCAAGACTGCGGTTCTGGTCGTGGACATGCAGAATGACTTCGGCTCGAAAGGCGGGATGTTCGACAGAGCCGGCATCGATATCTCCGGGATTCAACGGGCTGTCGGCCCTACTGCAAGCGTAATAGCGGCCGCTCGCAAATTGAGACTGCCCGTCATTTATCTGAAGATGGGGTATCATTCCGACCTTTCGGATCTCGGGACATCGGATGCCCCCAATCGTCTCCGACATCTCCAGATCTTTGGGGTCGGTGAGAACATGACAGCGCCGGATGGCAGCGAGAGCCGGATTCTGATCCGCGACACCTGGGGAACGGATATCGTCAGCGGCCTAAAGCCGGAGGCGGGGGATGTTGTCCTCTACAAAACCCGGTTCAGCGGCTTCTACGAGACCGAACTCGATGCTGTTCTGAAGACCGCAGGCATCAAACAGCTCATCGTGACAGGATGCACGACCAGCGTGTGTGTGGAATCGACAATTCGGGACGCCTTTTTCAGGGACTATCACTGCATCCTGCTGACGGATTGCACGAGCGAGCCCATCGCGTTGGACTCCCCAAGGAGCAACCATGACGCCTCGATTACGCTCATGCAGATACTCTTTGGATGGACATCGACGTCCGACGATTTCCTGAGGGCAATCGAGGGGCAAATTCAGGAGCGTCTTGAACGAGCCGGATGAACTGACGAGTTCATTGAACGCCTACCGGTCCTTGACCGTCTCCATCGCCACGAAGGTCGAGGTCTGGGCGACGTGGGGCAGAGCGGAGATGCGCTCGCCAAGCACGCGGCGGTAGGCGGCGATGTCGGTGGTGCGGACCTTCAGCAGATAGTCGAAGCTCGACGCCATCATGTGGCATTGCTCGATCTCCGGCACCGCCTGCACGGCGCGGTTGAAGGCGTCGAGCGCGGCCGAGCGGGTGTCCGACAGTTTCACCTGGACGAAGGCGACATGGCCTTCTCCCATCCGCTCACGGTCGACGATCGCCTGGTAGCCTCGGATGATGCCGTCCTTTTCCAGCCGCTTGACCCGCGCCTGCACCGGCGTCTTCGACAGGCCGACCTTTGCCGCGAGTTTCGACATCGAAAGCCGGCCGTCGCTGCCCAGCGCCGAAAGGATGTTCCTGTTGATGCGGTCCAATTGGTCTTCTGTCATCAAATATCTGGTCAAATTGGAGGAAATCCGCCCGAATGATAGATCAATCGACCTCTCCTGTCGACTTCTTTGGACCGACCGAAACCACGCTTTGTGCTAGCTTGCGTCATTCGGTCCGGTGACCGCCGGACCGCTCATTGATGCTCGCTCCACAGGACCGTCATGCCAGCGCTCGAAGCCATCCGCCAGCAGATCCGTGCCAATTACTTGCCTGACGAAGACGAGGCCGTGAAGCGGTTGGCCGAGGCGACGGGCCTTTCGACGAAAGAGCGCAAGGCAATCTCGGCCCGCGCCGCCGATCTGGTGCGGGCGGTGCGCGGCTCGTCCGATCCGCGGCTGATGGAAGTGTTTTTGTCCGCTTACGGCCTGTCCACCAAGGAGGGCGTCGCGCTGATGTGCCTGGCCGAAGCGCTGCTGCGCGTGCCGGACACCGAGACGATGGACGACCTCATCGCCGACAAGATCGCGCCGCATGACTGGTCGGCGCATTCGGGCGGCTCGAGCTCGATCTTCGTCAATGCGTCGACCTGGGCGCTGATGCTGACCGGCCGGGTGCTCGACGAAGGCGAGGACGGCATCGAAGGCACGCTGCGCGCCATGGTGCGCCGGCTGGGCGAGCCGGTCATCCGCAGGGCGGTCGCCGCCGCCATGCGCGAAATGGGCGAGCAGTTCGTGCTCGGCCGCACCATTGCCGAGGCCGTCAAGCGCGGCCGGCCGATGACCCAGAAAGGCTATCTCTATTCCTTCGACATGCTGGGCGAAGCAGCTCGCACCGAGGCCGACGCACTGCGCTATCTCAAGGCCTATGCCGACGCCATCTCGTCGCTCGACGCCGGCGCCAACGGCCCCGACATCCGCCAGAATCACGGCATCTCGGTCAAGCTGTCGGCGCTGCATCCGCGCTACGAGGCGACGCAGAAGGAAAAGATGCTGCCTGTGATGGCCGAGCGGCTTTTGTCGCTGGCGCTGGCGGCGCGCCATTCGCGCATGGGTCTCAACATCGACGCCGAGGAGGCCGACCGCCTCGACCTGTCGCTCGAAATCATCGAGCGAGTGCTGGCCGAGCCGGAGCTCGCCGGCTGGAACGGCTTTGGCGTCGTCGTCCAGGCCTATGGTCCACGCGCCGCCTTCGTCATCGACTGGCTCTATGCGCTGGCGAAGAAGCACGACCGCACCATCATGGTGCGGCTGGTCAAGGGCGCCTATTGGGACACCGAGATCAAGCGGGCGCAGGCGCTCGGCCTCGACGGTTATCCGGTGTTCACCCGCAAGGCCAACACCGATGTGTCCTACCTGGCCTGCGCGAAAAAACTGCTGTCGATGACCGACCGCATCTATCCGCAATTCGCCACCCACAACGCCCACACCGTCGCCGCCGTTCTGTCGATGGCCGGCGATCGCGACTCCTTCGAGTTCCAGCGCCTGCACGGCATGGGCGAGGCGCTGCACGAGACGGTGCGGCGGGCCGAGGGCACGCGCTGCCGCATCTATGCGCCGGTCGGCGCGCATTCCGACCTGCTTGCCTATCTGGTCCGCCGGCTGCTCGAAAACGGCGCCAACTCCTCCTTCGTCCACCAACTCACCGACGAGGAGGTCGAGCCGGAGGATATTGCCCGCGACCCGCTCGAAACCGTCGAGAAACAGGGTCCGGCCGCCAATCCGGCGATTCCCAGCCCGTCGGCGATCTTCGGTGCTGCCCGCCGCAATTCGAAGGGGTTCGACATCACCGATCCGGTGACGCTGGCCGCGATCGACAAGGCCAGGGCTGAATTCGCCGGGCCGGACCGCTGGCACGCCAGGCCGATCACCCGTGCCGCCGGCTACGGGAATCAGGGTCCGGTGGTCAATCCGGCAAAGCCCGAGGAAGTGGTCGGCACGGTCAGCGAGGCTACCGCCAAACAGGTTGCGACCGCCATGCGCATCGCCATGGAGGCGCAACCGGCCTGGGCGAAGCGCGCCGTCGCCGAGCGCGCCGCCATCCTCAACCGCGCGGCCGACCTCTATGAGGCCAACGCCATCGAATTCTTCGCGCTCGCCACACGCGAGGCCGGCAAATCCCTGGCCGACGGCGTCGCTGAGGTGCGCGAGGCGGTCGATTTCCTGCGCTATTACGCGACCGAGGCGGCCAATGCCGAAACGGGAACCGAGGCGCGCGGCGTGATCGCGTGCATCTCGCCATGGAATTTTCCGCTCGCCATCTTCACCGGCCAGATTGCGGCAGCACTCGTCACCGGCAATTCGGTCATCGCCAAGCCGGCCGAGCAAACGCCGCTGATTGCCTTCCGCGCGGTCGAATTGCTGCGCGAAGCCGGCGTGCCGGAAGACGTCATCCAGCTTCTGCCCGGCGACGGCCCCTCGGTCGGCGGCCCGCTGACCGCCGATCCGCGCATTGCCGGCGTCTGCTTCACCGGCTCGACCGACGTCGCCAAGCTGATCGAAAAGCAGCTGGCCGAGACTGCCGCGCCCGACGCCATGCTGATCGCCGAGACCGGCGGGTTGAATGCGATGATCGTCGATTCCACTGCGCTGCCCGAGCAGGCGGTGCGCGACATCCTGGCCTCGGCCTTCCAGAGCGCCGGCCAGCGCTGCTCGGCGCTGCGCGTGCTCTATGTGCAGAAGGACGTCGAGAAGAAGATGCTGGACATGCTGAAAGGCGCCATGGAAGCGCTCAGCCTCGGCGATCCCTGGCGGATCTCGACCGATGTCGGGCCAGTCATCGACGATGAGGCACAAAAATCGATCCGCGACTATTGCACTGAGATGGGCCTGCAGGGCCGGCTGATCGCCAAGCTCGAAGCGCCGAAGGATGGCCGCTTCGTGGCGCCGCATGTGTTTAGGGTCAAGGGCATCGAGGACATCGAGCGCGAGGTGTTCGGGCCGGTGCTGCATGTCGCCAGCTTCGACGCCGACGATATCGACGGGGTCATCGCCGCGATCAACCGCAAGGGTTATGGCCTGACCTTCGGCCTGCACACCCGCATCGAAGGCCGCGCCCAGCATTTCGTCGACGGCATCCATGCCGGCAACATCTATGTCAACCGCAACCAGATCGGCGCCGTGGTCGGCTCGCAGCCGTTCGGCGGCGAAGGACTTTCCGGCACCGGGCCGAAGGCCGGCGGGCCGCACTATCTCAGGCGGTTCCGCAAGGGGCCGCAGGCGGGCACGCCTGTTCTTGACGGCCGCAAGGTGACGGCGACCGAACTTGCCGACAATCTGCCGGACCCGACGCTTGGCGGCTGGTCGACGCGGGCGGACCGGGTGGCAGTGCTGAGGAAGCATTTGCGCGGCAAGGGTGCCGCGGCCATCGGTGCTGCCGCAAGCATCGATTTCGGCCAGGTCGATTTGCCCGGGCCGACCGGCGAGGCCAACACGCTGTCGCTGTCGCCGCGCGGCCGCGTGCTCTGCCTCGGACCGGACGCTGACACGCTGCTTGCCCAGACCATCCAGGCGCTCGCCGCCGGCAATGCGGTGCTGGCCGTTGCGCCGGGTGCGCCGGCAGCACTGTCATCACTGACCGGCAAAGGCCTGCCGCTGGCGGCCATTGACGGCCGGCCCGACCCGGTCGAGGCACGCGCGCTGCGTGTCGACGTCGTTGCCTTTTCCGGCACGCCCGAGGCCGCTCGCATCGTGCGCAAGGTGATCGCCGACCGCGCCGGCGCGATCGTGCCGCTGGTCAGCGAAGTGCTCAATCCGGCCGCCTACGCGCATGAGCGCGCCGTCTGCGTCGACACCACGGCTGCCGGCGGCAATGCCAGCCTGCTGGCCGCGGCGTAGGATTCCGCTATACTTTTCGTTGCTCTTAGGCATCGTGGCAATCACCTCAGGTCGGCGCTGCCCCTCACCCTTACCCTCTCCCCGTGAAGGACGGGGAGAGGGGGGCGCCAGCGTTGCGTCCAAGCCCCTTCTCCCCGTTCTTCACGGGGAGAAGGTCCCGGCAGGGGGTTGAGGGGCGGCGCCGAGATCCGCAATTGGCTTGACGCGATTGACGGCGCGGAAGCTTCACGTTCTTCGGGCACGCAGCCGAATTTCATCAGCGCACCGGGTCGGCTGCGGGCGAGGCCTTGTCACGCGCCCTCGACGACCGAAAAGCCCTCGAACTGCGGATGGCCGAGATAGTGCACCTTGGTGGAGCCGGCGTTGCGGTGCGCGGCGCGGAAGTTCTCGGATTTGGTCCAGGCGACGAAATCCTCATGGCTCGCCCACACGGTGTGCGAGGCAAACAGCGTGTAGCCTTCGGCCTCGTTGACCGGACCGCGCAGCAGATGAAATTCTTTAAAGCCTTTCATCTCCGAAAGACTTGAATCACGGTTCTTCCAGACGTCCTCGAAGGCCTCCTCGGAGCCATTCTGGACCTTGAAGCGATTCATGGCGATGTACATTGGCCGTCCTTTCGTGACTGCAGATCATGATGCGTGTTGGAATGCCTGAAACGATGAGGCGCAGGCTGTTAAAATGGACCAATCCGCGCTTTAAACACCCAGCTTGACTTGCCGGTTTCGGTTGGAATGGGAGGGAAAGGCGCTTGCTTGCGCACCAGTGTCAAAGCGAATTGATCAAGCTCCGCAGAACCTGAGCTTTCGGCAAGCTGTATATCGCTGATGCTGCCGTCGGCCATGACAACGAAAACGACCCTGGCATTGTTGCGAGCGCTCGCCTGTATCGCTTTCGAAACATGACGGTTGGCGCGGGCAAGCTTCTTCTGGACTTCACCGCTGTAGCCGGATTCGATCGCGTTGCCTGCCGCTGCCTGCTCCTTGCCCTTGCTGGCAGCCACCGCGTCGCGTTCCTCGCCATCCGCGGCGCCGCGGGCCTCGTTCGTTTCGCCGGCTCCGACAGGACCTGGTGTAGCGCTCGGCCTTGGCGTCGGGATCGGCGGCTGTCCGACATCGGCAGGAGGCGCCTCGGTGCTTTGCGCCGGAGCAGCCGGCTCTGCCGGCGTTTCGATCTTCGGAGCCACGCTCTGGTCGTCCAGGCTTGGGGTGTCGGCCATCATGTCTGGCGGGGCCGTGGATTGCTCGACAATCTGCGGCAAGGGCGCGGGGGGTTGCGCGGCCATTTCCCTGATCGGCCGGTCCCCGGTGGGCCGGTCGGCAGGCGGCTCTGGCTTGATCTGGGGCTTGACCTCAGGCTTGGCCGGCCGCGGGTCGGGCACCAGGGTGACGTTCATCGCGCCCGGCACCTTACCATTCAAGGCGCTGCCGACCACGTCGGCGCCGGTTCGATCGGCGCCTTCCATCTCGATTGCGTCCCCGGCATCAAACGTGCCTGCAGGTGCGATGAGAAAAGCGGCCGCCACCGCCGCATGAAACAGGCAGGAGGCGACGATCGCCGCCGTCCAATTGCGGCTCAAGGCTGACGGTCGGGCCGGCGCAAGCGATCCGGTCGGCACAATCGCCAGTTCGCCATCGGCGTCGGGGAGGGGACTGATGTTCTGCATGGCTCGCGGCGAGACCTGCCGCAACCGGCGCGGACTTGTCAAATCAACATCATTTGCCCTGGCGGCAACAGGCCGGCCAGCGCGGTCTGCCTTCTAGACCCCGAAGGCGATGCCGGTCTTGGTCTCGGTCTTCAGGCCACGCATGCAAGCGTCCGGCTGGATGCCGGTGCCGGCGCATTCGGTCGAGCTGTTGATCAGCACGCGGCTGACCTTGGCGCAGTCGGCGCCGGCAAGGTCAAAACGCGTCACCTTGGTCTTGCCCGCCGGCAGGTCCTTGAAGTCGAGCACGGTCAGCCGGTCGACGACGCCGGCCTCGTTGAACAGCGCGATCTCGAACGCCGCTTTCGAGAGATCGGCGCCGAGCGTGTTGTTGACCACGAACGTCAGACGGCAGCCCTTGTCGGAGGGTTGCGCGCCATTGAGTTCAAGCGTGAGAGCAGGGGCAGGCGCAGACTGTTGCGCCCACGCCGGACCCATCGCAAGCGGCATGGCCAGCACCGAGGTCAGCAGGCGAAGCGATGCCGTCAAGCTTGTCATTGTCGTCAGCCTCCAAATCGCATTGTCGCCGCCAGCTTGAGCGTGACGCCAGGCTCGTAAACTACAACAGTGGCTGGTGCATTCAACGGGTTGGTGTATTTGACGTCGAACAAATTGCCGGCGCGGAAGTCGACCTTGAGATTGTCGGTCGCCTGGTAGCTGACGAAGGCGTTGACCAGCGTGTAGTCCTTGGCCACCGAGTTGCCCTTCGGCTTGCCATTATACTGCACCTCGCCGCCGACGGTCAGCTTGTCCTCCAGAAAGCGGAAGCCGAGTTGCCCGGTGACCTGCGAAGAGGGGACGGTGACGAGGTCTGCCCGCTCGCCATCGTAGGAAATCGTGTGACCATCGATGATCGAAGCTGAGAGCCCGGCATAGCCCCATCCGGCATCATAGACACCTTCCATCTCGAAGCCGTTGATCTTGGCCTTGGCGAAATTCTGGTATTGGACGCAGATCGGGATGCCGGGGCCGAACGGGCAGCCGCTGGTCGGGTCGAATGCCGATAGCGTTACATCTGCTATGTAGTCTTCGACGTCGTTGTTGAAGTAGGCGGCCTTGAAACGAAACGCGTCGCCAGCTTCGAGGATGTCATCGCGCTTGTAGTTGATACCGAATTCGACGGTCTTGCCGGTTTCAGGCTTCAGATCGGGATTGGGGAGGAAGGGAAAGCTGACGCCTGCCGGATGGTTGCCGCTGATGAGGGTTTCAGACAGCGACGGAGAGCGATATCCCTCGGCATAGGTGCCGTAGAATTGCAGTCCCGCAAGGCTGGCGGTTTCGAACGGCGAGACGCCGACGGTGATGCGCGGCGACAGCCGGTCGCCGGAGGTTTCGCCGACATCGCTTTCGAGCTTGTAACTGTCGTAACGCAGCCCGGCGATGATTTCGAGCCAGTCCCAGGTGAACTTGTCCTCGATGTAGGCGCCGGAAACATTTCGCTTGCCCCAAGGGGTATAGAAACTGGCGCCGCCTGCGGCGCCACCGGTCTCGACCTCGTCGCCAACCCAGTCGCCGCCATAGGTCAGTTCGTGCGCAATGCCGGCGGTCTCGAACCGCGAGGTGTTCCAGATGTCGATGCCCGAAGTGCCGACATCGAAGGTCGACATCGAGCCCGCCGGCAGGACGATGGGAAGACCGGTGACTGGATCAAAGCGGTTTTGCGGAACCAGGCTCGTCATCTCCATGTTGGTCTTGTTGTAGGACGCGTTGACGTGGAGATCGAGCCAGCTCTTGTCTTCATCGGTGATGTTGTAGCGCGCCGTGAAGGTATTCGCCTCCAGGTCGACGTCATTCACCGGCGTGCCGCCGCTGACCTCGTTCCAGCCGTCGCTCGTGCCATTCCAGCCCAGCTTCAGTTCGCTGTTTTCGTTGGGGCGGATGGTTGTCTTCAGCAGGCCGCTCAAAACGTCGAAGCCGGTGCCGTCGACCGTATCGCCGCCGCCATCCTTGTAGTCGTCGTAGTCGCGATAGACGATGTTGCCGAGGACATCCCAGTTTTCGTTGAAACGGTAGGCGCCGGCAGCGCTGGTCGTCCAGCCTTCGCCGTTGCTCTCATAGCGCCCGGTCGCGGACGCCGCCCACGTCTCGCCGTTGCGAAGATAGTCGTCCGCGTCCTTGGTCTCGAACAGGACGACGCCGCCAATGGCGCCCGAGCCGTAGGTGTTGGCGACCGGGCCGCGAATGACGTCGACGGATTTGATGAGTTCCGGGTCGATATAGAAGGTCGATTGCGGGCCGTGGTCGGAGCGCTGGAAATTCTGCCGCGCACCGTCGACGATGACCGCGACGCGGCCGAAATCCTGCAAGCCACGGATGTTGATGCTGGAGGAGACGCGCCTTGCGTCGGCCTGGACCGCTACACCCGGCACACCCAACAGCATGTCGTAGGGCGTCGTCGCCATGCGGCGTTGCAATTGCTCCTGATCGACATGGCTGACCGAAGCCAGGGAATCGATCGCCGTCTCGCCGGTGCGGCTGACGACCAGGATCTGGTCGAGCAGCGTTGCGCCTGCCGCGGCCGTCACAGCCTGTTTAGGCGTCTGCGCCTGTTCGGCCTGCTGCCGATCTGTTGCAGTTTGGGCGGCCTGTTGGGCATTGGCCGACTGAGCATGGGCCGACGGGGTGAGCAGCGCGATCGCCGCAGCGCCCGCCAGCAATGCCGCCATGCGCTTTGCCATCGATCGATGCCTCGGATCTGGGCTGCTATTGGCCAGACCCAGCCGTCCCCAATTCCCCAACCCCATGCCCCAACTCCAAAAATCCTGGTTCGATGCTGGCCGGCTTGACGCGCCGGCATTTTTCGTCGTGTCCGGCTTCTTAAATCTTGACTCATCTAGTCCGGTATTGCACTGACTAGTAAACCTGAGTATTAAAATCAAGAAATGAATCGGCATTTCACGCAGCGCCGCGCCAGCCGACCAGGCCCGGCCCAGGAAAGGGATCGAACCAGATGAACACGCACAATCCCAAAGACTTTCGGCCCAATGACTTTCGGCCCAGTGACTTTCGCGATCGCGTCCTCCGTTCCGACGACAATTCGGCTCGTTTCGACCGGGTTCCGTTGACGGTGAGGACCCTGTCCAGCAACGCGCTGTTCCAGGGCGAGCACGAGATCGGCATCGAGCATCACGGAGCGCTCTACCGGCTAAAAATCACCCGCCAGGGCAAGCTCATCCTCAACAAGTAGGTAATAAAAATATGGACCAGCGCGTAAGGCCCGCGCCGCACGAGATCCGGCGGGCGCGGGCAGACAATCCGAAGACGCGCGAGCGCGATCTCGCCGCCCAGCTTGGCATTTCGGAGGCCGAGCTGGTCGCCGCGCATTGCGGCGACGGCGTCCTCCGCGTCGAGCCGCGCGTCAACGATCTTTTGACCGGCCTCGAGGCCGTCGGCGAGGTCATGGCGCTGACGCGCAATGAAAGCGCCGTGCACGAGAAGATCGGCGTCTACGACAAGGTCGTGACCGGCAACCACAATGCCATGGTGCTCGGCGAGAACATTGACCTGCGCATCTTCCCGAAAGCCTGGGCGCACGGCTTTGCCGTCGAAAAGCGCGACGGCGGCGATATCAGGCGCAGCCTGCAGTTCTTCGATGCGGCAGGCGAGGCGGTGCACAAGGTGCATCTGCGGCCGGCGTCGAACCTCTATGCCTATCAGAAGCTGGTGGCCGAGCTGGAATCGCCGAACCAGGAGTCGAGCGTCGCGATTTCAGAGGAAGGGTCGATCTCAGAAGGCGGGCCTGAAAGCGAGGCCGAGGCTTCCGCCGCTTCCGCTGACGTCGACGATCTGCGCGACCGCTGGAGCCGTCTGACCGACGTGCATCAGTTCTTCGGCATGCTGAAGACGCTGAAGCTCGACCGCCGCCAGGCGCTGCGCATGGTTGGCCAGGATTACGCCTGGCTGCTCGACCACGATGCCGTCAGCGCCATGTTCCATCATGCCGCCGAGGGCGAGATGCCGATCATGTGCTTTGTTGGCAATCGCGGCTGCATCCAGATCCATTCGGGCCCGATCAAGTCGATCAAGCCGATGGGGCCGTGGATCAACGTGCTGGACGAGACCTTCCACCTGCATCTGCGGACCGACCACATCCAAGAGGTCTGGGCCGTGCGCAAGTCGACCAAGGATGGCCATGTCACGTCTCTCGAAGCCTATGGCGCCGACGGCAAGATGATCATCCAGTTCTTCGGCAAGCGCCACGAAGGCGAAAGCGAGCGCGAGGACTGGCGGTTTCTGGCAGAGAACCTGCCGCGCATTCCAAGCCCGACCGCAGCCTGAGGACAACGACAATGGCTGCTTTGCTTGAACGGGCGCGTGTTTTTAGAATGGCGTTTGGGGCCACGATGTGCCTTTGCGCGGCCTTTGCGCTGCCGGCCCGCGCTGCCGAAGGCACGGAGGTTTCTCGGACCCGTCGAAGATAGCGGCCATTGGCGGTTCGATCACCGAGATCGTCTTTGCGCTCGGCGAGCAGGACCGGCTGGTCGCTCGCGATTCGACCAGCCGATATCCCGAGGCGGCGCTCAAGCTGCCTGACGTCGGTTACATGCGCCAGCTGTCGCCAGAAGGCGTGCTGTCGGTCAATCCGTCGGGCATCCTGGCGCTGCACGGCAGCGGGCCGAAGCAAACCGTCGACGTGCTGAAGAAGACGAGCATCCCGTTCATCGAGGTGCCCGAGCGCTACGACCACGAAGGCATTCTCGAAAAGATCCGCATCGTCGGCAAGGCGCTTGGCGCCGACGCCAAGGCCGCTGCGCTGGCAGCCGAGATCGATGTCAAGCTGAAGGCCGCCGAAAAGCAGACCGCCTCGATCAAGGACCGCAAGCGCGTCCTGTTCGTGCTGTCGATGCGGGGCGGCAAGATCCTCGCTTCCGGCAGCAACAGCGCCGCCGACGGCATCATCAGACTTTCTGGCGGCGTCAACGCGGTCGACGGCTATTCCGGCTACAAGCAAATGTCCGACGAGGCTGTCATCACCGCCAGGCCCGACGTGATCCTGATGATGAACAATGCCGGTCCCGGCGTATCGGACGACGAATTGTTCGCGAACCCGTCCATCCGGTCGACACCGGCGGGTGCGGCGCGCAAGGTGGTCCGCATGGATGGCGGTTATCTGCTCGGCTTCGGGCCGCGCACCGCCGACGTCATCCGCGACCTTGCCGCCTCGCTTTATGGCGGGCAGGCCGCGGACTGAGCGGGCGCCCGATGGTGGATCAATCGATCGCTGGTTCGAGCACTATGGCGACAGCATCCGACGGCGACCGCTCTGGGCGCGCGCGCATCGTCATCCTGGCTTTGTGCCTCGGACTTGCCGTTGCCGTCCTGTTGTCGCTGACCTCAGGCGCATCCGATGCCTCGGCCGTCAGCGTCGTCGGCGACTGGCTGTTGGGTGCAGCACCCGGCAACGAGGCGCTGAGCGCGCGCGACCGCCTGATCGTCTACGATATCCGCCTGCCGCGCGTCACGCTCGGTGTGCTGATCGGCGCAGCACTGGCCGTCTCCGGCGCGGTGATGCAAGGGCTGTTCCGCAACCCGCTGGCAGACCCCGGTCTCATCGGCGTTTCGGCCGGAGTGAGCCTCGGCGCGGTGTCCGTCATCGTGCTTGGCGCCACAGTGCTGGCGCCGATAACTTCGATGCTGGGCACACTCGCTCTGCCGCTGGCGGCGTTCTGCGGCGGGCTGGTGACGACATTGGTGCTTTATCAGGTGGCCACCCGGCACGGCCAAACCTCGGTCGCCACCATGCTGCTCGCCGGCATCGCACTGGCGGCCCTTGCCATGGCGCTGACTGGTATCCTGATCTTCATGGCCGACGACCGGCAGTTGCGCGACCTGACTTTTTGGCAGCTCGGCTCGCTCGCCGGTGCGACCTGGCAGAAAATCGGCTCCGTTGGGCCTGTGATCGTGCTGGCGCTGGCGGCGATGCCGTTCCTGGCGCGCGGCCTCAACGCGCTGGCGCTGGGCGAAGCCACCGCCGGCCATCTCGGCATTCCGGTTCAGCGGCTGAAATACACGGCCATCGTCGGCGTCTCGGCGGCGGTCGGGGCGTCTGTCGCCGTCAGCGGCGGCATCGGCTTTGTCGGCATCGTCGTGCCGCATCTGCTGCGCCTGGCCATCGGCCCGGACAATCGTTATCTGCTGCCGGCCTCGGCCCTGCTTGGCGCTTGCCTGCTGCTGCTGGCCGATGCCGTCGCCCGCACCATCGTGGCGCCGGCGGAACTGCCGATCGGAATCGTCACCGCGATCGCCGGCGCCCCGTTCTTCCTCTGGATCCTGCTGCGCAAGCGTGGCGTCGTTGACCTGTGAAGCGGGGGACCTGTGAAGAGGGGGACCTGTGAGAGGGCTTTTCATGAGCGAAGTGCGGGCATGATCGCAGCGCGGGATGTCTCGGTGGCGATCGGCGGCAAGGGCATCGTCGCCAATGTCGATTTTGACATGCGGCCCGGTGAGATCGCGGCCATCGTCGGTCCCAACGGTTCGGGCAAGACGACCTTCCTGAGGGCGCTGTCCGGCGATCTTGCCTATTCGGGAGAGGTCACCATCAACGGTCGCGACCTGTCGGTGATGAAGCCGGTCGAGGCCGCCATGCTGCGCGCGGTGCTGCCGCAGGCGACGACGCTGTCGTTTCCCTTCACGGTGCGCGAGATCGTCAGGCTTGGCCTGCTCGGCGGGCGCTCGGGCGCGCTGCCCGGCGAGGACGAGCGCCTGCCCGAACGGGCGCTGTCGCGCGTCGATCTCGACGGCTTTGCCGGCCGTTTCTACCAGGAGCTTTCGGGCGGCGAGCAGCAGCGCGTGCAGTTGGCCCGTGTGCTTTGCCAGGTCTGGGCGCCGGTCCTCGACGGCAAACCGCGCTATCTCTTCCTCGACGAGCCGGTTTCCAGCCTCGACATCAAGCACCAATTGATCATCATGAACATCGCCCGAGATTTCGCCAGGCGGGGCGGCGGCGTTGTCGCGATCCTGCATGACCTCAACTTGACGGCGATATATGTCGACAGGATCTTTGTCATGCACCGCGGCAGGCTTGCCGCCACCGGCTCACCGCAGGACGTGCTGAGTGACGATCTGATCGAAAAAGTGTTCGATTGCCGGCTGCGGGTCGGCGTGCTGCCGGCCGGAGACATGCCGTTCGTGCTGCCGCAGTCAGCGGCTTAGGTCGGTCTGATAGTCAGCCGGGCTGCAACCAACGCGTTCCAACTTGCAGGGGTCGGCGCTGCCCCTCATCGCCCTGCCGGGCACTTCTCCCCGTATAGTGACGGGGAGAAGGGGCTGGCCGCAAAGCCGGCGCCCTTTTGCAACGCTGGCGATTGGCGAAATCATTGACGGGAGCCTCCCTCTCCCCGTCACTATACGGGGAGAGGATGCCGGCAGGCAGGTGAGGGGCAGCGCAAGCGCTGTTCGGCTATGGCTCGACCCGGATCAGGCGGCCGGCGCCCTTTGCACCAGCATGTCGATGCCGAGCAGGTGGCGCACGTTCGGGCGCGCTGCCACCATGTCGGCGATCGTATAGCGCTCGAGCACGGCGAAGAAGGCATTGAGCGCCTCGCGCAGCGACGAATTCAGTGCGCAACTGTCGACCAGCGGACATTCGGCAGCGTCGTTCTCGAAGCATTCAGCCATGGCGAAGCTCTCTTCGGTCACGCGCACGACGTCGAACAATGTGATCGATTCGGCCGCGCGGCCGAGCCTGACGCCGCCGTTCCTGCCGCGCACCGTCTCGACCAGACCATGCTCGACCAAAGGCTGCAGGATCTTGAAGAGAAAAAGTTCAGACACCGAGTAGGCCGCCGCAATCTCCGGGATGCGGCTCAGCCGGTCGGTATTCGCGGCGCAATACATCAGGATGCGCATGGCGTAGTTGGTCTGGCGTGTCAGCCGCATTGTGTCCTCACGAAGCAGTAGCTCAACCCTAATATGGCCTATACCTTGGAATAATTCCAGACAAGCACCGCATAATAGTTGAATATTTTTATCAGCTTTGTGTGGGCGGTCGTGCAAACCACGACCCTGATATGGCGCGCATTCGGGTGGGCGGATTACTAAGTTAACTCCGCGACATAGACCAGGAGCAGTTCATCCATGTCACAATCATCACCGGCTTGGGCGTCCGCCCGCTTCGATGCCGACGCGGAGGCCAAACTTTCGGCGCTTCGGCGCACAAAATTCGTCGCCACCGCAGCGCTCGCCCTCTGCGTGCTCATCTTTGCGGTGGCCAAGTCGTTCGAGGGCCACTATCCGTGGCTGGGTTTCGTCGCTGCTTTCGCCGAGGCGGCGACGATCGGCGGGCTGGCCGACTGGTATGCGGTGGTGGCGCTGTTCAGACGGCCGCTCGGCCTGCCGATCCCGCACACCGCGATTATCCCGGAGAACCAGAACCGCATCGCCGACAATCTCGGCCGCTTCATCGAGGCCAATTTCCTGGCGCCCGAGCCGGTGCGCGAAAAGCTTGCCGAGGTCGATTTTTCCGCGCTCGTCGCCGACTGGCTGGCCGACCCCAACCGCGCCGCCGATCTGTCGCATTTCGTCGGCCGGCTGGTGCCGCAGACACTGGCGGCCGTCGAGCAATCCGGCCTGCGCGGCTTCGTCAGCAGCCGCATTCTGGAGCAGATCGAAAAGGTGCCGCTGGCGCCGCTCGCCGCCGAGTTGCTGTCGGCGCTGACCGACGACCGCCGCCACCAAAGGCTGTTCGACGAATTCACCGAGGTCGTCGGCCGTTTCCTGAGCGACGAGCAGGCGCTGGCGACGATGCGCGAGAAGATCCGCGAGGAACTGCCGTCGCTGTTCAACCTGTTTCGCGCCGACGCCTATCTGCTGAAGAAGATCGTCGCCTCCGCCGGTTCGTTGCTCGACGAGGTGCGGGCCGATCCCGATCACCCGATGCGCGCCGAATTCGACCGTTTTGTCCTGAGCTTCGTCGAGCGGCTGAGGACGTCCAAGCAATATGCCAAGCGCGCCGAGAAACTGAAGCGCGATTTCCTCGCCCGGCCGGAGCTGAAGGCGCTGGCCGGCGACATGTGGGAAAGCCTCAGTGTGTTCATCGAGCAGGACGCCAAGGCGCCGAATTCGATGATTCGCGCCCATCTCGCCAGCATGTTCGTCGAGGTCGGCCGCCATCTTGCCGGCGACGCCCAGATCAGGGCCGACATGAACCAGGGGTTTATCGTTGCGCTGTCGTCGTTCGTCGAAAGCCAGAAGAGCGGCGTCTCGAAATTCATCGCCGATCAGGTCAAGCGCTGGGACCTTGCGCAACTGACCAGGCTGATCGAAATGAACATCGGCAGGGACCTGCAATATATCCGCTTCAACGGCATGGTCATCGGCGGCCTGGCCGGCGTCGTGCTCCACACTTTGGAACGGCTGTTCCTCGTCGGCTGAGGCGCGATGTGTGCGCGGCCGAATGGACCGCGAAGCTCCGCTGTTCTATTGTTTCTCTTCAGCTGCCGAATTCGCAGCAACAGAGGAAAACCACCATGGCAAAGCGACCGGAATCCGACACCTTCATCGACATGTTCGGCAGGTTCGGCCGCGACCTGAAGCTGCCGAACGTCGATGTCGAGGCGATCCTCAGCCATCATCGAAAGAACCTCGAAGCACTGGAAAAGTCGGCCAGGGCAAGCGCTGCCGGAGCGTCGTCGCTGCTCTCCAGACAACGCGAGATGCTGCAGGACACGCTGCACGAGATCGCCGACATGGCACAGGACTACAGGGCGCCGGGCGATCCTCGGGAGCTGATGGCCAAGCAAACGGCGTTCGCCAGGAAATCCTTCGAAACCGCATTGAAGAATGCCGGCGAGGTGGCCGAGCTGGCCAGGAAATCCGGCACCGAATCGGTCGAGATCCTGCGCGAGCGCATCAAGGAGGCGATGGAGGAAATCCGCAGCGGCTACGACAAGAAGTAGGCTGTTTCCCAAGCCGCTGGACTTTTCTGTCGTCATCCCGGCTGGCGAAAGCCTTGGTGTTGGTCCCGCCGAGGCGCACAAAGTTCCTCTTGCTCGATAATCCTGTTGCCAGCTCTACACCGGCACTGGCGCGATCCGGCCGAGGATATCGCGGCGGAACACACTGAGCGAATTGACAGAGGCGGCCGGTTCGTGGTCCGGAGGCAGGGCAAGCGATCGGGAAAGCAGGAATGACGCAAATACGGCTGAGGCCGCCGCCGACCTACGAACAGCTCAGGACGATGACAGGGCAGGAGCTTGGCGTGTCGGACTGGACGACGGTCGACCAGAGCCGCATCGACCAGTTCGCCGAATGCACTGGCGACCGCCAATGGATCCATGTCGATCCAGAGCGGGCGAAGCGGCAGAGCCCGTTCCGCGCCACCATCGCGCATGGCTATCTGACGCTGTCGATCATCGGCGCGCTGGCGCTCGACATGGGCATCGTGCCGGAAAACACGCAAGCCGTCTTCAATTATGGTTTTGACAAGGTGCGGTTCCTGGCGCCGGTCAGGGCCGGCGCGCGCATTAGGCTGCGGATCACGCTGTTGTCCATGGAGGACAAGGGCCCCGGCCAGTATCTGATGAAGGCGGCCAACATCGTCGAGATCGAAGGTGAGAAGAAGCCGGCGCTGACCGCCGAAACGCTGGTCATGCTCTATGAGCGGCGGCGCAGGCGGGCGGGGCCGTGAGGGGCGAAGCGCCATCTTGCCTTCTCCCCTTGTGGGAGAAGGTGGATTGGCGCGCAGCGCCGAGACGGTTGAGCAACCGTGCTTCAAACGGAAGCCGGATTCCAGGGTTTGTTGGTGCGCACCAT